>DAORJJ010000067.1:0-18811 GCA_035439005.1 Polyangiaceae bacterium | reverse complement strand
AGCAGTACCCCCAGCAGTATCCGCAGCAGTACCCCCAGCAGTATCCGCAGCAGTACCCCCAGCAGTATCCGCAGCAGTACCCCCAGCAGTATCCGCAGCAGTATCCGCAGCAGTACCCCCAGCAAGCGCCCCCTCAGGCACCCCCGCCTCCGCCGGAGCCGGAGGTGCCGACGCACGCGCCGAAGTTCGCGCTCTACGTGGGCGGGCGCATCAACTATGTGGGCTTCGGGGGCGCGTTCCTCGCGGACGCGCGGTCCGGCGAGACGGCGACGACGGGGCGCCTTGCGAAGAACGGGGCCAGCTTCCAGCTCGACCTCGGCGTGAGGCTCGCGAAGGCTTGGATCCCGTACGCCTTCCTCGAGCACGGGCTGCTGGGGCGCGGGGGGTACTTCGAGGGGGACGAGAACGCCCACTCGTCGACCACGTTCTACGGCGGGGGGCTGCGCCACGTGTCGGGGGATCCGGACAGCGTCGCGTTTCTACAAGACCTGTCGGTGGGCGTGCGCAGCATCCGGGTGTCGAGCGGTGAGCAGTCGTTGAACCTCAGCACCTTCGAGTGGGTGCGCCTCGGGCTCGGCGCGGAGATCCGGCTCCACACGCGGTTTACGCTGTCGCCGCTGGCGGCGATCTCGGCGGGCGGCATGAACGACGTGAGCGGCACCTACACGCCAGGGCTCACGCAGGGCGCAGCCGGACCGCTGAACAAATACACGCTCCAGAACACGACCGAGACCTCGCTGAGCTCGCCGCAGTCGAACTTCGTGGGGCGGCCGTATGTCGCGCTGTCGATTGGGGTGGGGTTCCACTTCGATCTCATCGGCGACTGAGCGGCGTGCCGAAGAGCACGTCATTTCGAGCACTTGGCGCCAACGTCGGTCGCCCGCTCGCGCCCGGTGCGGGCGCGGCGGCGTCGCCATCGACGTCATTTCAAGCACTTGGCGCCAACGTCGGTCGAGCGAGCGCCAGCCTGCCAGCAGGCAGCCGCGGCACGCGCCCGGGCCGCCCGGCGTGAGTCATTTCAGGCACTTGGGGCCAACGTCGGTCGACTCACGGCCGGCCGGGCGGACGCTTCACGGCCGACCGGGTCACATCTCCGGGCCGGCGTCCGCCCCGCCGGCGTCGTAGAAGTACCGGAGCGCGAGGCAGGCCAGCGTGGACGGGTACGCCGCCGACACGTCTCGGCGAATTCCGAGCTCGACGCTCCACGAGCGATCGACGTAGCCGACGCCGCCCGAGACCGAGTGGACCTTCGTCCCCTCGTCGAAGCGGTACCCCGCGCGAAGCGGGACATGGTTGGCGACGAAGACCTCCGCGCCGAACATGAACCGCCCGGCGGTCCTGCCGTGGGTCGTGAAATCGGCCATCCCCTCGGCCTCGACCGAGACGATGCCGTTTTGGTAGCCCACGCCCCCGAGCAGCAGGGTAGGCGCGACCCCCGTCCCTGGGTTCGAGAGGTTCTTGCCGACGAGCCCGACGCGCAGGCCGTCGATCGGCACCGCGGTGACGCCAAGGTCGATGGTCGCCGTGTTGAAGACGGCCTCCCCGCGCGTTCCCCCCGAGACGAGCGAGTCGCCGAGCGGCCCCGCGGAGACGGACTGGTTGACCCGCAGGTACCGGCCCGTCGCGCCCACGGAGAACCGATCGACCAGCGGATAGGCCAGCGTGAGGCGCAGATCGGTCCACTGGCGCCGCACGACGTCCGGGTCGGCGATGCTCCAGGTGCCGCCAAATCCCCCCGCCACCCGGTTGGTGCTGGAGTCGACCACCGCGCCGCCGTAGGTCTGGCGGCGGGCCTCCGGCCCCCACGTCGCCAACCCCTCGAAGTGATACACCCTCGTGAGCGGCAGGTTCGCGGGGTTGCCCCAGAGGGCGTTCGTGGACGAGCCGAGGGCCGTTCGCGCGCCGCCCATCGCGACCGAGCGAGGGTGCTGCACCTCTCCGAGGTCGAAGCCTTGCTCCGGCGAGGTGGTCGACGGGTCCGCGAAGGCGGAGCCCGTGATGGCCGACGAGCCCGCCAGCAAGAGGCCGAACACGGCGCTTCTGGCGCAGAGGCGAGGACGCGGGGAGGTCACCGCCCCCACCCTACCAAGGCCCCGCTCGCGTGGACAGTTTCCAACGCGGGGCGTTTTTCTATTTATTTCAAACGTTTAGCGACTCTTGACAGGAAATTTACCGAGAAAATGACGCGTCACTTTCGTGCACCCTTCACGGGCAGGCTCGATTCGGAAGTCGTTCTGCGAACTTGCCGGAGGGCCCCGGAAGCCACCTCTCGGCGGGCCGATTTCGCGGGGGTTCTACAAGCAATAAAGTTGACAGATATCGTGCATTTATAACTTTTTTTCGATTGCTCGTGGACGGGCGCGAACGGGGGGTGGTAGCTCCATGGACGTCGAAGCGAACGGTCGGCGGAGAGCGCACCAGTCGAGGCCCGCAATGGGTCCCCGAGCCGGGTGCGTTGCCCCTCGATCGTTGGCCACGACGCCCGACTTCGCCCGCGGAGCCGGTCTTGACGCGTGCCTCACTCACCGTAGCCCGACCCGACTCGCCCGTCTCCTCGGCGCGTCAGGGTGTTCTTTTCGCCTCTGATCGTCCCTGGGGAAAAGCTGTGGACTTCTCCGCGCACGAACTCACGAGTTCAGCGCAACCGCCCAGCATTGCTTAACTATTCTCTCGTCCGCGCCGACCTTGACCCTGGGGAAATCCCGGGCGTGACCGCACCCGTTCCGCATCTCTTTCGCACTTCCGCGCCCGTCGCGGCTGGGGGCCTTCTTCATCCATGGGCATGATCGATCGCGCTGAAGACGAGCTGTGGCATGAGGCCGTGGCCTTCACGAGGGCCCGCTCGCCGGGGAGCTTCGAGCAGTGGTTCTGCGGGGTTCAGTTCGAAGGGCTGACCGACGGCGTCCTCTGCCTCCGCGCGCGCGACGAGTTCGTGCGCGACTGGGTGGAGCAGCACTTCCTCCCGAGCCTCAGTGATTTCCTGCGCGCACGCACCGGCCTCGCCATCCGGCCCGCGTGGTCCATCGGCGGCGACCTCGAGCGGCCCGTGGTCGATGGCCCGCTCGCCCCCGCCGTCCGCCCACGGGTGCTGCGCGCGTCCGCGCCCCCGCCTGCCCTCTCTGGCCCCGCGGAGAACGCGCCGGCGAGCGCGCGACGCCCCACCTTGGGCGCCCCCAGCGCGCAGGCCATCCCGTCCATCGTGCTGAACCCGAAGTACACGTTCGCGAACTTCGTGGTCGGCCCGTCGAACCAGCTCGCCCACGCCGCGGCGATCGCGACCGCCGGCGGCGGCGGCCCGCGCCACAACCCGCTCTTCCTGTGCGGCCCGACGGGTCTCGGCAAGACCCACCTCGTCCACGCCGTCGCCCACCGCGTGCGCGCGGAGCGGCCGCAGTCGCGCATCGTGTACATCTCCGCCGAGACGTTCGTGAACGAGTTCGTCGAGGGGCTGAAAGAGAACAAGATGGGCGAGTTCCGGGCGCGCTACCGCGACCGGTGCGATCTGCTCCTGGTCGACGACATCCAGTTCCTGGCCTCCAAGACGCAGACCCAGGAGGAGTTCTTCCACGCGTTCAACGCGCTCCACCAGGCCGACAAGCAGATCATCGTCACGAGCGATCGCTACCCGCAGCACCTCGAGCGCATGGAAGAGCGCCTCGTCTCGCGCTTCACGTGGGGGCTCGTCGCCGACATCCAAGGGCCCGAGCTCGAGACGCGCGTGGCGATCTTGCGGAAAAAGGCGGCGGCCGAGGACGTCGAGCTCGACCCCAGCGTCGTGCTGCTGCTCGCGCAGGCCGTGCGAAGCAACGTGCGCGAGCTCGAGGGGGCGCTCATCCGGCTGCTGGCGAAGTCGAGCCTCCTGCACCGGCCGATCGACGTCGAGTTCGTGCGGGCCGAGCTCTCTGCGTCGATGCCGCGCGTGAGCGAGACGGGCGTCGACGACATCCAGCGCGAGGTCTGCCACCACTTCAAGCTGACCGAGCGCGAGCTCTGCTCGAAGGACCGTCACAAGAGCGTCGCGTTCGCGCGGCACATCGCGATGTACCTCTGCAAGCAGCGGCTGAAGTCGAGCTACCCGGAGCTCGGGCGCGCCTTCGGCAACCGCGACCACACGACGGTGATGAGCGCGGTGCGCAAGATCGAGGCGCTCCGCGAGACCGACGCCGAGGTGCGCGGGCACCTCGAGGCGCTCGACCGCAAGCTCGGGGGCTGAGCCGCGACCGCCCGGAGGAGGCGCGGCGATCCGCGCTCCCCGGCGAGGCCGCATCACGGGGTCTTCGCCGCGCACTCCGGCGCGCCGCTCGCGTCGAGGCGCGCCGCGCGGCTCGCGTCGATGGAGGCGCACACGCCTTCTCCGGGGCACTGGTGGCCGCCCGCGATCTGCCCGCCGCGACAGAGCGTCGCCGACTCGGGGACGAGCTCGCTGCAATAGTAGCCGTCGGCTCTCCCGTGGCAGTCGGAGGGCGCGAGGCGCTCGGTCCCGTCGCCGCTACACACGACGTCGCGCGCGCGGAGCTGGGCCTCGGTGATGGCGCCCACACCAAGCCAGGCGCAGCCGACCGAGGCGACGGCGGCCGGCCCGTGGCGGCGCGCGAGATCGACCTGCTGGATCGCGAAGAGCTCCATCACCCCGAGCGGGTTCGCGGTCCTGAGGGGGAGGGCGCGCGACGCGGAGGCGAACCACACGCGCTCCACGATGGCGCGGGAGAGCGCGCGCACCTCCACCGGGGACGACTTGGCCTTGCC
Source organism: Polyangiaceae bacterium (assembly GCA_035439005.1). Classification (GTDB taxonomy): domain Bacteria; phylum Myxococcota_A; class Polyangia; order Polyangiales; family Polyangiaceae; genus JAAFHV01. The sequence goes on along the minus strand of DAORJJ010000067.1, from coordinate 14,065 downwards.
CCCCTTGAGCATGAGGTAGAACGCGTGGTCTCCCGGGCCGGCGTTGAAGTGAACGCACCCCTCGTCAACCACATTGACCGAATTGGCTCCCGCGTCTTGGGCGCAGCCGACGTCCAGGCCATTGAAGTGCGCGGGCATGGCAGTGACGCCTTCCGACATCCTCGCCTTCGAGCGGGTCGGATCCGCGAAGTCCCGTACGAACGCGCCGTTGATCGACAGGCCCGCGCCCAGCCCGTTGGGGCTGTCGCCTAGGCGCATCGCGATGAGCTTGCCGAGGGCGTCGCCGAGCACCTCGTTCAGCGCGCCCTGGCCGCCCGTGGTGCCGAGCCCGGTCTTTCGGGCGACGTAGGCGTGAGTCCACTCGTGACCGGCCACGTCGAGCGGAAGCCCCGTAGGCCGGACGCCTCTCGCGAGATCGCCGTCGCCGAACCGCACGAGGTTGACGATCGGATCGTAACTTGGATTGATCCTCGCCCCGTCGACGACGAGCCTGCGCGTCGCGCCGTGCATGACGTAGGCGTCGTTGGCGTGGAGGAGGCCCGTCATCTGCCCGCCGCGCGCGGGCCCCTCGCCCACGAGCTGCCGATACGTGCGATCGATCACCATCGCGTTGTAGTGGACGTCCACGCCCACGGCGGCGGTGTAGGTCGCCCCGGCACCGCTGATGCTGACGGGGAACAGACCGAGGAACTCGTCACTCGTGGGGCTGCGTACGGGGGCCCACGCGGGCCACCCGCTGCTCGTGCCCGCCCCGGTCTGCTCGATCGTGAGGATACGCGTGCTGGTGCTCGAGCCCTGTCGGAGGAGCTGGTATTGCCCATCTTCGTCGCGGGTAATGCCGATAGGCAACTTCGTCGCGTCGGTACCAAGCGCCCTCGCCATGGGGTAACTGTGGAACGACCACGCTCGCGTCAGCAGCGCCTCGCCGTCTACCCCCAGGGTTGGATGGCGCACGTCGAGCACCTCCGCGGTGTCGGCGCTAAGCCAGGCCTCGAAGCCTGTGAAGCCTACCGAGAACTGCGCGCGCCACCGGAGGGTGATCGCGCCGCCCTCCGACACCTGAGCGAGGAGGCGGGGGCCGTCGACGAAGGCGAGCGCGGCGTCTCCGTCAGTCGGTGCGTCCCACGTCGCGACCAGCGCGCGGATCGCGCGCTCGGCGTCGGCCGCCGTCGAGCGTGCGGTCGGCATCGGGCCTGACGTGTCGACGAGCGAGCCGGCAGCGTTCGCGAGCGTCCCGTCGGCGAACAGATCCGTGGCCACGCCGCGCCCCTCGATCTCGATGTCGGTGCCCGGGAGGACCTGAGCGAGCCGCACCGAGATCGCGCCGTCGACTTGGTCGGCCTCGACGCGGACAGCTCGAAGGCTCGCGGCGGCCGTCCCCGCCCCAAAGGCCGAGGCGTGGCGCGTGAAGAGCTCGCGCGCGGCGGACTCGGCCCCCGCGGGGTCCTTCGCGACGACGCGCGTGTCCGAGAGGGGCGAGACGATGAGCGCGTTGGCGCCGCTCCGCTCGACCACGAACGGCGCGCCGTACTCGCGGAGGAGCTGGGCCTCGAGCGAGTCGTCGTCGGCGAAAGGCGGCGCGTCGGCCGACCCCCCGGAGCAGGCCGCGGTGAGGGCAGCCAGGCCAAGGACACCGAGAGCGCGAAGCGTGAGCGAGCAGCGTTTCATGAGAACCTCCTGCCCCGATGTCGGCAGGAGGGGCGGGAGCGTTGCTCACTTTTCGCGGAGGACATTTCGCGCTCCGCTCGACCACGGTCCCGTGAGGTCAACGCAGTTGACTTCTCAGGCACTGGCGGTGCGCGAGGTAGCTAGAGGCGCACGTCGATGTAGAGGCCGCGTCGGAGCTCCTGGAGCCAGGCCTTGCGCTGTCGCTCCATCGCCTCGCCGAACGCGCGCTCGAGCATCGCTTCCTTCACCTCTTCGAACTTTGGCACGTGCGCCGCGTCGCGCACCTGGACGATGAGGATCGCCTCGTTGCCGAAGCGGAGCGGGTCGCCGGTCTCGCCGGCGCCGAGCTTTTTCACGAGCTCTTGGAGCGGCGGGAAGAGCGCCTGCATGGGCTGGGGGCCGCGCGAGCCGCAGGTGGTCTTGGTCTGCGTGTCGTCGGAGTACTGGGCGACGAGCTTGCAGAAGTCCTCGCCCTTGCGCGCGCGCATCGCGAGGTCTTGCGCGAAGGTCTCGCGCACCTGGATGTCTTGGGCCGTGGCGCCTTGCTGGATGCGCAGGGCGAGGATGCGAGGCTCGATGACCACGTCGCCACCGAAATCACGGAGCCACCGCGCGTAAGCCGCTCGCGCGTCGGTCTCGGTCACGCGCACGCGGCCACGCACGCGAAGCTGAATGAGCTTCCCCTCGAGGAGCTGGCGGCGGATCTCGTCGCGGTAGTCTTGCTCCGAGAGGCCCTGCCGCGCCGCCTCCGCGAGGAGGTCGGGCACCGAAAGCCGCTGCGACGCCGCCACGTTCTTGATGCCCGCGTCGACCTCCTCCGCCGAGATCGAGAGCCTCGCTTTGTCGGCAGCGATCTCCTCGAGGCGGTCGTCGATCATGCGCGTGAGCAGCTCGCGGATCTTCTCCGACTCCGCGGCCGCCTGCTGCGCGGGCGAGGGAGCTTGAGCGGCGATCGCGATGAGGTGGGGCCGCGCTCGGTGGCGGAGCTCCGACAGGAGGATCGGGCGCTCGCCGATCACCGCGACGACGCGCTCGACGATGGCGGCCCGGGCTGGACGCGGCGCGCCCGCGAGCACCCCGAGGGCGAGCGCCGAGACGGCGAGCAGGCGGGCGATGGAAGCGAGCGGTCTCATGGCGGAGGACGGAGGACTTAGCACGGGTCTGCCGCGGGCGGCGAGCGAACGCACCTCAAGCGAGGGCGCAAGAACACGACGAGCCGCGGTCGCCAAGAGGCGCGCCGCGGCTCGCGAGGTCTCGCGCGGGGTCTTACCGCTTCGAGTACTGGAAGCGCTTGCGGGCGCCCGGCTGACCGTACTTCTTGCGCTCCTTCTTGCGCGCGTCGCGCGTGAGGAAGCCCGCGCGCTTGAGCACGGTGCGCTTCTCGGGGTCGAGGAGGCAGAGGGCGCGGGAGATGCCGTGCCGGATCGCCTCGGCCTGCGCCGAGTGACCGCCACCCTTGACGGTGGTCGTGATGTCGAACTGCTCGAGGGCCTCGACGAGCTCGAGCGCCTGACGAGCGATCATGCGCGAGGTCTCGCGCTCGAAGTAGGTGTCGGCGGGGCGGGCGTTCACCGAGAGCTGTCCGGTGCCGGCGGCGAGCCAGACGCGGGCGATGGCGGTCTTGCGCTTGCCCGTGGCGTAGGTGCGGTCTTGTGCCATGGTCGTGAGTCTCTCAGAGATTGACGGTGAGGGCCTGCGGCTTCTGGGCCGCGTGCGGGTGATCCGGGGTGGCGTAGACCTTGAGCTTGCCGAACATCTCGCGGCCGAGGACGTTCTTGGGGAGCATGCCCTTGACGGCCTTCTCGATGGGGAACTCAGGCTTGCGATCGAGCAGATCGCGGTAGGCCTCGGCGCGGAAGCCGCCCGGGATGCCCGAGTGGCGGTAGTAGAACTTCTTGTCGAGCTTGTTGCCCGTGAGCTTCACCTTGCCCGCGTTCACGACGATGACGAAATCGCCCGTGTCTTGGTGGGGGGTGTAGGTCGGCTTGTGCTTGCCACGGAGGACACGCGCCACCTCGCTCGCGAGGCGACCGAGGGGCTTGTCGGTCGCGTCGACGACGAACCAGGCGCGGGACGCGGCCGCCTGCTCCTTGGTTGCCGAGTAAGTGCGTCCTGCGAGCTTCTTGGGGGCCGCTTCGGTGGTAGACATGATGCAGAAGGTCCTTTGCCGGGTCGACAGCCGCCGGATTCCCAGCGGGGGGCGGAACCTATGCGGAGGCCGGGGCTCTGTCAAGCGGCCGCGAATGGAAACTTCTCAGCCCCTCACTTCGCGGCGGGAGGAGGCGAGGGAACCGACCGCGGGAACCGAGCCGGAGCCGACTGACGTTGACACCGAGCCGGAGCCGACTAACCGAGCCGAGCCGACTGACGTTGAATCGGATGGGAGCGCGAGCGCTGTCGACCGGGCCGCTGGAGCCCAGCTCGACCGGCGCCTGGAGCCAACGGCTGGAGCCCCGACCGACGGCTGGAGCCCCGACCGACCGAGCCGGAGCCGACTGACGTTGAATCGGATGGGAGCGCGAGCGCTGTCGACCGGCACGCTGGAGCCCAGCTCGACCGGCGCTGGAGCCAACGGCTGGAGCCCCGACCGACGGCTGGCCCCGACTGACGGCTGCAACCCGACTGACGGCTGCAACCCGACTGACGTTGACCGCGCAGGAGCCGCGCGTCACCGTGGGCAGGGGCGCCCAACCGAGCCTGGCCTGGTGAGCCCGACCTACCAACCGAGCCCGACCGACGTTGTCCGACCTGTGCTTCTCCGGCCCCGGAGGCGCTCCAGCGGTCGCGAGCACGAGTCGGTTCAGGCGAGACCTTCATGGCGTCCCGGAGCGGAGAACGTCGCTCCAGCTGGGGCTCGCTCAGGGCTCGCACGGTCGCTGCGAGCTGCGGCGCTCACCGGTGAACGGCCCTGGAACCACCGCTCCAAAAAAAGGCGCTGCTACGTCGTCAGGAGCGAGTGTGCTGCGCCACGGCGAACCCAAGCTCGCGGTGAAAACGCCACGTGCCCAACGGGAAGAGCACGTCGGCAACCCCGGCGCGAACCGCACGAAGCGCGGCTCGGTAGGCGTCCAGAAAGCCCCGCCTCTCCTGCTGTGCTCGAGCTCTCATCTCCGCGTTGCCGGCCGCGGCGAACGCTGGATTGTGGCCTCGCGCGCTCTCGGACGACGACGCGCGTCGCGTATGCGGGGTGGCGAAGATCCTCGCCAGGGACCGCACCCCCTGCCCTGCGACTGCCGCAAGCGCGCGCGCGCTTCGCACGGCCGCGCTCACTGCGACGCGGATACGTTCCCGCGCCGACTCGTGACCGAAGCTGGCTTCGAGTGCTCTTGGAACTGAGATGGCAATCTCGACGAAGGCGGGCCATCGCGAGTTGCGTGGATCGAAGTAGACCCGCGGTCGTTCCGCGCGGATCGTCCGCGACCCAATATCGCGCGCGGCAAGCGTGACGCCAGGCCAATCCTGAGGACTCGTCGCCAGCCCCGCGGCGACGGCGTTCGCGAGCGTGTACCCGATTTGCCGCAGAATCGCCTCCTCTCCATACAGCGGGACGCAGCTCGCGCCGCCGCGGGCAAAGACCTCCTCCGGCCAGCCACGGAGCACCTTCAAAGCGTTCGCAAACAAGCGGTTGCGCTGCTGGAGGAAGCGCGGAAGCTCACCGCGGGTGTCCGTAAGGACCTCGTGCATGTGATTCGAGAGGACCTGCACTGCGTGCAGTTGAATACCGAGCTCGGCTGCAAGGACCGCCGTCACATACCAGTAGACTGCCTCCACTACGCCCTTCGCGTCGGGATTCAGGAGGAAATGTCGACGTGTCGTTCGACGGGTGATGAAATAGGTCGTGTGGGGGACGATTCGTCGTGGGTTCGACATGGCCCGGCGTATTCACGATTCGCGCCCAGCTACGCGTGAAGAAATGTGGCATTTTGCAGTGCTGGAGGGTGGCCGGGACGGCCCGGAGGGTGGCCCGGACGCCAAGGTGACACGGAGATGGCGTCAGTCGCCCGAGGAGCGGCGCAATGATCTCAATCGCTTGGCGCGAACGTCGGTCGCTCCGCGCTTGGTCGGTCGGTCGCCCCGCGCTTGGGTCGGTCGCTCCGCGCCTGGGTCGAGCCGCGCTCGGTCGCCGTCGTACTCGCTCCGCGCTTGAACGTCGGTCGGCGTCCTGGTCGGTCGTCGGTCGCTCCGCCGGCGCCAACGTCAGTCGCCCCCCCTGGCCGAGTCACCTTGGTCGCCCCCGGCTGGCCGGGCGCCTTGTGCCGCCGGCGCCGCGGTCGGCCCGGCCGCCGTTCCTTGCCATGCGAATGGTTCGCACGTAAACCTTTCGGCCGAGGTGCCGGAATGATTTCGTTCTCCCCGACTGAAGACGAGACCCACATGATCCGGTCTGTGGCCGAGCTCGCGAGCGCCACGTTGCGCCCACAGATCCGGGCCCACGAGGTGGCCCGTGAGCTGTCCACCGCAGCGCGCCGCGCCGCGTTCGACCTTGGGCTCGGGCTCCTCACGGTGCCGGAATCTGCCGGCGGGCCCGGCCTCGGGCTGCGCACCGCCGTCCTCCTCGAGGAGGAGGTGGCCGCGGGCGACGCGGGGGCGGCCTTCGCGCTGGCAGGCCCGGGCGCGCTGACGACCTGCCTCACCGAGCTGGGCTCGCCGTCCCAGCGCGACGGGCTGCTCGCGCCGTTCGTCGCAGAAGGCGGCCACGAGCGCTTTGGCGCGGTGGCATTCGGCGAAGCGCGCGCCCTGCCGGACCGTCCCGGCCTAGGCACGGTCGCGGCGCGCACCTCGGCCGGCTACCTGCTCACGGGCACGAAGAGCTACGTCCGCAACGCCGACCGCGCGGAGCTCTTCGTCGTGTTTGCCCAGGTTGACGAGGCCGCCGGGTGGGACGGTCTCGGCGCCTTCGCCGTCCGGCGGGACCAGGACGGCGTGTCCGTCGGGGCGCGCGAGACTACCCTCGGGCTCGACGCGATGTCGGTCGGTACCCTCTCGCTCGACTCCGTCGCGGTCATGGAGGAAGCCCGCCTCACCGGCGGCGACTCCTTCTCGGCGTCCTTGGTCCGCTTCCTTGCGAAGGAGGCGCTCCTCGTGGCCGCGAGGGCGGTGGGCCTCTCGCGCGAGGCGCTCTCGATCACCCGCGAGTACGTCGACACGCGACACGCGTTTGGGAAGCCCATCGGGCACTTCCAGGCGGTCGCCTTCACTGTCGCCGACCGCGCGATGGACGTCGAGTCGGCGCGCGCCCTCGTTCACCGCGCGGCCGCCGCTTGGGACACGAACCTGCCGGAGCGGGAGTGCCTCCTGCGCACCGGCTACGCCGTGTCCTTCGCGCTCGAGGCCGCCATGCGTGCGGGCGACTCGGCAGTCCAGCTCCACGGCGGCGCCGGCTTCATGCGGGACTACCCGGTCGAGAAGCTCATGCGCGACGCCAAACAGCTTCAGCTCTGCGTCCTGACCTCTGCGCAGGCCGACCAGCTCGCGTGCGCGACCGAGCTTGGCGTCGCACCGGCCCTGGGCCTCGTCCTCCCGACGGCGGAGAGCCAATCGACCCTGATCTAAGCCCGCGGCAGGCGTGTCGCCGCCTCCTCAGGCGCCACCGTCGCTCGCGGCGCCCCCCTACGAACACGCGACTGAAAGCAGGATACCGATGGCCCTCGAGTTCTCTCTCACGTCCAAACAGCAGGCGCTCCGCGAGAACCTTCGCGGCCTGGCGAAGCACGTGATCCGGCCGCAGAGCCTCGCGTGGGACCGAGCGCATGGGATTCCCGAGCAGTTCCTGCGCACGATGGCGACGCTGAACACGAGCCTCACCTCGAGCACGAAGCGTGAGGAGACTGGTCCGCGCGAGACCTCGGGCGACTTCGGGATGAAGAACCTCGACACACTGCTCGTCACCGAAGAACTCGCGTGGGGCGACGCCGCGCTCCCGCTCTGCATGCCCGGCCCGGGGCTCGGGGGGCCGCCGGTGCGTGGAAGCGGGACCGACGCCCAAAAGAAGCGCTACCTCGGCATCTTCGAAGACATGTCCGAGTCACTGAAGTGGGGTGCCTACGCCCTCACGGAGCCGGGCGCGGGGAGCGACGTCGCGGGTATTCGCACGAGCTGCCGCAAGGACGGAGCCTCGTGGGTGCTGGACGGACGCAAGTGTTACATCACGAACGGCGCGCGGGCCTCGTGGAACGTCGTCTTCGCGACGGTCGACCCAAGCCTGGGTCGGGCGGGACATCGGGCCTTCGTCGTTGAGCGAGGCACTCCCGGCTTCTCCGTCGGCCGCATCGAGGAGAAGATGGGCCTTCGCGCGAGCGAGACGGCGGAGTTGGTGCTCGAGGACTGCCGTGTACCCGAGGAATGCCTCCTCGGCGGGGAGGACAGCTACGCGTCCCGCGAGGGCTTCATGACCGCCATGAAGACGTTCGACAACACCCGCCCGATCGTGGCGGCGATGGCGATCGGGATCGGACGCGCGGCGTTCGAGTACGCGCGCGGATTCGTGCGGGAGCACTACGCTCTCGCGCGCCATGTGCCGCGTTACTCCGCCATCGCGGAGCGCTTGGCGCGCGTGGGCCGCGATCTGGAGGCCGCGCGCCTCGTGACGTGGCGCGCCGGGTGGCTAGCGGACCAAGGGATCGCCAACGCGAAAGAGGCGAGCATGGCGAAGGCCCTCGGCGGACAGGCAGCGATTCGGGCATGCATCGAAGCCATCGAGATCTGCGGCGTCGAGGGGACGCTGCAGAAGGACCATCAGCTCCTCGAGAAGTGGTTCCGCGACATCAAGGTTTACGACATCTTCGAGGGAACAGGGCAGATCCAGAGGATCGTGATCGCGAAGCGGCTGCTGACGAACTTGAAGTCGTTCTAACGGCCCCAACGTGAATGATTTCATGTGGCTATCGCCAACGTCGGTCGCCCCCTCCGGGTCGGTCGCCCGTCCCCGGGTCGCCCCGAGGAGCGTGATCGCGAAGCGGCTCTGACGAACTCGAACTCGTTCTAGCGCCCACAACGTGAATGATTTCATGTGGCTATCGCCAACGTCGGTCGCCCCCCCTCCGGGTCGCCCGGGTCCCCGCCTCCGGGTCGCTCGTCCCCGCCAACGGCGGCTCCGTCCGAACGTCCCGGCCGACGTCGCCGTCCGCCAACGTCAGTCCCCCGTCTCCAACGTCCGGACCTCCGTCGTTCGGCCTGTCGCGCTGGCCTGCTAGAGCTCCGTGCGGATCTTCCGGCCCGGCTTCGCGCTGGCCGACGGGGCCACCACAGGCGGCGCGACCGCGACCGGCACGACCGGGGGCTTGCTCGCGAGCGCCGGCGCGGGCGTGGCCGCCGCAGGCGAGGGCTTCGCCGTGGGGGGAGGCTCGGCCGACACCTCGGCGGAGGGCGCGGCGGACGCGAGCTGCGTCGGTTCGTGGACGGCCTCTGGGGGCCTCGGGGCAGCGCTGGTCACCGCCTCGACCGCGCTCGGCGGCGGCGGCGGCGTCGAAGCACCGCTCGCCGTGGTCCGCTGCACGCCCACGGCGACGGCCACGAGCGCGGCGACCACCGCGGCCGCGGCGACCATGACCCGTGGGCCGCGCTTTGAAGCGGGCGCCGTCGCGTCGGAGGGCGGCTGGGTGTGCACGCTGGGCGGCGCGGTGGTGAGCGCCGACTGCGACCCTGGGCTGGCGATGGTGGCCGCCGAGCTCTCGGCCGGCGAGAGGGACGCCGCGAGGGCGCTGACGTCGCCGCTTACCTTCTTCTCCCAGGCGCTCCCGGTGCTGCCGGCGGCGGCGCCAGGGCCGAGCGAGAGAGGCGTCGCCACAGAGGGCGCGTTGGTCGCCGCGGGGGTCGCCGACGGCGGCGTCATCCCGACGATGTTGGGGTAGGACCCCGAGCCGCCGAGCAGGAGCCCATCGAAGTGCGCGGCGGCCGGCGGCAGGAGCTCCATGGGGTGCTCCGCAAGCAGCCACGCCTCGATCGCATCGCGGAACTCGCGCGCGGTCTGGAAGCGCTCGCCCGGCGCCTTCGCCATCGCCTTCTCGACGATCGGCACGAAGCTCTGGTCGGCGGGATCGACCCGCGGCAGCAGCGGAATCGGCGGCTCGACCGCGGTCTTGTAGAGGAGCTGCGGGATGTTCGCGGCCTCGAAGCAGTGCTCACCAGCGAGGGCCCGGTACAGAATGACGCCCACGCAGTACAGGTCCGAGCGCCCGTCGAGATCGCCCACGCCTCGCGACTGCTCGGGCGACATGTAGAGCGGCGTGCCCATCAGCGTGCCCGTCGCGGTCTGCGCCTCGTCGCCCTCGAGCTGCGTCTGGAACTTGGAGATGCCGAAGTCAAGAATCTTGACTACCTCGCGACCTTCACCCGTGTTCCGGAGGCTGGGCGACGTGATGAAGATGTTCGCCGGCTTGAGATCACGGTGGACGATGCCAGCGCCGTGCATCGCCGACAGCCCGTCGAGGAGCTGCAGCGCGAGCAGCGCGATCTCGGCGGCGGGCATGCGCTTGCGCGCGTTGATGCGGTCGTCGAGTGACTCGCCGACGAGGTACTCCATGACGAGGTACGAGCTGCCGTCGGGCAGATCGCCGAGGTCGAGCACGTCACAAATGTTCGCGGAGCCGATCTTGGCGGCGACCCTCGCCTCACGCGCGAAGCGGCGGCGCAGATCGGGCACCTTCGAGGCCTCGCCGTGCATCACCTTGATCGCCACGCGGCGACCGATGCGCACATTCACGCCCTCGTAGACCGCCCCCATACCGCCCGCGCCGATCGTGCGCACGATGCGGTACTTGTCCTCGATCACGTCGCCCGGTTCGAAGCTCACGTTTCCCTCGCGGGATCGAGTGTACACCAACGCGGCGCGGCGCGCCTGCCCCGCGTCTCGACCTCGGGGGGAGGAGCGTCACGACCGCGACGGTCACGGCCGCGGGAGCGCCTCGCTCGTCTTCGCCGCCTGGTCCTTGGTGGGATCGAAGGTGAGGTTGAGCCCGCTGAGCTCGCTCGCGCGCTCGAACCGGTAGCCCTCGAGTCCGCCCGCGGCGGGCGTCCCGTCGTCGAGGGTGACGAGCACCGAGTAGCGCGTGCCCGCGCCGGGGTCGACGATGCCGGGCAGGCGCAGCTTGAACGTGTCTTGCGTGATCTTCGTCGCGCGGAGCACGCCCACGAGCTGCTTCGAGTTCGCGTCGGAGATGCTCACCTGAGCCCGTCTCCCGAGCTGCCCCTGCATCCCTGAGAACGTGACCTCGGCCGGGCCGCCGATCTCCCTGCCCTCGATCGGCACGAACTGCGAGTTGTGGTCGAACACGATCCGCACCTCGTTGCTCGCCGGGTCCTTGGGGACGAACGGATCGACGTCGACGATCCAGCTGTGGTCGAACGGCAACGGCGTCTGGTCGAAGGCGCCGGTGTTGTTGTGGTCCGCCCAGAAGGCGAGGCGAAGGCCCCCCGTCTTCGGGAGCGACGACGGCAGGTTGAACGTCGCCTCGGGGCCGCCCAGCGGCGACGCGCGAAGCAGCGCGATGATGTTCTTCTGGCTGTCGATGACGCGGAGCTCGAAGGTCTCGGCGACGTGCGAGTCGGCCCCGCGGATCGTGAAGCTCAGGTCGAAGAACTTGGACGTGTTCGGGGGCGCTTGGCCGAAGCGATCGACGTCGGTGGCGAGGAAGCAACCGGGGAGGGAGAGGGCCGCGAGCCCGAGCCCCACCGAGGCGACCGTCGAACGCAAGAGTCCGATACTGTTTCCGTTTTTCGTGTGCATCAGAAGGTCACCTTCGCGGTCGCGGCGCACCCGGTGGGCCCGCAGGTGGCGGCGAACGAGGGGCTCCGCGCGGCGGCGCGCTCGCGCGGCCTCGGGCCCGGCGTGAGCAGCGCCCAGGTCACGCCGCCGGCCACGAGGACGCCGCCGCCGATGAGGAGGACGTCGGTCACGCCGATCATGGTCTTGGCCGACGAGCGGGCGCCGGCGAGGTCGAAGGTCGAAGGGCACACGTCGTTGGGGCAGGCGGTCGCCATGTCGCTCTCCTTGCCGAGCGCGACGACCCCCGTGACGGCGCCCGCCACCATGAGGGCCGCGCCCGCGCCGGCGACGACCCAGGGCACCCGGCTCGGCGTGGGCTCGGGCTCCACGCGGCTGGGCTCCGGCCCGGCGGGCCGCGGCGGCGGCGCGACGACGGGCGCTGTCGCGCGGGGCTTCAGCGTGAGCGTGCGGCTCTCCTTCGAGCCCGAGAGCGCCTCCATCTCCCACTGCTCGTCCTGAAAACCGGGGGCGCGCGCGGTGAGCATGTGATGCCCGGAGCGCACACCGACGACGAGTTTGTGGTCGCTTGGCAGGACGTAGGCGTTGGTGACCTTCTCGCCCTTCACCGGCGTGCGCACGTCGGTCACGATCACCTTGGTGCCCGGAGGGGCGCCGCTCACCGTGAGCTGCACCGTCACGACGCCGGTGGTGAGCGTCTGCACGTCGCGGACGATCTGGGCGCGCTCGTCTGGGCCGAGGTCGGTGACCTCGCGGAGATAGCGCGTGTACGCCTCGATCGCCTCGCCGTCGCGCTCGAGCTTCATGGCGCAGAGCCCCATGTTTCCGAGGATTTTCGGCGACTGGCTGCTCTCGTAGGCGGCCTTGAACTCGCGGTAGGCCTCCTCGACGCGCTCGCCCTCGGGATCTTGCAGGAGGGAGACGCCCGCCTTGAAGTGCGCGCGGGCCTCGTCGCTGATCGGCACCTCGTCGGCGCTCGCGAGCGGCGCGCACAACACCGCGCAGAGCAGGAGGCCGAGGCCGGCGGCGCGCGCGAGCACGCGCACACGCACGCGATTGGGAGCTTGCATCCCGCTTAGCCTAGTTCACCGCGAGATTCCCGAAAAGGTTCGTGGCGGCGCGCGCCACGACGAGCGGCTACTTGCGCACCTCCTCGCGCGGTACGCGGCGCGACTCGAAATGGCCGCGACGGCGAACTTTCACGACGACGTCGTCGCCGAGGGGGCCCGAGAGCCGCGCCCGCGCCTCGGCGATCGTGTGGACCCGCACGCCCGCGATCTCCACGAAGATGTCGCCCGGCTCGAGCCCCGCGCGCTCGGCGGCGCTGCCCTCGACGACGGACGCGACGCCGACCTCGTGGCTCGCGGTGCTCTCTCCGAGGGTCACGGCGACGCCACCCGCGCCCCGCGGCTCGCTCCTCGCGTCGCTCTCGCCGTCGAGCACGAGGCGCACGTCGCGGGTGGTTCGCCCGGGCACGACGCGCACCGCCCCACGCCCGCGGCCACGCCCCGAAGCGTACGCCTCGAGGGTCACGAGCCCCTGCGGCAGCTCCGCGAGCGTGAACCGGCCACGCGCGTCCGCGACGGCGAGCCCTGGCGGCGGAGGGCCCGCGAGGAGCACGACGGGGACCGCGTCCTTCGCCACCCTCGCGCCAGGCACGGGATCGCCGCGGCCGTCGACCACGAGCCCCTCGACGGTCCCTTCTTCGTCGAGCTCGACGCGCGGGAGCGCGGTGGCGCGGCGCCCGCCCGACTCCTGCACCCGGGCCTCGAACGTCTTTGGGGCGAACCCCGCCGCGCGAACGCGCACGCGAACGGGGCCCGGCGGCACGTCGCGGAGGGTGAACTCGCCGTCCTTGTCGGTGCGCCCGCGGTGCGCGCCGTCCTCGGCGTACACCGTGATCTCCGCGTCGCGGAGGCGATCGCGGCGCGCGGACCGGACCTCGCCGGTCAGTGACTCGCTGGCGGCGAGCTCCACGCGCACCTCCGTCGCGTCCGCGGCGAGCTCGAGCGAGCGCGCGGCGAAGCGCGGCGCGCGGACCTCGACGTGCAACGCGAGCCCCTTCGCGCCAACGAGCTTCGCCTCCCCCCGGCGCGAGGTGAAGACGGTCGCTCGCAGCGGCACGTTCGGCTCGAGCGACGCGACGGTGAGCTGCGCTCCGTCCACCCCGGAGCCGCGCGCGTCGAGCACGCGGACGGGCAGATCGTCGCGAGGGTCGGGGAGCACGACGCGAACGCTCGCGCGGCCGCCCTCGGGCACCCGCGCCTCCACGCGGGTGGGAGCCCCGGCCTGACCCGCGGGGCGCTCGACGAGCAGCGTGAGCTCCTCGGGCATGGAGGCGAAGGCGAACGCGCCGTCCCGATCGGCCCGCGTCATTCGCTCGAACGTTCCGCGTGTGGCCATCGCCGTGATCTCGGCGCCCTCCACCGGCCGGTCGTGGGCGTCCACCACGCGACCCTCGAGCAGGCCACCTGCGCGCATGACGATCTTCACCTCCGCGGTGCCACCCGGCGCGAGGTCGACGAGTTCGCTCGCGCCCTCGACGTACTGCGCGTGCCGCACGAGGGCTCGAACCCGGCCAGGCGTAACGGGTCTCGCGCGGAAGGAGCCGTCGCGACCGGTGAGCCAGCCCTCGCTCGGCGCCGCCCCGCTCGGCGCTCCGACCGCGGTCGCGCT
>DAORJJ010000066.1:0-18967 GCA_035439005.1 Polyangiaceae bacterium | reverse complement strand
CCCCCGCCCCCATGCCCGCCGCCCCCATGCTCAGTGATGGTCGCGGTCGATGCCGGGGTGCGAGGCGTCGCCCGGCTCGTGGCGCGGGTTGTCGGTCTCGCGGGAGCCGTCCCGCGCGGTGAGCGAGATGAGCTCGTTGCGCGCGTAGATGAACTGGTCGCGTGAGTCGTACGGCACCGGGTGGAGGCCCGTGTCCATGCGGATCGCGTCGCACGGGCACGCCTCGACGCAGTACCCGCAGAAGATGCAGCGCAGCTCGTCGATCACGAACCGCACGGGGTACCGCTCGTAGCCGCGGCGCTTGTCGCCCTCGGCGTACTCCCCCGCCTCGATGAAGATGCACTGGGCCGGGCAGGCCGTCGAGCAGCAGAGGCACGCGACGCAGCGCGGGCTGCCGTCCTCGCGCGTGGTGAGGCGGTGCACGCCGCGAAAGCGCTGCGGGTACGGGCGCTTCTGCTCCGGATACGAGATGGTCGTGATGCCCACGTCGAGCCGCTCGGTGACCGGATCGGGGCGCTCGCCCGTGAGCATGTCGCGCGTGTTGCGGAAGAAGTGGCTCATCGACACGCCGATTCCACGAATAATTTCAGGCAGATACGCCTGCGTTGTGGGGTTCTTCTCGGCGTACGTGACCGGGGCGGCGTTGCTCGGGCTCGCGGGCTTCTTGGGAAAGGCTTGGGGCATGGTGTCCTCGGTCACGCTTGCATCGGAGAGGTCTTGGTGCCGCCCGCGGCCGCCGCCATGTCGCCGGAGGTGCCGATGAGCGTCCTGTCCTTCGCGCGGGTGTTGAAGAAGCCGTAGAGCGCCCACGTCGGGAGGCCGATCATGACGGCGGCCACGAGGCCCTGGGTGACGTCCGCAACGACCTTGAGCGTCTGCGCGACCGACTCGCCGCCGCTGTCCGCCGCGAGGTAGAGCACGCCCGTCGCGAAGATGTTCGCGAGCGACGCCGGGAGGAGCACGGTCCAGCCGAGCTTCATGAGCTGGTCGTACCGGAACCGGGGGAGGCTCCAGCGCACGAACGCTTGGAGCAGGCACATCGCGATGACCTTACTGAAGAACGCGAGCACGCCGAAGATGACGACCCAGATGTGCGGGAGCCGCTGCGCGAAGTAGACCGTCTCGCCGAGCGCGACCGTCAGGCCGTCGCGGTGCAGGAACGGGAGCTGCCAGCCGCCGAGGAAGATGGTGACGAGCAGCATCGAGCTCGTGACGATTTCCATGTACTCGGCGAAGTAGAACATGCCGAACTTCATGCCCGAGTACTCGGTGAAGTAGCCCGACACGAGCTCGCTCTCGGCCTCCGGGAGGTCGAACGGGATGCGCTTGGTCTCGGCGACCGCCGAGGCGAAGAACAGGAAGAAGGCCAGCGGCTGGACGAAGATGCCCCAGCAGTTGTCGCCCTGCCAGCGGACCATGTCCTCGAGGCGCACCGAGCCGTAGAGCATCATGGCGCCGACGAGCGACAGGCCCATCGTGACCTCGTAGCTCACCATCTGCGAGGCCGCGCGGAGGGCGCCCATGAGGGAGAACTTGTTGTCGGACGACCAGCCCGCGATCGCCGCGCCGACGATGCCCTGCCCCGCCATCGCGAAGACGTAGAGGATGCCGACGTTGAGCGGCGCGACCTGCAGCTCGATGGGCGGCTGCACAGTGGAGATGCCGAGGCGCGCGGCCGACGGGAAGACCAGGAGCGGCTTGGCGAGCACGGCCTTCGTGGCCGCGTCGATGCACTGCCCGCCCTCGAGCATCACGTTGTGTCCGTCCATCGGCGCGCAGAGGTGGCGCCAGAGCTGGTGCGGCGAGATGGTGTCCCCGAACGGGATGACGGCGGTGAGCGCCAGCACCGGCACCATCGCGAGGATGGGCGCGAGGGAGAACAGGAGCTTGTCCGCCTTCGGGGGCATGAAGTCTTCCTTGAAGAAGAACTTCACGCCGTCGGCGGCCGTGTGGAGCAGGCCCGCGACGCGCAGCTCGAATTTCCCGAGCTTGATGCCCGCGCGGTTGGGACCGACGCGGTCTTGGATCATCGAGCTGAGGCGACGATCGACCCAGGTGAGCAGGCCCCCCATGTTGAAGAGGAAGCCCACCATCACGAGGATCTTCACCGCGGTCCAGAGAATCATCGAGCCTGTCACGGGTTACGTTTCCTTTGCGCGCGTAAACCTTCGAAACTTTGAACTATTCAGCCGACGCGGTGGCGGGCGCCGCGGGCGGGATGCTCGTGGTGGCGACGAGCATCGAGCGGACCTCTTTCAGGGTGCCCCACGTCGGCTCGACGCCGATCGCGGTGGCGACCTTGGCGACGAGGCGCCACGCGGGCTCGGACGCGCCCTGCGGCTCCAGCGCGCGGTCGGCGAGCTGGTGGGTGCCCTGCGCGTTCACGTAGGTGCCGCTGGTCTCGACCCAGGAGCACGCGGGGAGCAGCACCTGCGCCGCCGTCGCGAGCGGTCCGGTGTGCGCGGCGATCACGAGCAGGCCGGAGAGCATGCCGAGCGCGGTCGCGTCCTCCGGGTCGTGGGTGGGCGTCGCCCCGCCGAGCGCGATGACGTGCGTCACCTTGGAGGCGCGCACGTCGGCGAGGAGCTCGGAGAAGCTCCGCGCCTCGGGCGCCATCTGCTGGAGCCCCGTCGTGTTCGAGTTCTTGTCCTTGTGGATGAGGATGTCGTCCTCGTAGCCGGAGGGCGCCCCCGAGGTGTAGACCGCGCGGCTGCCGAAGAGCTCCGCGAGCTCGAACAGCGCCACGTTGTCCTCCTGGGAGTGGCGGGCCGAGAGCACGAAGGCCACCGAGCTGCGCGGCACGCTGGCGAAGAGCTTCTTCGCCTCGTCGAGGGCGCGCTCGAGCTTCACCTTGGAGCCGCCGACGCGGGCCTCGGTGACGCGGCCCTCCACGGCCTCGTGGTAGGTGAGCATGCCCTCGTCGCACATCCAGAACTTGTTGACCGCCTCGTTGTCGCGCGGCCGGTAGCGCAGGGCCTTGTTGGTGCGCGGATCGTAGTCGAACGTCGCGTTGCAGCCGGTGGCGCAGCCCTGGCAGATGGTCTTCGCCGACTTCAGGAACCACACGCGCGCCTTGAAGCGGAAGTCCTTCGTGGTGAGCGCGCCGACCGGGCACACGTGCTCGGTCATGAAGGTGTAGTGCCCCTCGAGCTTGCGCCCCGGGGCCACGATGACCTCCTTCAGGTTGCCCCGCTCGCGCATGTCGAGCACGGGGTCCTTCGCGACCTCCTCCATGAAGCGGATGCAGCGCGTGCACATGACGCAGCGCTCGGCGTCGTAGACGATCGTGTCGCCGAACGACACGGCCTTCGGCTTGTGCACGGGCTCGTCGTGCATGCGCTTCGGGGTCTTCTGGTGCTCGAGCCAGTAGTCTTGGAGCTTGCACTCCCCCGCCTGGTCGCAGATGGGGCAGTCGACCGGGTGGTTCAGGAGCAGGAACTCCTGGACGCCCGCGCGCGCCTCGAGCACGTGCGGGCTCGTGTCCGCGAGGACCTCTTGGCCGTCGGTCGCCGGGAACTGGCAGGCGGGCTGGAGCTTCGGCTTGCGGGTGGGCCGGTAGTCGCCGAGCTTCTCGTCCCACTCGACGATGTCGAGCATCATCGCGCGCTGGTTCGCGCCGGGCAGGATCTCCACGAGGCACATGCGGCAGTTGGCCGGCGAAGAGAGGCCCGGGTGGTAGCAGTAGTGGGGGATCTCCATCCCGGCCTTTTCGGCCGCGCGGATGATGGATTCACCCGGTTCGAAGGGGATGGTCTTGCCGTCGAGCTTGAAGGTAGGCATTCGTCGCTTTTCCGAGCTTTTACAGGGAGATACGCTCAGACCGCTGAGCTGCACGAGGCGCGCGGCGCGTGCCTCCGCCGGTCAGGAGTCGCGTCAGTGGTCGCACTCGCCGCCGATCATGTTGACCGAGCCGAACACCGGCACGACGTCGCTCAGCATGCCGCCCGAGATGAGCTGTGACACGCCCGAGACGATCGAGAAGCACGGCGGCCGGATGCGCACCCGGTAGGGCGTGCCCGAGCCGTCGGACACGAGGTAGAAGCCGAGCTCGCCGTTGCCGCCCTCGGTGTACGAGTAGACCTCGCCCTTGGGCACCTTCGCGCCCTCCATGACGAGCTTGAAGTGCTGGATGGTCGCCTCGATGGTCGAGTAGACCGCCTCCTTCGGGGGCAGCATGACGCGCGGGTCGTCGACCGACACCGGGCCCTCGTCGGGCATGCGGGCGCACACCTGCTCGACGATGCGCATCGACTGGCGGATCTCCGCGAGGCGCACGAGGAAGCGATCCATCGTGTCGCCGCGCCGGCCGACCGGCACGTCGAAGTCGACCTCGTCGTACTTGAGGTACGGGTGGGCCTTTCGCACGTCGTAGTCGACGCCGGTGGCGCGGAGGCAGGGGCCCGTCCACCCGAGCGAGATCGCGTCGGCCTGGGAGATGACCCCCACGTTTTCGAGGCGGTCGATGAAGATGCGGTTCTTCAGGAGCATCTTCTCGCCCTCTTCGACGATGCTGAGCACCTTGCCGAGGGTGAAGCCGCACATCTCCTTGAACTTCGGCGTGGGCGGGGCCGCCATGCCGCCGATGCGGCCGAACGAGTGCGTGAGGCGCGCGCCGGTCTCCTCTTCGAGGATGTCCCAGATCATGTCGCGGGCCTTCACGAACCACAAAAACGGCGTGAACGCGCCGAGCTCCATGGCCATGGCGCCGGTGCACGTGAGGTGGTCGGAGATGCGCGCGAGCTCGCCCAAGGCCATGCGGTACCACTGGCAGCGATCCGGCACGGCGATGCCGCAGAGCTTCTCCACCGCCAGCGCGTAGCCGACGTTGTTCAGCATGGGCGAGACGTAGTTCAGGCGGTCGGCGTACGGGAAGACCTGCGCCCACGTGCCGCGCTCGCACATCTTCTCGAAGCCGCGGTGGAGGTAGCCGATCTGGACGTCGACCTTGTCGATGGTCTCGCCGGAGAGCTCCACCACCATGCGGACGGTGCCGTGCATGGCCGGGTGCGACGGGCCCATGTTGAGCCGCATCGGCTCCGCGGGGAGCTCAAGCTCGCCCTCCTCGAGATCGAGATCGATCGGCTCCATTTCAGTTCTCTTCCGAGCGGGTGTAGGTGCGACGTCCGAAGCTCATGCCCTCGTCGGGGCCGAACGGGGCGAGCTTCTCGAGCGGCAGGCCCGCCTCTTCCTCCGTGCGGTACTCGACGAGCGGCTGCGCCTTCTGCGCGGGGTAGTCCTTGCGGAGCGGGTGCCCGACGAACTCGGGGTACATCAGGATGCGGCGGAGGTCGGGGTGCTCGCGGAACACGACCCCGGACATGTCGAAGGTCTCGCGCTCGAGCCAGTCGGCGGTCTTCCAGATGGCCGAGACGCTGTCGAGCTCGACGGTCTCGGGCGACAGCTCCGCGTCGCCGACGCGGGTCTTGAGGCGCACGCGGTGGCGGCGCGAGATCGAGTAGAGGTGCGCCACCACCTCCATGCGCGGGAGGCGGTCGGGGAAGTCGACGCCGCAGAGATCGGTGAGCATCTCGAACGACATCGCGGGGTCGTCGCGCAGGAACTGACAGACCGCGCGCCAGCTCTCGGGCGTGACCACCGCGGTCTCGTCTCCGTGCGCCGAGTGGGTCTCGAGGATGGCCGCACCGAAGCGGGTCTTCAGGCGATCGAGCACGAGCTGGCTCACGAGGCGGTCTCCTTCTGCGGCTTCTTCTTCCCGAGCGGCACGAGGTCCTTCAGCGGGTCTTCGCGGGGCTTGACGACGCCCGGCGTGCGGTCGCCGCGGGCGATTTTGTCTTGGAGGAGCAAGAGGCCGTCGAGCACGCCCTCGGGCCGGGGCGGACAGCCGGGGACGTAGACGTCGCACGGGATGATTTTGTCGATGCCCGGCACGGTGGTGTAGTTGTCGTAGAAGCCGCCGCAGCTCGCGCACGTGCCGAACGCGAGCACGTACTTGGGGTTCATCATCTGCTCGTAGATGCGGCGCAGCGCCGGCGCCTGGCGCTGGCTGATGGTGCCGACGACCCAGATGAGATCGGCCTGGCGGGGCGAGAAGCGCGGGGCCTCGGCGCCGAAGCGCGAGACGTCGAAGCGCGGCCCGGCGACCGACATGAACTCCATGCCGCAGCACGCGGTCACGAAGGGGTACTGGAAGAGCGAGTATTTGCGCGCCCAGTTGAGCAAGGCGTCGAGCCGCGTCGTCGCGAAGCCCGCCTCGCTGCCTTCGAGGGTCACTTGGGATTTGGCCACGAATTCCTCAGCTTTATCAAACGTTTCCGGAGATCGACGGGCGAGCGGCGGGCGCCAACCAGCTCAGTGCTCCCACTCGAGGGCGCCCTTCTTGACGACGTACACGAGCGCCACGACCACCACCGTGAGGAAGCCGAACATGCTCGCGAGCCCGAGCCACCCGAGGGACTTGAACTGGACGGCCCACGGGTAGACGAACACCGCCTCGATGTCGAAGACGATGAAGAGGATGGCGGTGAGGTAGTACTTGACCGACAGCTTCAGGTGGTTGCCGCCGGAGCTCTCCGAGCCGCACTCGAACGGCAACATCTTCTCGCGGGTCTCTTTGATGCGACCGCCGAGGAAGGTGGCGCCCGTGAAGAACAGGCTGGCGAGCAGCACGGCCACGCCGATCATCAAGAAGACCGGGGCGTAGAGGGCAAACACCGAGGATGATTCGTTTGGCATCACGCAGCTTTCGGGGGGTCGGGCGCGCGGGACGAGGTCCTTTGCACCCTGCGTGTGTAGAAGCTTCGCCGCCGGGTGTCAACGCGACTTGGGGCTCGGCTTGGGGTGGATTTGGGGGCGTCGCGGCCGAGCTTGACGGCGGCGGGCGCCCCCGGCACGGTCCGCGCATGGCCCTCCTCAAAATTGCGACCGTCGGCAACCCCATCTTGCGGGAGCCCGCCCGAGAGATCTCCCCCGACGAGCTCGCCACGCCGGCGATGCAGGCGTTCTTGGACGATCTCATCGACACGATGCGCGACGCGAACGGCGCCGGGATCGCGGCGCCGCAGGTGTACCGGCCGATCGCCGCCTGCGTCATCGAGGTCAAGAACAACCCGCGCTACCCGTACAAGCCCAACATCCCGCTCACGGTGCTCATCAACCCGGTGCTCACGCCGATCGGCGACGAGACCTTCCTGAACTACGAGGGGTGCCTCAGCGTGCCGAACCTGCGGGGCGAGGTCCGACGGGCCGCGCGCGTGCGCGTGCAGGCGCTCGACCGGCGCGGGCGACCGCTCGACTTCGAGGCGGCCGGCCTGGCGGCGGGCACCTACCAACACGAGGTGGACCACCTGCTCGCCACGCTGTTCCTCGACCGCGTGGAGGACCCCCGCTCGCTGGCCACGTGGACCGACTTCGAGCGCTTCCACCTCGAGGCCTTCGTGGCGTGCGCGAAGGAGGTCGTGGCGCGGTACGGCAGCTGAGTGCGCGAAGGCGGCGCGGGCGCGAAGTCGCCCTCTACCGGCGCTCGAGCAGCAGGGCCTTCCAGGCGGTGAGGGGCGGGCCGAGCTTGGCCTCCACCGCGCGGATCTCGTCGGCGAGGTCTCGCTCGGGGACGCCCGCCGCGAGGGCGTCGCGGAGGCACGCGTAGGCGGCGACGAAGCGCTCGCGCCGGACGAACGCCCGGGCCAGCGGGGGCATGACGTCGGCGGGGCGACCCCCGAAGGCGATGGCGCGCCGCAGGGGGCCGATGGCCTCGCCCGGGCGATCGTTGACGATGAGCGCCTCGCCCAGGCGGCGGAACAGGTCGGCCGCGGCGATGCCCTCCTGCGCGTATTGGATGCCGATGCGGAAGACCTCTTCGGCCTGCTCGAGCTCGCCGAGGTGCACGCACGCCGACCCGAGGAGGCCAAGCCCCTTCGCGATCATCGCGCGCGCCTCGGGGGCGAGCATCTGGCCCTCGGGGGTGCGGAGGAAGATGGCGAGCGGCGCCGGCCAGGTGCCGAGGAGCGCGACGACCTTCGGCCACTCGCCCTTGCCGGCGGCGGCCTCGGCGTCGGCCACCTTCGAGAGATCGATCGCGTTGCGGGACCCGGTGGCGATTCGGTCGAGCTCCTCGCGGACCGACGCGCGGACGCGCGCGCGGAACTCCTCGACCTCGAACACGTCCTCGTCACCGTCGAGCGACACGTGGAGCCGCGCGCCCGCGTCGGTGAGCACGAGGCTCTGCAGGGTGAAGCCGTAGAGGGGCGCCAGCAGCAGGTAGCGGACGCCGATGTAGAGCTGGATCGCCTCGACGTCGGTCTCGCGCTCGGGGAGCACGGGGTGGCGCTCTTCCTCGACGAGGAGCGCGCCCACGAGGCGTCGCCGGAAGTCGGCCAACGTGAGCCGCTGCGGCTCGAGATCGCCGTCGGCCTCCGCGCCGCCGACCACGAAATCGACGAGGGTCTGGTCGGGGCTGCGTCGATCGACCGTCAGGGCGGTGATGCGCGCGCCGACGATGATGGAGAACGCCAAGAACCGCTCGCCCACGATCTCGCAGAGCGCGTGAAAGCTCCCGATCCCCTCGCCGATGCGCTCGAACCAACCGTCGGTGCGGAGGGCGTCGAGGGAGAACTCTTTTTTCGTATCGGCCATTTGGTGGGGTGAGACGGGGTGAGGCGAACTACGCTCGCACAATCGGCCACCGAAAGTCCACGTCTTCGCCTGGGGGACGCGCCATTCGGTCGCCCCGCGGTCACCCGGGAACGATTTCGCGGGGCCGAGCCCGTCGCGCCGCGTGACGGCACGCCGGCCGCACGGGGCAGCCGCCGCACACCGCCGCGTCGAACCGCTCTCGGCAGCGCGTGGCCATCCCGAGGTGACAGAGGGAGAAGTCGTACTTGACCGGGTCGGCCGGATCGAGCGTCGCGAGGGACGCCGTGATCTCGCGCACCGTGCGGCGGCCCGCATCGGCGCGCGCCGTGAGGCCGAGGTTTCGACCCAGCTTGAGGATGTGCGTGTCGACGGGGCACTCGAGGAGCGCGGGCGCGAGCGACCACACGCCGAGGTCGACGCCGTCGTCGGGGCGGATCATCCAGCGAAGAAACAAGAAGAGCCGCTTGGCGCCCCCGCCCCGGCGCACGTCCGGCAGCAGGTGCGCGGGCCCGCGGCGCGTGGTCGGGCGGTCGAGGCCGCCCTCGCGGCGCACCTCGTCGACGAGGAACGCGAGCGCCTCCCAGGTCGCGTCCCGCGGGCCCTCGGCCGCGGTGGCCCGCGCCAGGCCCTCGGCGAAGACCGCCTCGAGGCTGCCGAAGCGCCGCTGGCAGGCGCGCGCGCCGAAGAGGAGCCCGGCGACGTCCTCGCCACGAAAGAGGCGGTGCACGAAGCCGCGGAGGCGCCGGTCGAGCTCGGCGCGCGACTCGGCGAGGACGACCGGGCGGCGGTCGAGGCGGTCGAGGACGTCGCCGATCTTCGCGCGGATGGTCGTGACGTTCCCGAAGGCGAGCGCCGAGGCGAGCAGCCCCACCAGCTCGCGCTCGTGGGGCGTGGAGAAGCCGTGGACGTGCTCCACCGGATCGCGCGCGCGGCGGTCGGCCACGGGGCAGTCGGCGCGGACGCGGTCGAGCACCTCCCGCACGCGCTCGCGGTGCGCGCGCGAGCCCTGGACCAGCGGCAGCGGTGGGCCGGCCACAGGCTAAAACCTGAACACTTCCGAGGGATCACGCGGGAGCGGCGGCGCCACCCGCGCCGCGAGCTCCGCGCGCCTGCGCAGCGCCTCGGCCTCGTGGAGCCGCGCCTTGGCGAGCGCGAGCCAGCGGTCGTCGGCGGTCGCCTTGGCCACGTACGTGCGGAGCGCGAGCTCCTGGCTCCGGCGGTGGGCGAGCGCCTCGTGGGCGTTCTGCGCGGCCTCCGCCTGCGCGCCCGCCCCGAGCGCCAGGTACCAGAGGCGCTCGTAGGCGGGCACGAAGAACACGTTCTTGTCCTGGCTGATGATCGCGAGGCCCGGGTCGAGGCCCAGGGCGCGGGTGGCGGCCGCCCGCGCGCGGCTCCCCTCGCCCGAGCGGTCGAGCGCGACCGCCAAGCCCCACACGGCGAGCGCCGCGGTCTGGTGAGCGCCGGAGGTGGCGGGCAGCTTGCCGGTGAGCACCAGGGCGTCTTCGTACCCCGCCACCGCGTCGCGGAGGTTGCCGAGGCGCATCTCGGACTCGGCGAGGTTCAGGGTCGCGTTCGCGCGCGGGCCGACGTCGACGGCGACCTTCAAGTAGCGCTGGTAGGTGTCGTGCTCCTCGCGCGGGCGATCGAGCTTCGCGTAGCAATACGCGAGGGTCACGAGCGCGTCGGCGGCCGCGGGGTGGCCCTCGTGCGCGCGGAGCGCCGGCTCGAGCACGCGCACCGCCTCGGCGAGGAGATCGAGCCGGTAGTAGACCTCGCCGAGGTCGAAGCGGAGCCGCACGTCGGGGCTGGTCTCGGCGTGTGCGTCCTCGAGCAGCGCGCGCGCGTGGTCGAGCGCCCCGAACTTGGCGAGCTCGACGCGGGCGTCGAACTCGAGCACCTGCCGCACCCGCACGTGCAGGTCGTACCGCGCGCGGGCGCCGGGCTCGCGGACGGAGCCCCACAGCCCTGGAGGGGTGTCGGCGCGGGCGGAAGGGACCGCGCCGAGCACGCCAAGCGCGCACAGCGCGAGGGCCGCGGCCACGCCGCGCGCGGCGCGGCTCACCGAGGCGCCCTTCGCCCGGAGAGCGCGTCGATGCGCTTGCGCGTGTGCTCGTCCCATGGGCTCTTCGCGGGCGCGGGCGACGCGGGCGACGCAGGCGACGCGCCGCCGGCCGCCGACTTCTCGAGGCCCGCGCGGTACGCCGCGACCGCGCGCGCGGGGTCGGCCTCCTCGAGCAGCGCGCCCACGAGCAGGTGCTCGATGCCCGGCTCACCGACCGCGAGCACCTCGCGGGCGCGCGGCTCGGCGAGCGCGCTCTCGAGGCGCTTCGGGAGCTTCGAGGGCTCGGCCAGCAGCGCCCGCGCCTGCTCGTGCTCCCCCGCCCGCTCGAGGGCCAGCGCGAGGCCGAGCAGCGCCGCCGAGTGCACCGCGTCTTGCGCCTGCCGCCGCGCCTCGCGGAGCACGGCGATCGCGTCGTCGAGCTGGCTGGGGCCGCCGCGGAGGAGCAGCAGCCCCGCCTCGACGTAGGCCGCGCCTCGCTCGGCGGCCTCCAGGCGCGCCGCGCGGGGCAGCAGGGTGCGGAACGCCACGAGCGCGTCGCTCAGGCGGCCCGTCCGCGCGAGGGCGTGGGCGAACGCGAACAGCGCGCGGGGCTCGTCGAGCGCCCGATCGTCGCGCTTCTTGGCCTCCTCGAAGGCGGCCACGGCCTCCGGGTACCGCGCGAGGCGCACGAGGGCCCGGCCGCGGAGCGCGTGGCCGGGCGCCCGCTGAGGGCGGAGCTGGATGGCGCTGTCGACGAGGGTCAGCACCTCGGGCGACACGGGCTCGGTCCCCACGAGCTGCGCCGTCGCGCTCGCGAGCTTCTCGCAGTACTGCGCGAGCTCGGGCGCCTTGGCGCGCTCCCACACGTTCGTGCCGCTCGACCCGTCGGCCTTCGCGCACTCCGCGGGCCGCGCAGAGCCACCCGAGGGGCCTGGCGACGCCGCGGACATCAGGAGCACGAGCGCGACGGGCAGCATCCCATCATTTTAGCCGACGATCGCCGCGGCTGCGCGAATTCTGGGCCCGGCGGCTGTCGGCGAGCGCCGACGGCGAGGCTCACCGCGGGCCCGCGGGCCGTGGTTTTCGTACGGCACGGCGTTTGCTCTGGGTGAAGCATGGCCTTTGGAATCGAGCCCCAGCTGCTCCACCGCGCGACCCTCGGCGACCGCGCGGCGATGAACGACCTCCTCGAGGAGGTCGCCCCCGTCATCGAGAAGCAGCTCCTCCGCTATCCCGTGTCGGACGACGATCGCCGCGATCTGCTGCAGGCGGCGCTCATCCAGATCACCCGGCGCGTAGGCTCGTTTCGAGGGGACTCGAGCTTCTCCACCTGGCTCTTTCGGGTGACCGCGAACGAGGCGCTCATGATGATGCGCTCCCAGCGGCGGCTGCGCGCGCGCATCTCCGGAGGCTACGAGCTCGACGATCTCGCCGACCTGGCCGGCACCGTGGAGCACGGCGCAGAGCACGCGGCGGCCCAGCTCGAGGAGGCGGCGGCCGTGCAGGAGGCCATCCGGACGCTGCCCGACGACTACCGCGAGGTCGTCGTCGCACACTACGCGAGCGACCTGTCACTCCACGAGATCGCCGCCACCATGAGCCTCACGGAGAGCGCCGTGCGGTCCCGCCTCCATCGGGCGCGCGCGCGGCTGCGCGCCGAGCTCTCCACCACGGACTTCGCGCCGGCGGCGGCCGCCTAGCTGAGCTGTACTCCGCGACCGACACTGTCGGGAATCCCCGACACCTCCGCCGAGGTCTGCCTCACTGCTCGGCCGGCTTGACCTCGATCTCCTTCAGCCGCGCGCGGAAGCCCGCCATGGCCGCCTGCATGGGCGCGAGGCGCTCCTTGTCGCGGTGCAGATCGGTGCGCTCCTGCGGATCGGTCGCGAGGTCGAAGAGCTGGTACTGGGCGCCGCCGAAGTGAATGAGCTTCATGCCCGCGCCCGGCCCCGAGATGAGGGCGCGGCGCACCCCGTTGAAGGGCCCGATGGGCATGTCGATGTAGACGTCGCGCTCGGTGTCCGCGCCCGGGACGCCGTCGATCTCGGGCATCAGGCTCTGGCCGGAGAGCTCGCCGGGCGGCGCGGTGATGCCCATGAGCTCGAGCATCGTGGGGGCGAGGTCGATGTGCGAGCGGCGCGAGGCCACGCGGCCGGGCTTCACCCCGGGCACGTAGACGACCAAGGGCACGCGCACGAGCGACTCCCACAGCTCCGAGCCATGCCAGCTCATGCCGTGATCGCCGAGCGCCTCGCCGTGATCGGCCGTGAGGATGACCACCGTGCGGTCGGCCCAGGGCGCCGCCTCGATCGCGTCGAGCACGCGGCCGAGGTGCTTGTCGGTGTACCAGACCTCGGCGTCGTACTGCGCGTGCACCCACGCCGCGGCGCCCTTCTCGCCCTCGCCGAAGTTCGGGGCCTCCGGGTGTGGCGCGTACTGGGCGTGGGGATCGAAGTAGTGAAACCACGCGAAGAAGGGTTTGTCCGGCGCGCCCGCGTCGCCCGCGTCGCCGCTCGCGTCGCCGTCTGCGCTCGCGTCGCTCGCCGCGCCCGCGTCGCCGTTGCCGGGCGCGTCGCCCCCGCTCGGCGCGCGCAGGAGCTTCAGGATCGCGTTCGACAGCGCCTCGCTCGACATCGAGTTGTCGTTATCGGCGAGGCCAGGCGGGATGGCGCTGAGGTCCCAGCGGTCGAAGCCCTGCGACAGCCCGAAGCTCGGCTTGAAGTAGAAGTGCGACATCGCGCCGAGGGTCGCGTACCCCGCGTCGCGCGCGCGCTCCGCCACGAGGGTGTTCTTGGGCGAGTAGACGTTGAAATGGCCGCCGTCGCGCAGGGTCTCGCTCGGGAATTTGCCCGCGTGGAGCGGGCCCAGGCTCTTGCCGGTGTAGGAGGCCATGGCGTAAGCCCGCTCGAACACGACGGATTTTTTGGCGAGCCGGTCCATGTTGGGGCTCACGGCCTTCGGGTAGCCCATGAACCCGAGGTCGATGCGCAGCGTGTCGATCGTGATGAGCACCACGTTGAAGCGCGCGGCCCGCTTCGGCGCGGCGGCCACCGGCGGCGCGAGGGGCTTGGGCGCGGGGGTGTCGGCGCCGGAGCAGTCCTCGTCGACCCCGTTGCCGGGGACGTCGATCGCCTCGGGGTAACGGCTTCGGTCGTGATCGTCGCAGTCGCCCCCGCCGTAGAGCGGCGACGCCCCGTCGTGGTCGCGATCGGTCGCCCGCCGCAGCACGGCGAGCCCGATCTTGCCGAGCGAGGCGTACCGCGCGAGGCCGCGGGTGAGCTCGGGCTCCGCGTTGAGCGCGCCCGCGTCGCGCCAGCACAGCCCGAGGACGAGGGCGGCCGCCGGGAGGAGCGTGAGGGGCGCGAGCGGGCCCTTGCCCCCGCGCGCCACCACCGGCGCCGCGTACGCGCACGCCGCGACGACGAGCGCGCCCGCGATGGGCGTGAGGTCGAGCTCGCTGCGCTTCAAGACGCCCAAGATGGCGAGCGCGCCGTCCCCGCTCGTGTTGCCGCTCGTAATCCCGAGCACGAAGAGCGCGGTGACGAGGACAGCGGCCGCGGCGCCGGTCGCCGCGGGATCGACGAGCGACGGGAACCGCGACGCCCCCATGGCGAGCGCGCGGCGCAGCGGCGGTCCGAGCGCGAGCACGAGGCCGAGCAGCACGAGCACGAGCGCCATGGTCTGCACGCCGAGGAGCAGTCCAGCGCCTCCGGGCGTCCCCTCGGCGAGGCGCGCCTTGCCCAGGTGCGCCGAGGCCACGACGAACAGGAAGGCGGCGACGATGACCAGCGGCAGGATGGCGGCGGTCCGCGACCGCTCGAGGACGGGCGCGTCGCGGAGGGGCTGCAGGTGCTCGAGCGGGGAGCGCAGGTCACGAGGCTCGAAGAACGCCATCGCCGCCGCGACCCCGACGCCGATCGCGAACGACAGCGGGCAGAGGAGCCCCAAGTCCGCGAGGAAGAGGGTCCCCAGCGAGGGCAGCTCGGCGTCGAGGCTCGCGGCGCGGCGCGCCTCGAGCGCGGCGACCACCGCCGCTCCCACGGCGGCTCCGCCGACCGAGAGCGCCGCTCTGCGAACCATCCCAGCGAGCACGGCGCGCACTGTAAGTCACCGCGCGCGATTCACGAACAGGTTCGTGCCGCACTCCCTTCGGTCGCGTGGCATGGGCGCGCCGCTTGGGCTCAGCTCGTCCCGGGCCGCGCGCGCGCGAGCGGGTGCGCCCCGTCGTACACGCGGAGCAGGTGCTCGACCGAGACGTGGGTGTACCGCTGGGTCGTCGACAGGGAGGCGTGCCCGAGCACCTCCTGGATGGAGCGGAGATCGGCGCCGCCGTCGAGCAAGTGGGTCGCGCAGGTGTGCCGCAGCGCGTGGGGGTGCAGGTCGGCCCGCCCGGCGCCCCTCGCCCCGTAGGCGCGCACGAGCAGCTGCACCGCCCGCACGGGCAAGCGGCGGCCGCGCACCGACACGAAGAGCGCCTTCGCGTCGAGCGCGCCGGTGCGGGGGTGGGCCAGCGCGGGCCTCACGGTGAGGTACTCGGTGAGCGCGTCGCGGGCGGCGTCGCCGAACGGCACGAGGCGCTCCTTGCGGCCCTTCCCCAGGACGCGCGCGCGCCCGGCGCGGAGGTCGATGTCACCGAGGTCGAGGCCGACGAGCTCGCTCACGCGGACGCCGGCGCCGTAGAGCAGCTCGAGGAGCGCGCGGTCCCGCGCCCCCACGGGGCCGTCGGCCGCGGTGGCGCACTCGACGACCTCCTTGGCCGCGTCGACCGAGAGGAACGTGGGGAGCGGCCGGCGCGCCTTCGGGCTCGCGAGCTCGTCGGCTGGGCTGCCTGCGAGGTGACCGCGGTCGACCAGGAAGCGGAAGAAGGTGCGGATCGCCGCGAGCTTGCGGGCGACCGAGGGCGGCGCGTGGGTGCGCGCGAGCACCCCGAGGTGCCCGCGGAGCGCGTACACGTCGATCGCCGCGAGCGCCACCGGAGCGCCCTCCGGGATCCCTCTGCGCTCCCGAAGGAAGCCGTCGAGCGCGCGCAGATCGCGACCGTAGGCGGCGACGGTGTGGGGCGAAGCGTTGCGCTCTGCGCGCAGGTGCGACTCGAACGCGAGGATCGCGGACGACAACTCCAAGGGCGGCGCGGGCTCCACGAAGAGAGAGTGCCTCACGGCGCCGGCGTGCGCGAATAAATGGGCGCCCGCCGCGCGCGCAGCGGCTCGAGATCCCAGGGAAAGCTGCTAGTTCACTCGGGGTGCCGGCGCCGCGCAAGACCACGCCTCGAGCCCGCCGAGCTTGGAAGAAGGCTCGCCGGCTCGCCAAGCGCCTCTGGCACCGCGCGAAGACCGAGCGCGCGACCCCCCGAGAGGTCGGCGAGGCGGTGTTCCTGGGCGTCTTCTCGGGGTGCACCCCCGCGGTCGGGTTCCACGGCTGGGTCGCGGTGTTCGCCGCCACGCTGTTCCGCCGAAACCGCCTCTACGCGTGGCTCGGCTCGCGCGTCTCGAACTTCGTGTTCATGCCGTTCATCGTCCTGGCCGAGATCCAGTGCTCTCGCCTGCTGCGCACGGGGAAGCTCGCGCCCATCACGCGAGAGCACGTGCTCGAGCAGGCCCCCGAGCTGCTGCTCGACTGGGGCCTCGGGTCGGTGGTCGTCGGCGTCGCGCTCGGCGCGGTCTTCGGCGCGCTCGCCGCGTGGTGGGCGCACCGCCGCGACCGCCGCTCGGCCGCGGCCAGCGGGACGGACGCGCCCTGACGCCTTCGACGCGCCGGTCAGCGGGCCGCCGCGGCCTCCACCTCGGAGACGGTCTTCGGGATGGCGCGCGTGAGGTTCTCGGGCTCGCCCGCCGTGACCAGGATGTCGTCCTCGATGCGGATGCCGATGCCTCGCCATTGGGCGTCGACGGTGGCGTCATCGGCGCCCACGTAGAGGCCCGGCTCCACGGTCAGCACCATCCCGGGCTCCAGCGCGCGGGGGGCGCGGTCGACGTGGTAGCGCCCGACGTCGTGGACGTCCATCCCGAGCCAGTGGCTGGTTTTGTGCATGTAGAAGCGCTTGTAGGTGGCCTTCTCGATCACCTCGGCGACCGACCCTTGGAGCAGCCCGAGCTCGACGAGGCCCCTGGCGAGGACCTCGACGCACGCCGCGTGCACCGCGTCGAGCGTGCCGCCAGGTCGCGCCGCGGCGATGCCCGCGAGCTGGGCCTCGAGCACGAGCTCGTAGAGCTTGCGCTGCGGCTCGGTGAAGCGCCCCGAGACCGGGAACGTGCGGGTCACGTCGCTCGCGAAATACGCGTACTCGCAGCCGGCGTCGAGCAGCAGCAGATCGCCCTCCGCCATGCGACGGTCGTTCGACCGGTGGTGGAGCACCGTCGCGTTGGGGCCTGAGCCGACGATGCTGCCGTAGGCCGGACGCTCCGACCCGTGGCGTCGGAAGGTGTCGAGGAGCAGCGCCTCGATCTCGTACTCGTACATTCCGGGGCGCGCGGCGGCCATCGCCTTGGCGTGGGCCAGCGCGGTGATCTCCGCGGCGCGCCGCATGGCGCCCAGGGACGGCTCGTCCTTCAGGAGCCGCATTTCGTGAACGATCGTGCCCGGGTCCACGATCTCGGTGGGGTAGCCGTGGCCGAGCTTCGCCCGCGCCCGCGCGCGGTCGAGGGCGGCGAAGACGCGGTCGTCGAACGCGCGATCCCGGCCGGGCCGGTAGTAGAGCCGCGCGCGGTCCTCGAGGAGCTTGGGAAGCTCGGTCGCGAGGTCGGCGATGGGGAAGCTCTGGTCGGCGCCGAACGTGGTGAGGGCCCCGTCGAGGCCCGCCCGCGGGCCGTCCCACTGCTCGCGCTCCGGGTCGCGCGGCCGCACGAACAGCGTGGTCTTCACGCCGCCGCCGTCGAGCGTGGACAACACGAGCACGCTGTCGGGCTCGGCGAAGCCGGTCAGGAAGTGGACGTCGGAGTCCTGGCGGTAGTCGTGCTCGACGTCGTTGTTGCGGATGTAGACCGGCGCGGCGGGGAGCACGGCCACGCTCGCGGGCTCCTTCTCGGCCATCGCCCCCGCGAAGCGCGCTCGGCGCGCGGCGTACACGTGTCGCATCGACTCTTCCATGCAGGAGCTCCTCACCTTCTCACGTGCATTTCGCACGCCCGCGGCCGCGATTCAACGTCCTCCACGCGACCGAATACTTGGCCCCGGATCCGGGGCCGGGGAAACTTCGCGTCACATGAACACGCCGGACCGCCGCAAGCAGCGCAGCCACGACCCGTTGGTCGCCCTCCACTACCAGCTCGCCCAGGCCCGCTCGCGCGACGGCCTCGACGCGGTCGTGCTCGCCGACGAGTCCGGGATCGTCGTCGCGGGGGCCGGCTCCTGGGCGGTCTGCGAGGAGCTCGCCGCGTACGCGCCCCTCCTCGCGGAGGGGGCGGCGCCCGTCTCCGACCGCATGCTCGCCTTCCGCGAGGCGCTCGACGTCCGCCCGCTCGCCGGCGGCGCCGTGTTCCTGTGCACGCGGGGGAGCGCCTCGGAGGAGAGCCTCGTCACGACCGCGCGGGGCGTGGAGCGCATCCTCCGCGCGGCCTGAGGGTTCCGCCGCGTTTTTCGCACATTCGCGCCCGCCGTGCCGTTGTCGTGGGGTGAGGGCCCCCGAGTGTGCTAATCTGCGCGCGCAAGAATGACAAAGGCTATCAATACGGGTGGTGAGATCGACAGCTTCTGCACGAAGTGCAAGATTTTGTTGAACCACCGGATCATCGCGATGGTCGGGAACCTGCCTGTGCGGGTCGAGTGCTCGACGTGCGGCTCCCACCACAACTACCGCCCGCGCGCCCCCGGCGAGAAGGCGCCCAAGGCCGCCAAGGCCCCAGCCACTACGCGCACCGCCTCCAAGAGCGGCGCCGCGCGGCCCGTAGGCGGCGTCCGCGCGGCCGCCGTGCGCGCCGAGGAAGAGCGCATCGGCCGCGTGAAGCTGTGGGAGAAGTCGGTGAGCGGCAAGACGCCCGCCGAGTTCCGGCCCTACGGCGTCAGCGAGATCTTCGCCGAAGGCGATCTCGTGCGGCACACCAAGTTTGGCGACGGCATCGTCACGCGCATCCTCGACTCTCGCAAGGTCGAGATCTTGTTCCAGGCCGAGCCCAAGACGCTCGCGCAGGGCCTCGAATGAAGTGACCGCGCTCGGGGAAGACGCGCCTTCGGCGCTCCCCGCTCGTGCGAGGACGCGCGGGGGCGTGTGGGCCGCCGTGTGCGTGCTGGCCGCGGCCGCCGCGGGCGAGTCGCGAGCGGCGGGGCCGGTAGACGACCGCGGCGACGCGCTCGAGCTCCCGCGCGACGGGCGCGTCCCGCTCTTC
Organism: Polyangiaceae bacterium; assembly: GCA_035439005.1. Taxonomy (GTDB): domain Bacteria; phylum Myxococcota_A; class Polyangia; order Polyangiales; family Polyangiaceae; genus JAAFHV01. The sequence goes on along the minus strand of DAORJJ010000066.1, from coordinate 16 downwards.
GTGGTGTCCGGCCCCT
>DAORJJ010000065.1:0-19291 GCA_035439005.1 Polyangiaceae bacterium | reverse complement strand
GGAGCGCGCCGGTCGCGGCTCGCAGGCAACGACGCACTACCGACGGGCCGCCGAGCTGGCGATCGCACGCGGCCGAGCGGCCCGGGCCCCGCGGTGGAGTCGCCGCACGCGAGCGCAGGCACGCCGGCCACGAGCGCCGCGAAGAGCGCGTACCGCCGGACAAGGCTCTCTCGCGTCGCGCGCATGCGCTCGAGCGTAGCACGCGCGCCGGGAGTGCCGCGCGCCGGGGGCGCCGGAGACAGATGTAGACTACACATGAGCGGCCTCGCTTCGCCGGATGGGGCGAGCGCTTCGGCGCGAAGCGCGATAGTCTCCATGGGTGACGAGGGCGATCGCGGCCGCAGGTCTTCTCGGGTGGCTCGGGTGTGCCGCGGCCTGCTCGACCTTCCTGAACGCCGGCGCGCCCTCGCCCGAGGACGACGCGAGCGCGCCGCTCCCCTCGGAGTCCGCGCCGCCGCCGCCGCCCGAGGCGGGCCCGCCGCCCCATGACGCGGGCTCGCCCACGGGCGACGCAGGCTCCGACGCGCGCCCCTCGCCGACGGCGACCCACCCGGCGTTCTCCCTGCGCTTCGAGCTCAATCTCCCCTGCGCGGCCGACGCGACCGCCGCGCTGTGCACCCGCAACGACGGCACGTTCGGGAGGTGGGCGGGGTACGACGGGGTCGCCGCGAGCCGGCTCGGCCCGCCGACGGGCATGTTCGGCCCGAGGGGGAGCGCCCTCTTCGCGTCGCTCGGCGGCGCGCCGGGCACGCACGCCGTCGATCTCGACGGCGCTGGCCTCGCGATCCCGCCCGGCGTCGCCATCACCGCGTTCACGGTGGCCGCCTGGGTCCGCCGCGTCGCGAGCGTCGGCGCCGACCGCGAGCTCGCTCGCATCGTGTCGCTCTCCGATCCGAACGACGTGCCGCTCTTCGAGCTCGGCTACAACAAGGACTCCGAGACCAAGCTCCAGGTCTCGGTCGGCGGCGCGCTGTCTCCAGGGAAGATGACGGCCGCCCGCGACCTCTTGCCGCTCGACACGTGGGTGTTCGTCGCGATGACCTACGACGACATGGCCCCGAAGGAGGCGTGCTTCTACACGGGCAGCGAGCTCGCGGAGGTCGCGCTCGTCGAGTGCGTCGACTACAACACGCGCTCGTTCCGCAGCGCGGGCGCGCGCCTCAGCGTGGGCAACGCCGCCGCCGAGGCCGCGCGCACAAGTGAGAAGAGCGCGATGTTCCCGGGCGACATCGACAACGTCGCGGTCTACCTCGGCGTCGCCCTCGACCTCACCGAGCTCGCCAAGCTGCAGCGCGACTGAGCGCCGCCCCTCGCCCCGGAGCGCGCTGACGAAAACGTCACCGGCGGCGCTTTCGCCGTGAAGTCGCCGGGTTGGCCGCCCCTCGAGGTCCCCAGGGCCGACGCCGCGCGAGCACGGCCTCCGGCGAGCCTTCTCGCGCCTCCGAATGTACTCTACAACGCGAGCCGATGCCCCATCGCGCCGCCCTGTTGGCTCCGGTCCCGCTCTTCGCGCTGCTCTCGGACGCCGATCGGGAGGTGCTCGCCCAGCACATCGACGTCGAGAACCACCCCGCCGGGCACGTGCTGTTCGACTACGGCGATCCGGGCGACTCGATGATGGTCGTGGTGAAGGGCGAGGTCGAGCTCTTCGTGAAGAACAAGACCGGCGAGCGCACGCTCCTCGAGACCGTGTCGGCGGGGGAGTTCTTCGGCGAGATAAGCCTCCTCGACCAGGGGGCGCGAAACGCCACGGCCAAGTGCCAGACCGACGTCGAGCTCTTGGTCGTCGACCAGGGCGACCTCGACGAGCTCATCCGCATCAACCCCTCGTCGGCGCTCCTCCTGCTGGCGGCCACGGGCAAGCGCCTCCGCGCGACCGCCGCGTTCATTCGCAACACGGCGACCCGCAACGAGAACGAGATCGTCGAGGACAAGCGCACCACGGTGATGAAGGTGGCCGACTGGATCGCCGACTTCAGCGGCTCGATGCCCTTCCTCTTCATCCACGTGGGCATCTTCTTCGTGTGGATCATCCTGAACGTGCACCTCTTGCCGTTCGGCAACTTCGACCCCTTCCCGTTCGGGCTGCTGACCATGGTGGTCTCGCTCGAGGCGATCATCCTCAGCGTCTTCGTGCTGCTCAGCCAGAACCGCCAGATCGAGCGCGAGAAAGTGCGCGCCGACATCGAATACGACGTGAACCTGAAGGCCGAGCTGCAGATCCAACAGCTCCACGAGAAGCTCGACGGCATGCACTCGCAGCTGCTCCGCCGCCTCCAGAATCTCGAGCGCGCCCCGCAGGCCGCTCCGCGGGGGGCGGAGTCGCCCGCGCCCGACCGCGCCCAGGGCTGACGGCCTCCGGCGCCGGGCCTTGTCGAGAAAACATAGCAATATCAGTGTCTTGTGTGACTCTGGCGCGAGCGCGTCGACGCCCCGCGCGTGGCGCGTGAGGCGGCGAAATTAGCCCATATTTTGATTGAACTTCTCCCGTCGCGGCGGCAACTTACGCCGCAACCGCTCGAAAGGGATCTGCGCGCCATGGTCATGAAGGTCGAAGAGAGAGAGGCGCGCCACGCCGTCGCCGGAGTCGTAGCCGCGGGCGCGAGGGCGTCGTGAGGGAGAAGCTCCTCGAGGTGCTCGCCGAGCCCGTCACCGGCGCCACCCTCCGCTTGCGCGCAGACCAGGGCAGCGGCGACTCGATCGAGTCGGGCGCGCTCATCTCGGAGGCCACCGGCAAGGAGTACCCCATCGTGCGGGGCATTCCGCGGTTCGTCGAGGGCGAGACCTACGCCGACTCGTTCGGCTGGCAGTGGAACAAGTTCCGCGGCACGCAGCTCGACAGCGTCACGGGCGCCGGCCACTCGAAGGCCCGCTTCGACGACGAGACCGGCTGGACCGAGGTCGACCTGAAGGACAAGTGGGTCCTCGACGCGGGCTGCGGCGCGGGCCGCTTCTCGGAGATCGCGGCCGCTCGCGGCCCCAACCTCGTGTCGCTCGACTACTCGGCCGCCGTGGAGGCGACGAAGCAGACCCTCGCGGGGTTCCCCAACGTCGACGTCATCCAGGGCAACCTCCTCGAGCCGCCGTTCCGGCAAGGGGCGTTCGACTACGCGTATTGCATCGGCGTCGTGCAGCACACGCCCGATCCGCCACGCGTCATCGCGAACGTGATCCGCAGCGTCCGCGAGTCGGGCCACTTCGCCTTCACGATCTACGCGCGCCGCCCGTGGACGAAGCTGAACGGCAAGTACCTCGTGCGCCCCTACACGAAGAAGCTCAGCAAGGAGCAGCTCCTCGGGCTGGTGCGCAAGGTGATGCCGGTGGCGTTCCCCATCACCGACACGCTCAAGCACGTGCCCGTGCTTGGGAAAGCGGTGGCCTTCACGCTCCCGGTGTCGGTCTACAACCGCGGCGACTTCGACCGCGAGCAGCGCTACCAAGAGGCGGTGCTCGACACCTTCGACGCGCTCTCCCCGCAGTTCGACTCGCCGATGACCTGGCAGGAGGTCGAGACCGTCTTCCGTGCCGAGGGCGTCTCTCGCTGGCAGTGGCGCACGCGCGTCCCCATCATCGTCGGCGGGACGCGCTAGCGGCGCGCGCCTCGCGCGCCTCGTCTCCGTGTGTGTGATCCCTGGGCCCGCCTCGCGCGGGTCCACGCTCTCCGAGGGCCCGGCTCCATGACTGCACTCATCGAAAAAATCGAACGCAAAGAGGCGCACGTCGCCGTCATCGGCCTCGGCTACGTCGGCCTGCCCGTCGCCGCCTGCCTCGCCAACGCGGGGTTCCGCGTCACCGGCGTCGACCTCAAGGCCGACCGCGTGGCCGCGATCGCCGCCGGCGGCTGCCCCATCGAGGGCGAGGAGCCGGGGCTCGCGCCCATGATCGCGGAGGTCGTGCGCAACGGGAAGCTCGTCGCCACCACCGACTACGCGCCCCTCGCCACCGCCGACGTCGTGCTCATCGACGTCGACACGCCGGTCGAGGGCGACAACCGGCCGGCGTACCGCGCGCTCCGTGGCGCGTGCGAGAACCTCGGCGCCGTCATGAAGGACGGCGTGCTCGTCATCGTCGAGTCGACCATCGCGCCGGGCACGGTCGACACCGTCGTCGCGCCCCTCCTCGAGAAGGTCTCCGGCAAGAAGCGCAACCAGGGCTTCTTCCTCGGCCACTGCCCCGAGCGCGTGATGCCGGGCCGCCTGCTGCAGAACCTCACCGAGCTCTCCCGCGTGTGCGGCGGCAGCACGCCCGACACCGCCCGCGCGATGGTCGCCCTCTACCGCACCATCGTGAAGGGCGACCTCGACGCGGCCGACTGCGTGACGGCCGAGCTCGTGAAGACCGCCGAGAACACCTACCGCGACGTGAACATCGCGTTCGCCAACGAGCTCGCGATGATCTGCGAGGCCTCGGGCGGTCACTTCCTCCGCGTGCGCGAGCTCGTCAACAAGTCGCCCGGCCGCAACGTGCTGCTCTCGGGCGCCGGCGTGGGCGGCCACTGCATCACGAAGGACCCGTGGCTCCTCGCGCATGGCGCGCCGAGCCTCGACGCGAAGGTCATCGCGGCGTCGCGCGCGCGGAACGACGGCATGCCGAAGCACGTGCTCTCGCTCGTCGAGGCGGCGCTGAAGCAGGCGGGGCGCACGCTCTCGGGCGCGAAGCTCGCGGTGCTGGGCTTCTCCTACCTGGAAGACAGCGACGACACGCGCCACAGCCCCTCCGAGACCTTCATCGGGCACGCCCGCGAGGCCGGCGCCACGTGCGCCGTGCACGACCCGTATGTCCATGAATACAAGGGCGATTTGCTCGAGACGCTGGCCGGCGCCGACGCCGCCGTGCTGCTCGTCGCCCACACGGCCTACAGGTCGCTCGATTGGGGCGCGGTCGCCGGGAAGCTTCGCACCAAGGTCCTCGTCGACGCGCGCCACGTCGTCGACGCGGGGGCCGCAAAGACCGCCGGGCTCGTCTTCCGAAGCCTGGGCAACGCAGCCGGAGAGCCATCATGACCATCGAGAACGCGAAGATTTTCATCACCGGCGGCGCCGGCTTCATCGGGTCCACGCTCATCGGGCGGCTCATCGAGAAGAACACGATCGTCGCGTACGACAACCTCGCGCGCGACTCGCTGAAGGACAAGGGCTTCCGCGACCACAAGAACCTCACCCTCGTGAAGGGCGACGTGCTCGACGCCGCCCACGTGAAGCGCCACATGGAGGGCGCCGACATCGTGGTGCACTGCGCGGCGATCGCCGGCATCGACACGGTGTCGAAGAGCCCGTGCACCACGCTGCGGGTCAACATGATCGGCTCGTCGAACGTGCTCGAGGCGGCCGCCGCGCTCCCCAAGGTGAGCCGCGTGGTGTGCTTCTCCACGAGCGAGGTGTTCGGCGTGCACGCCTTCCGCTCGGCCGAGACCGACTCCACGGTCATCGGCGCCGTGGGCGAGCCCCGCTGGACCTACGCCGTGGGCAAGCTCGCCGAGGAGCACCTCGCGATCGCGTACCACAAGGAGCACGGGCTCCCGACCACCGTGGTGCGCCCGTTCAACGTGTACGGGCCCGGTCAGGTGGGCGAGGGCGCGCTCCGCAACTTCATCCAGAAGGCGATCCGCAACGAGCCCATCGAGGTGCACGGCGACGGCAGCCAGATCCGCGCGTGGTGCTTCGTCGACGACATGGTCGACGCGGTGCTCCTCACCATGGAGCACCCGAAGGCGGTCGGCGAGACCTTCAACATCGGCAACTCGCGCGCCGTGTGCACCATCTACGCGCTCGCCGAGACCACGGTCCGCGTGCTCGGCTCGAAGAGCAAGATCACCCTCGTGCCGCGCGACCTGGCCGACGTGGCCATGCGCATCCCCAACGTGCGCAAGTCGAGCGAGCTCATCGGCTTCAACGCGAAGGTCGACCTCGACGAGGGCATCGCGCGGGCCGCCGAGTACTACCGGAGCCAGGCGTGATCCGACTCTCGGTCCCGAGCATCAACGACGACGATCTCGCCGCCGTCGCGCGGGTCCTGAAGACGGGCTTCCTCGTGCAGGGGCCGGAGGTCGCGAAGTTCGAGGCCTCCATGAAGGCCATCACGGGCTCGAAGCACGCGGTCGCGCTCACCAACTGCACGGCGGCGCTCCAGCTCGCGCTCCTCGCGCTCGACGTCCGCCCCGGCGACATCGTGCCCGTCACCGCGTACTCGTGGCTCTCCACCGCGAACGTGATCGAGCTGTGCGGCGCGCAGCCCGTGTTCGTCGACATCGACGAGCGCACGTTCAACATGTGCCCCGACGCCCTCGAGGCGACCCTCGCGCGCCTCACCAAGACCGAGGACGCCCGGCGCCGCGTGAAGGCCATCCTGCCCGTGCACACGTTCGGGCAGACCGCCGACATGACCCGCCTCCTCGCGATCGCGGAGCGCTACGGCGTGCCGCTCATCGAAGACGCGGCGTGCGCGCTCGGCGCCACCTGGCAGGGCAAGCAGGCCGGCGCGATGGGCGTGATGGGCTGCTTCAGCTTCCACCCGCGCAAGGCGCTCACCACCGGCGAGGGCGGGGCCATCACCACGGACGACGAGGCCCTCGCGAACCGCCTGCGCGCGCTCCGCAACCACGGCCAAGACCCCACGGCGCCGTCGGCCGACTTCATCATGCCGGGCTTCAACACCCGCATGACCGAGTTCCAGGCCGCGCTCGGCGTCACTCAGCTCGCGCGGCTCGAGCCGGTGCTCGCGGGGCGGCGCAAGCTCGCGCGCGCGTACGACGCGCTGCTGGCCAAGAGCGCGCTCACCGCGCCGTACGTCGCGCCCGGCGCCGAGCACGCCGTGCAGAGCTACGTGGCCACGCTGCCGGAGGCCGCCGCGCCCCACCGCGCCGACCTCATCCGCACGCTCCGCGAGCGCGGCATCGAGACCAACATCGGCACCTGGCACATGCCGCTCACCACGTACTTCCGCACGCGCTACGGGTACCGCCCCGGCGACTTCCCCGTCGCCGATCGCGTGTTCGCGCGCTCGCTCACGCTGCCGCTCTACGACGGCCTCACCGAGGCCGATCTGGCGCGCGTGGTCTCCGAGATCGGCGCCGTGCTCGCCACCTTCGGGTAGTGTGCGTAAGCACTGAAGAGCACCTCGGGAAGGGGCCCTGCCCGGGCTGAAGCCCGGGGCAGGGAGAGCTCACGGTGGCGGCGCGCGAAGCCCGCCGCGGCGGCGGGCTCTTTCGGCGCTCGTCGCGACCTTAACGGCGAGCCCGCCCGCGGGCTTTGATCGGGTTGATCCCTGGAGCTCACTGCCCCGGCCTTCAGGCCGCGGGCTTTGATCAGGACCGCACCGTGTCCTTGTGTGTGGCCGCGAGCGCGAGGAACGCGTCGCGACGGAGGCCCACACCGTCCGCCACGGCGCGCGGGAGGGCCGCGCGCGGCAAGAGCGTGCCGCCCGCGTAGCGCAGCCCGCCGCCCTCTTCGGGTGGCGAGCGCGTGAACGTGGAGAGCTCCGCGAACGAGCGGTCCTGGCCACGCTCGAACACCTTCGCGAGGAAGAGGGCCTCGGTCTCGGTCTCGTCGCTCACGACCACGCCCATGTACTTCAGCGTGCGCCCGGCGCGCGCGAGCTCGGCGATCCGCGCGTCGGCGGCCTCGGGATCCGCCGCGCGGTCGGGGTGGTCGTGCGCGAGCGTGGCGTAGAGGTACTCGCCGTCGCCCAGCGCGAACGCCGAGTAGCGCGCGCGCACGAGCGCGCCGCACGTGGCTGGCGGGACGGCGCCGAGGTGGGCCGGTCGGCAGCACGCGGCGTACGCGCGGCCAGAGCGGCATGGGCAGGGGTCGCTGTTCTTCACGCGGCGAGTGTAGACGAAGCGGCCACCCGCGCGGGGGCTCCGAGACCCTTGCGACCCACCCGAGAACGGGCGCACTCTTCGGGCGACGGCGTCGCGGCGCGGCCCTCCTCTCGGCGTCGACCGCGAGCAGCAGATAGAGTGCCGCGAGGCCACGCCTACGAAGGAGCCCACGACCATGCGCAGCACGATGATGGACACGCCGCTCTCGCTCGCGACCCTCCTGCGCCACGCCGAGCGCGTGCACGGCGGCGCGACCGTCACCACCGCCACCGAGCACGGCAGCCGGAAGGCCACGTTCCGCGAGTGCGCGCGGCGCGCGTCGCGGCTCGCGCACGCGCTCCGGGGGCTCGGGGTGGTCGGCGACGAGCGCGTCGCGACCTTCATGTGGAACAACCAAGAGCACTTCGAGGCGTACATGGCCGTGCCGGCCATGGGCGCGGTGCTGCACACGCTCAACATTCGGCTCCCGCCGGCCGAGGTCGCGTTCATCGCCAACGCCGCGTCCGACCACGTGGTGCTCGTCGACGCGTCGCTCTTGCCCCTCTTCATGGGCATCGTGGGCGACTGCATCACCGTCGCGCACGTCGTCGTCGTGGGGGAGGCAGAGCCGGCCGCGCTCGAGGCGCTCGCGGCCTCGGGGAAGTCCGTTCACCCTTACGAGGCCCTGCTCGCCGAGGCCCCCGAGGAGCCCTTCGACTACCCCGTGGTCGACGAGCGCGAGGCCTGCGCCATCGCCTTCACGAGCGGCACCACGGGCTCGCCGAAGGGTGTATCTTACAGTCATCGCTCGGCGATGCTGCACTCGATGCAGCTCTGCCTCGGCGACAGCACGGCGGTCGGCTCGAGCGACCGCATCCTCGCCGTGGTGCCCATGTTCCACGTGTGCGCGTGGGGCCTGCCGTGGGCGGCCATGCTGGTCGGCGCGAGCCTCGTCTTCACCGACCGCTTCCTCCAGCCCGACGCGGTCGCGCGGCTCATCGTCGCCGAGCGCCCCACCTTCGCGGGCGCGGTGCCGACGATCTGGACGGCGCTGCTCCACCACGTCGATCAGCACCCGGTGGATCTGAGCTCGTTCCGCATGGTGCTCGTGGGCGGCTCCGCGTGCCCGCCGTCGCTCATGCGGGCCTTCGAGGAGCGCCACCGCATGAAGATCGTGCACGCGTGGGGCATGACCGAGACGAGCCCGCTCGGCTCTGTGGCGGTGCCCCCGGAGGGCGTGACCGGCGAAGAGGCGTGGGCCTACCGCGTCACCCAGGGCCGGCTCTCCGCGTTCGTGGAGGCGAAGCTGCTCGGCCCCGACAACCAGGAGATCCCCCACGACGGCGCCACCTCGGGCGAGCTCTGCGTGCGCGGCCCCTGGGTGACGGGCAGCTACTACCCGGAGAACGACCCCGAGAAATTCGACGACGGCTGGCTCCGCACCGGCGACGTGGGCACCCTCTCCCCCACCGGGTACCTCACCCTCACCGATCGCGCGAAGGACGTCATCAAGTCGGGCGGCGAGTGGATCTCCTCGGTCGCCCTCGAGAACCACCTCATGGCCCACCCCGACGTGCTCGAGGCGTGCGTCGTCGGCGTGCCCGACGAAAAATGGGGCGAGCGCCCCCTCGCGTGCGTGGTGCCCCGCCCGGGCAAGTCACCGACGTTCCGCGACCTCAAGGCGTCGCTCACCGACAAGGTCGCCAAGTGGCAGCTCCCCGAGCGCTGGACCGAGCTCGCCTCGGTGCCGAAGACCAGCGTCGGGAAGTTCGACAAGAAGCGGGTGCGCGCCGACTACGCCGCTGGGAAGCTGGTCGTGGAGCGCGTCGAGGGCTGAAGACTCACTGCGCGTAGACGCGCACGTCGGTCGCCGCCGACTGGCACATTCGCAGGGTCTCGCCGAAGTCGGGGTGGCGCACCATGAGCCGGCCGTCGGCGAGGGTCGTTTGTTGCCAATCGCGCCGGGGCGTGCCGGGGCGCAGGAGCGACTCCTCCACGACGTGCGGACCGCACGCGTGGAGCCACGCGCCGAGGCCCTCGATGCGCGTGATGACGCCGCGGCCGATGGCCCGCTTGAACACCATCCCCACGTTGTACTTGCGAGTCGTCTCGCCCTCGAAGTGCCCCCAACACGAGACGCGCGCCCACTCGCGGAAGAGGTCCGTGTCGCAGGTGTAGTTCATTTGGTCGACGATGCCCGCCCCGCCCGAGCGGCAGGCGATCTCGCCGAACACGGCCTCCCCGCTGGGGGTGAGGTACCACTCCATATGGGTGAAGCCGCTGCCCATCCCCAGGGCCTCGAGGGCGGCCCTCCCGAGCTCGAGCCCGGGCGCGAGCTTCGGCTGCGTGAGATCGCGAATGCTGATCCCGATGGGGCTTATCCACTCGTGCGTGCGCGCCTCGAGCGGCTTCGGGATATAGGCGGTCATGCTCTCGACCACGGGGCGCCCGCGCAGCGACACCGTGTCGTAGGTGAACTCCTCGCCGTCGATGTACTCCTCGCAGCTCGCCTCGGCCACGCCGCCCATGGTGGGCAGCACGCGCTCGAGCTCGGCGCGGCTGTCGACGCGGTACGTGTCGGCGCAGCCCGCGCCGGCGATGGGCTTCAGGATGAGCGGATAGCCGACCCGCTCGGCGGCCTCGCGCGCTTCGTCGGCCGTGCGCACCCGCCACGAGCGCGGCACGCGGAGGCCCGCGGCGCGCAGGCGCACCTTCATGACCTCCTTGTCGCGGAAGCCTCGCACCACGTCGACCGACATGCCTGGGATGCCCCAGCGCTCGCGCAGCCGGGCAGCGAGCACCACCAGCGGCTCCCAGTTCGTGAGCACGTGGTCGATCGTGCGCCCGCGGAGCCACTCCGAGACGCGGTCCATCACGGCGGCCTCGTCCGTGATGCGCGGCACCGCGAGGTAGTCGGCCAGGTACGGCCGAACGGCGGTGGGGAGCGCGTCGCGCGGGGTGTCCCCCACGCCGTACACGGTGACCCCCACCTCGGCCAGCCCGCGCGTGAAGTGGCACATCTCCGCGGGGTAGGCGGGCGACAGGAAGACGACTCGCATCGAGGATGGTTAGCACGCGGGCGCGCGGCCGCGTCAAGCCGCGTGGCGTCGACGCCCGCTCAGCGGTCCGCGGGGCCCGCCAGCGCGCGCCGGAGCTCGTCGGGCAGGCTGAGCGGCTCGAACGGCTTCGCGATCACGCCCCGCGCGCCCGCGCGGAGGTAGTGCTCGACCTCGTGGGGTTGGGCCTTCGCGGTGACGAAGAGCACGGGGATACCCGCCGTGCGTGGATCCTCCCGCAGCCGCGCGAGAGTGGAGAGGCCGTCCATCTTGGGCATCATCACGTCGAGCAAGATGACGTCGGGTCGCTCGCTCGCGGCGATCGCGAGGCCCTCCTCGCCGCTCCGCGCGAGCAACACGCGCATCCCGCCGACGTCCTCGAGCGAGATGCGGCCGATCGTGCGGATGTCGGCCTCGTCGTCGACGATGAGCACCGTGCCCACGACCGCGGGGCCCGACGGCGCCGGGCGCGTGGGGGCCGCGCGCGCGCTCGCGACCGCGCGGTGGAGCTCGGCCACCGCGAGCTCGATGGCGCACCAGGGGCGCTCGCTGACCGCTCCACGCGCGGCGACGCAGAGGGTCCGCTCGAGCCGCCCGGCGGCCTCGCCGACCGCGCCGAACCCGAACGCGCCCGCGCTGCCGTGGAGGCGGTGGGCGAGCGCCTCGGCGTCGTCGAGCGAGGCGGAAGCGCCCCCGCGCGCCTCCGCGATGGCGCTGGCGATGGCCGCGAGCTTCGCCGCGAGGCCGAGGCGATAGGTCTCGCGGAGCGCGGCGGCGGCGTCGCCCGGGGGGATCACGACGGCTCCTCCGCGGCGCTCGCCTCGGCGGTGGGCAGCTCGAACCAAAAGACGGAGCCGCCCCCGGCCCTGGGCCCCACGCCGATCGTGCCGGCGTGCTGGGTGACGATCGCCTTGGAGATCGCGAGCCCGAGCCCCGTGCCTCCGAGCTGCCGATCGTCGCGCGAGTCGAGCTGCTGGAACTTCCCGAACAGCTTGCCGACCTCCGACTCGTCGATGCCGGGCCCCCGATCGATCACCGAGACCCGGAGCCGTGAGGGCCCCACGGGTTCGGCCGAGACCAGCACGGGCGCCCCCTCGGGCGAGAACTTCACCGCGTTCGAGACGAGGTTCACGATGACCTGCGTCAGCCGATCGCGATCGCCCCGCACGGTGAGCCCCGGCGGCACGTCGTTCGTCGCGGCGGCCCCGTCGTCGAGCCCCCGGAGGCCCTGCAGCGCGGTCGAGACGAGGCGCCCGAGATCGAGCGGCTCGAGCTTGAGCACGAGCTTGCCGGCCTCGATCTTCTCGATGTCGAGGATGTCGTTCACCAGCCGAATGAGGCGCTCGGTGTTGGCGCTGGCCATCTCGACGAGCGGCCGCGCCTCGGGAGGGAGCCGGCCCTTCACCTCCGACTCGAGGAGCCGCAGCGAGCCGCGGATCGAGGTGAGCGGCGTGCGCAGCTCGTGCGACACGACCGAGACGAACTCGCTCTTCAGCTTCTCGACGGCGTGGAGGTGCGAGACGTCGCTGGCCACGCCGAGGAAGCCCACGACGTGACCGCTCGCGTCGCGCAGCGCCGTGACAGCCTGCGCGACCGGGAAGCGCTTGCCGTCCTTCCGTATGTGGGTCCAGGTGCGGGTGTCGGCCTGGCCCGCGGCCGCCCGCGCCGAGACCGCGTCGAAGTCGGGGGTGACGTCGCGCCCGAGCTCGCGCGACAGCGTCGCGGCGTGGGCCGTGAGCTCCTCGGCCGCGTGAAAGAGCGTGTACTTGGCGACACCCTCCACCTCGTCTCGGGCATACCCGAGCAGGCGCTCGGCCCAGGGGTTGAAGCTGCGGATGGTCCCGTCGAGCTCGGTGGCGACGATGGCGAGGTTCGCCGAGGCGAGGATGGCCGTCTGGAGCGCGGTCGTGTTCGCGAGCACGCGCGCCTGCTCGACGATCTTCGCCTCCGACGCGCGTCGCGCGGTGAGGTCGACGACCGTCGCGAGGGTCATTTTTCCCTGCGGCGTCTCGAGCGGAGTGAGGCCGATCTCGAGGGGAAACTCGGTGCCGTCGCGCCGCAGCCCGCACAGATCACGGCCCGCGCCCATCGCCCGTCGCCGTGAGTCGGCGCGGAACATCGCGCGCAGCTCGGGGTGCCGGTCGCGCGCGGCGAGGGGGAGGAGCACCTCCACCGGCCGCCCGAGCAGCTCGGCGCGCGGGAAGCCGAAGATGCGCTCGATCTCGCTGTTCACGAGCACGATCGCGCCCGCGTCGTTCACCATCACCATGCCGCTCGCGGACGCCTCGAGCGCGGTCTGGGTGAGCGGCGGAACGGCGTCCTCGCGCGCCTGCGCGGCCTCGCGGAGCGCCCGATCGCGCGCCTCGTGGAGCGCAATCTGCGTGACGACCTGGCGCCCGAGCGCGGCGAGCGCCCGCCGCTGCTCGCGCGACAGGTCGCGGGGCTCCGCGGCCATCACGCAGAGCGCGCCCAGCGCCGAGCCGTCGGGCATCACGAGGGGCGTACCCGCGTAGAAGCGCAGGCCCGGGGCCCGGGTCACGAACGGGTTGTCGGCGAAGCGCGCGTCGTCCCGCGTGTCGGGCACGACGAACACGCCGTCGTGGAGCAGCGTGTGCGCGCACAGCGAGTGCTCACGAGGGACGTCGAGGGTGAGGCCCGCGGGCACCCCGAACTGGGCCTTCGACCACTGCCGGTCGCCCGTGATGAGGTTTACCGCGGCCATGGGCGTGCCGCACACGGTCGCGGCGAGCTCCGCGAGGTCGTCGAACGCCGCCTCGGGGGGCGTCCCCACGAGCGCCGTGCGGTCGAGCGACTCGAGGCGCTCGCGCTCGTTCGTGGGCGCTTGCGCGGCGGACACCTCAGCCGCCCATCAGGTCGAGGAAGGGGCCGGGCCCGATGAGCGTCGTGCCCCCATCGACCAGCAGGGTCGCCCCGGTGATGTACGCGCCGGCGGGCGACACGAGGTAGGTCATCGCCTCGGCGATCTCGAAGATCGTGCCGTATCGCCCGAGGGGCACCCGACCCTTCAGCGCGGCGGTGGCGTCGCCCGGCGCGAGGCGCGTCATGCCCTCGGTGCCTTCGATGGGGCCGGGCGCGATCGCGTTCACGCGCACGCCGAAGCGCCCCCACTCGAGCGCGAGGTCGCGCGTGAGCTTCTCGATGCCCGCCTTCGCGGCCCCGGCGTGGCACTGGAGCGGCGTCGCCACCGTCGCCTGCGTCGCCGTGATGTTGACGATGCTGCCCCGGGCCTTCGACAGCTCCGCGAACGCCGCGCGGCAGAAGTTGAACGTGCCGCACAGGTCGATGTCGATCACGGTGCGGAAGCCGTTCGCGCTCAGCGTCGCCGCGGGCGCGAGGAAGTTGCCGGCGGCGCTGTTGACCAGGATATCGAGCCCGCCGTGCGCGGCGACGGTCGCCGCCACCGCCTCCTCGACCTTCGCGAAGTCGCGCACGTCGCACGATCGCGTCGCGGCGACGCCGCCGGCCGCGACGATCTGCCGCTGCACCGCGTCGAGCTTCTCCTGCTTGCGGCCGATCAACATCACCCGCGCGCCCTGCTCGGCGAGGCGCAGCGCGAGGCCCGCGCCGATCCCGCTGCCGCCGCCCGTCACGAGCGCCGAGCGCCCCGCCAAGAGGCCCCCCACGAATACGCTGCTCATCCGTACGCCCTATTCCCCCGGGGCCTCTGGCCCGCCTTCGTTCCCCTCGTTCGATGCCGCAGCCCCCGCGGCCGCTCGCGCCTCGCGCTCGTCCTCCTCGGCGATCGCCGCCAGACCCGCCAGCGCTGCGAGCTTCAACGGGTGGAAGGGCGGCCGGGGCGTGAAGGGGAGCGCGGCCGGGTGCCCCGCCTCCACGAGGCGCCGCGCGCAGAGGGCCACGCACGATTTCCCCTGGCAGTACCCCGTGCCGAAGCCCGTGTAGCGCTTGAGCGACTCGATGTCCGTGTAGCCGCGGGCGATGGCGTCGTCGAGCTCATGCACAGTGACGTCTTCGCACCGGCACACGAACGCCTTGGCCATACGCTCAGCGTAGCAGCCCGCGCGCGTCGGAGGGCGCCACGCTTCGCGACCCTGGACCCTCGCCGGGGAACGGATACCCTCGGCCGCCATGTGGGTGCAGACCAAGAACACGTGGATCTACGACGTCATGGTGGGCGGGCGCGCGCTCCCGCGCATCTGGCGCCGCGTGGCCGGCGTCACGACGCTCGCCGTGATCTCATCGTACGCGTACCACCACCTGCCGCATTTCCATTTCAGCCTGACGACGACGCCCTTCGTCCTCATCGGCGTGCCGCTAGGCATCTTCTTGGGCTTCCGCAACGGCGCGAGCTACGACCGCTTCTGGGAGGGGCGCAAGCTGTGGGGGGCGCTCGTGAACACCACGCGCAGCCTGGCGCGGCAGATCACGACGTTCATCGTGCCGAAGGACGGGGCCTCGCCCGAGGAGCAAGAGGCCGTGCGCCGAGAGCAGGAGCGGCTCGTGCGCGTCGTCATCGCCTACGTCCACTCGTTCCGGCACCACCTGCGCGATCAGGACACGAGGCTCGGGCTCGACGAGGCCCTCACCCCGGAGGAGCTCGCCTCCCTCGCGGCCCACGAGAACGTGCCCATCGGGCTGCTGGGGCTCCTCGGCGACCGCTTCCTCGACGCCCGGCGGCGCGGGCTCGTGCACCCCTACCACGCGCCCCTGCTCGAGCAGTCGCTGGTGGCCCTCACCGACATCCAGGGCGCCTGCGAGCGCATCAAGACCACGCCGATCCCGTACTCGTACACCGTGCTCATGCACCGTATCGTGGGGTCGTACTGCGCGCTCCTGCCGTTCGGCACGGCCGAGGCCCTCGGCTGGGCCTCCGTCGCGGTCGTGGCGTTCGTGTCGTACGCGCTCCTTGGGCTCGACTCGATCGGCGACGAGCTCGAGCAGCCCTTCGGCACCGATCCCAACGATCTCGCGCTGTTCGCGATCTCGCGCACCATCGAGATCAACTTGCTGCGGCGCATCGACGCGCCCGAGATCCCGGCGCCCGCGAAGCCGCACCGAGGCATCCTCGCGTAGGGGCGGGCGCGGCCTCGGGCGCCCTCCCGTGCGGGCCGGAAAAAAACGCTTCGCGCGACGCGGCGAATGGGTTGACCATGGGGAATGGAGTTGGATTTCGCGCCCCTCGAGCGCCTGTGCGCGAAGGTCTGGCCGTCGGCCACCGTCGACATCTCGCAGATGCCCGGCGGAGCGTCCACGCGCCGCTATTTCCGCGTCACGCCGCAGGAGGGCGGCAAGAGCCTCGTGGCGATGTTCGTCCCCGACGGCCCGAAGCCCGAGGAGGTGCACAACGGCACCACGACCGAGCGCTGGCCCTTCCTCGAGGTGCGCGAGCTGCTCGCCGCGCGCGGCGTCGACGTGCCCGAGGTCTACGCGGAGGACACCACGAACGGCTGGCTGCTCCTCGAGGACCTCGGGGAGGACACCCTCGCCAACTACCTCACGCGGGTGCCCGCCGAAAAGCCTGCACTCTACACGTGTGCGGTGCGCGATCTCGCCGAGGCGCAGGCGGGGCTCCGCGACCTGCCCGCGGGGTCGATCGTGGCCAGCCGCTCCTTCGACTACGCGCTCCTCCGCTGGGAAATCGAGCATTTTCGCGAGTGGGGCCTCGACGCGCGCGGCAAGCCGCTCACGAACGACGACGCGGCCGAGTTCGCCGCCCACGCCGACAAGCTCGCGCGGCGCGTGTCCGAGCTCGCGCGCGGCTTCACCCACCGCGACTACCAGTCGCGCAACCTCATGGTGCGCGACGAGCCGCGGCGCGCCGGCAAGTCGCACGGCCTCGTGTGGATCGACTTCCAAGACGCCCTCCTCGGGCCGCGCGTGTACGACCTCGTGGCGCTGCTCAACGACAGCTACCAGACCTTCGATCGCGCGTTCGTGGAGGCCCGGCTGGGCGAGTACGCCGACGCCGCGGGCCTCGACGCCGCCGGCCGCGAGGGCCTGCTCTTCGAGTTCGACCTCGTCACGGTGCAGCGCAAGCTGAAGGACGCCGGCCGCTTCGTGTTCATCGATCGCGAGAAGAACAACAGCGCGTTCCTCAAGTTCGTGACCCCCACCGTCGGCAAGGTGGGCACCGCGCTCGAGCGCCTCGCGCCGCACGACGACGACATGCGGCGGCTCCACGCGCTCCTCGGCCGGGCGGTCGGCGACGAGCTCCGCGCGTAGCGGCGCGCGGCCCGCCCCTCGCGCACCACGACCAGGAGGTGGGTCCGCGCGCGTGGGCTCGCGGCGCTGCTGCGCCGCGGCGCCGACGGTGATAACCGTCGTGCTCATGACTGACCATGGCGCCCCCTCCGCCACCCGCACGTCGCCGCCGGCGGTCTCCGTGCACCCCGACGGGCTCCTGCTCCGCGCCGCGCCGGGCGGCGCCGACGTCGTCGTGCCGCTCGTCGCGGGCGCCATGCACTACTTCCGCCACGACGTGGAGGACTGGGCCCCCGCGCTCGACGCCCTCCGCGCGATGGGCATGCGCCTCGTCGACATCTACGTGCCGTGGGGCGTGCACGAGCTCTCGCAGAACCGCTACGACTTCGGCGCGATCGATCCGCGCCTCGACGTGCGCAAGTTCATCGATCTCGCCGCCGAGCGCGGCCTGTACGTCATCCTCCGGCCCGGGCCGCACATCAACGCCGAGCTCACCTTCTTCGGCGTCCCCGAGCGCGTGGTGTGGGACCCCGCCTGCCAGGCCCGCACGCCGAAGAACAACCCGGTCATCCTGCCCATGGTGCCGGTCTCCTTCCCGGTGCCGAGCTACGCGAGCGACGCCTTCCACGACGAGGCCGCCGAGTGGCTCCGCGCCGTGGGGCGCGAGCTCGCGGACCGCGTGTACCCGGCGGGGCCGATCGTGCTCTTTCAGGTCGACAACGAGGGCGCGCTCTACTTCCGCGACGGCCCGTACGACCAGGACTACCACCCCGACGCCCTCCGCCTGTTTCGCCAGTTCTTGCGGGAGAAATACACCACGATCGAGGCGCTCCGCGCCGCGTGGCGCGAGCAGGGCGAGCTCACCACGTTCGCGAGCGTGGCGCCGCCGACGCGCTTCGACGCGAAGACGCCCGACGACCTCGTGCGCCACATGGACTGGATGACCTTCCACGAGCACCTGCTCGCCTCCGCCATGGTGCGGTTCGCGGAGGTCGGCAAAGAGGCCGGCTTCGGCGGCATCCCCACCTCGCACAACCTGCCCCCGGGCGAGGCCGCCACCGCCCTCAACGCGGGGCGCATGGCGAAGATCGTCGACCTCGTCGGGCTCGACTACTACCACCCCGCCACGCCCGAGGCGCACATGACCCTGCTGCGCCGCACGACCGAGCTCGCGACGCGCGCCGAGGGCTTCGGCGGCCCGCCGTTCGCGGCCGAGATGGGCGCCGGCTACCCGCCCGTGTTCGCGCCGCTCGACGAGCACGACTCGCTCTACACGCTGCTCGCCGCGATGGCGTACGGCCTCCGCGCGTACAACCTCTACATGGCGGTGGATCGCGAGCGCTGGATCGGCGCGCCGGTCGATCCGCACGGGGCGCCCCGGCCCCTGGCCGACGCCTACCGGCGGCTCAACTCGCTCTTCGACACCGCGCGCCTCCACGAGCTCCGTCGGCGCGTGCCCGTGCGCCTCGTGGTGCCGCGCGCCCTCCGGCGGCTCGCCCGCGCGACGCACGCGTTCGGCCCGGTGACGCCCACGCTCTTCAACGTCATCGGCGTGGGCTTCCGCGACTCGTGCCTCGAGGAGGAGCTCGGCACGGGCGAGGTGCCCACGTTCGTCGCCGAGTCGTTCCTCCTCGCGTTCGAGCGCGCTCTCCTCGCGCGCGGCGTGCCGTTCGCGTACGCGGGCGGCGACAGCGTGGAGGAGTCGACCGCCGGCGCCTCGTGGATCGTCTGCGCGAGCGTGGCCGGCCTCAACCCGGAGTTCATCGACAAGCTGCAGACTGCACGCAAATCGGGCGCCCGCGTCACCCTCGGCCCGCGGGTGCCCTCGCGCGACGGGCAGATGCGCACGATGGCGGCGCCCCACGCGATCGACGGGCTCGAGGTGTGCGCGCTGGACGAGGCCACCGAGGCCGACGCGCTGGTCGCCGAGCGCGTGCGCGAGCTCGGCCTGCCCACGTACCCCGTGAGCCCCACCTCGTGCTTCGTGACCGTCCACGAGGACCGCGAGGGCGCGGCGCGCGTGGTGTTCGTCATGAACCCCACCGACGCCGCGGTGGAGGTCACGTTCTCGGTGGGGCGGATCGGCGCGCTCCGCGATCTCCTCGAGCGCGCGCCCACCGGCCTCCTCGTGGCGGAGGCCGGCGCGTTCACGCTCGACGTGCCGGCGCGCACGGTGCGGGTGCTCGGCGTGGAGTGAGCGCGGCTAGTCCCCTGGAAACGGATTCTCTGTCAAAATAATCCTGTTCGTGATCAAACC
>DAORJJ010000064.1:0-19432 GCA_035439005.1 Polyangiaceae bacterium | reverse complement strand
CCTCGCTCGCCTCGCTCGCCTCGCTCGCCGCGTGCGTGCCCGTCCAGCCGCCGCCCGATCCCGCCGCGCCCTGGCCGCGCGTCGCGGTCGCGCCGGTCGCCACCGCCGTCGCGACGGGCGCCACGCCTCCCCCGCCGACGCTCCGCCTGCCCTCGGGGGTGCGCTCGCTGCGGAACGCCGCGACGCTCACGGTGGTGCCGTCCCGCGAGGTGTTCGAGGGCGAGATGACCCTCGAGCTCGAGGTGGCCGCGCCGCTCTCGCTGCTGTGGCTGAACGCGGACGGCCTCACGCTGCGCGAGGCCCACGCGGGCGAGGGCGCGGCGGCGGTGAAGGCCTCGGTCGTGCAGGGCGGCGCGAGCTTCGTCGGGCTCGCGTTCGCGCGGCCGCTCGCGGGGCGCGCCACGGTGCACATCACCTACGAGGGCCGGCTCTCCAGCACCGAGACCGACGGGGCCTCGCGCCAGGTCGAGGACGGCCGCCCCTACGTCTTCACGCACTTCGAGCCGCTCGCCGCGCGCCGCGTTTTCCCCTGCCTCGACGAGCCCTCGTACAAGGCGCCGTGGCAGCTGACGCTGCGCGTACGGCCCGGCGACACCGCGGTCTCGAACACGCCTATCTTGTCGAGCGAAGAGGGCAAGGACGGGCTCACGACGGTGCGCTTCGCGGAGACGAGGCCGCTGCCGAGCTACCTCGTCGCCTTCGCCGTGGGCCCGTTCGGCTACGTCGACGCCGGCAAGGTGGGCAAGACCCCCGTGCGCGTCGTCGTGCCTCACGGCAAGGAGGACTGGGCGCGCTTCGCGGTCGCGAGCACACCGCCGGTGCTCACGGAGCTCGAGAAATACTTCGGCGGCCCCTACCCGTACGAGAAGCTCGACCTCATCGCGGTGCCGCTCTTCGGCGGCGCCATGGAGAACCCGGGGCTCGTCACCTACCGGCAGTCGCTCATCCTCGCGAAGCCAGGCACCGAGTCGACGGGCTTCCGCCGCGCCTTCGCGAGCGTCAACGCGCACGAGCTCGCGCACCAGTGGTTCGGCGATCTGGTCACCACCGCGTGGTGGGACGATCTGTGGCTGAACGAGGCCTTCGCCACGTGGATGACCCCGAAGATCATCGACGCCTACCGGCCCGAGTGGGGCTCCTCCACGCGACGCGCCTCGTCGGCGAACGGCGCGATGCGCACCGACAGCCTGGTGAGCGCGCGCCAGATCCGCCAGCCCATCGCCTCGAGCGACGACATCAAGAACGCGTTCGACACGATCACGTACCAGAAGGGCGCGGCGGTCATCGGCATGTTCGAGCGCTGGGTGGGGCCCGAGGCCTTCCAGCGCGGCGTCCGTCGCTACATGCGGGAGCACGCGCACGGGACGGCGACCTCGCGCGACTTCCTCGCCGCGATCTCGGCGGAGGCGGGCCGAGACGTGTCCGCGCCCTTCGCGACGTTCCTCGACCGGCCCGGGGTGCCGCTCGTGGAGGCGGAGCTCTCGTGCGCGGGGAAGCCCGAGCTGCGCCTCACGCAGTCGCGGTACTTGCCCGCCGGCTCGCCCGGCGACAAGGGCGGACCGCCCTGGCAGATCCCTGTGTGCGCGCGCGCGGGGAGCGGCACGAAGAACGTCGTAGAAGCAGGCGCTTGCACTCTCCTCACGGCCGAGAAGGGCGCGCTCGCGCTGCCCTCGTGCCCGGCGTGGGCCCTCCCGAACGACGGGGCGACCGGCTACTACCGCGTGGGGCACTCGCCCGCGCTCCTGGCGGGGCTCGGCGCGCACCTCCGCCGCCTCAGCGCCGCCGAGAAGATCGCGCTGACGGGCGACGTCCTCGCGGCCGTGCGCGCGGGCAAGGCCGACCTGGGCGCCTTCCTCGCGCTCGTCCCGGCGCTGGCGAAGGACGCCGACGTGCAGGTGGTCGAGGCCGCGCTCTGGCCGGTGGCGAGCCTGCGCGACATGGGGCTCGTCACGAAGGCGACGCGCCGCGCCTACGCCGACCTCGTGTCGCGCAGCTTCGGCCCGCGCGCGCGCGCGCTCGGACTCCACGCGAAGCCGGGCGAGGACGAGAACACCCGCTGGCTCCGCCCCGGGCTCGTGGAGGTCGTGGCCGACCAGGGCGAGGACGCGAAGCTGCGGGCCGAGTGCGCGAAGCTCGCGCGCGCGTGGCTCACCGACAAGGGCGCGATCGAGCCGGAGCTCGTCGGGACCGTGCTCGCCATCGCCGCCCGCTTCGGCGACCGCGCGCTCTTCGACGCCCTCGTGCGCGAGGCGAAGACCACGCGAGAGCGGCTGGACCGCGATCGCGCGATCGGCGCCCTCGGGCAGTTCCAAGAGCCCGCGCTCGTGTCCGCGTCGCTCGCGCTCACGCTCGACCCGGAGCTCGACGCGCGCGAGACCGTGCGCCTCTTGTGGGCCGCCACGCGCGTCCCGGAGACCGTGCCGCTCGCGTACGCGTTCCTCAAGGACCACTTCGACGCGCTCGTCGCGAGGCTCCCGAGGGACACCGCCGCGGGCTTCCCGAACGTCGGCGCGGCGCTCTGCGACGACGCCCGCCGGGGCGAGCTCGAGGCGTTCTTCGGTCCGCGGGCGTCGCGCTACGTGGGCGGCCCGCGCCTCTACGCGCAGGCGCTCGAGAGCCTGCACCTCTGCCACACCTTCCGCGCGGCGCAGGAGCCCAAGGTGAGCGCGTTCTTCAGCAAGAAGCGCTGAGGCGACCGCGTTTTTTCTGTGCAGCATGCACAGATTCGCGGGCGTCGCTCAGCGGCGGCGGCGGCCGCGCGCGAACGCCAGCGCGAAGCCCATGAGCCCGAGGGCGGCCCACGACGGCGCCGAGCTCTCCGACGGGCGCGAGACCGTCCGGCAGCCGCAGCCCGACGCCTCCTCGCCCGCCGCCTGATCGCCAGGCCCGGCGCCCGGCCCGAGCTTCTTCTCGGCCACGCCGCGGAGGTGCACCTCGGTGACCGGCCGGAGCGGATCGTTCGACGTGAGCGACACCGGCACGTCGAACTTGCCCTCCTTGTCGGGCGTGACCACCACGCGCACGCTGCCCGTGCCGCCGCGATCGACCGTGGCGTGCTGCGTGTCGACGAAGGCCCAAGGGTGCGCGCTCGCGCTGTCGACGACGAGCAGCTCCTCGCCCACGTCGCTCACCTTGAGCGCCACGGTCGTCGCCGCGCCGACGGGGACGCTCCCCAGGTCGACCTCGGCGGGCGTGGAGATCTGCGGGAGCGGGATGTGCACGTCGACCTTGTCGAAGTCCCACGGCTCGGGCTTCGAGGGCGGGAGCGCGAGCGGGAGGTTGGCGATGGGGATGCTGAAGCTCGTGCCGAGGATCGTGAAGTAGAACGCCGGGATGAAGTGCAGCGTCGCCTGCCGCACGAGCTCGCCGTGGATGAACACGCTCGTGTCGATCGCGGGCGTGGGCGAAATGAACAGGCGCGTGAAGGGGTTCTCGCGGTCGACCCGGGTGGAGCCGCTCGGCTCGTCGAAGCCGATGCGGAGCGTGGAGTACGTCGCCGAGAAATCGACCGCGCCGTCGAGCTCGAAGCCGCCCGAGATGCCGCGGATGGGGATGAACGAGTCGGTGAGCGAGATGCGCGCGATGCGCGTGGTCGGCGTGTTGACCGTGATGGAAGCGGGGGGCGTCGCGCCCTTCCACGCCCACGGGTTGAACGTGTTCGACCCCTCGGCCAGGAGGTTCACGCTAGGGATGCCCGGCAGCTTGCCGGTCCAGCTGTAGTTCACGCCCGCGACGGAGACCGAGAAGCGGCCCTGCGCCTCGACCTCGAGGCCCTCGTCGAGCGAGAGCCGCCCGCGCCCCGGCTCGCCCTTGGGCGTGAGGGTGAGCGGCTCCGGCCACGTGGCGTCGAGCGTGCCCTCCATCGAGACGCCCACCCGCGAGTGGAGCTTCGCCACGAGGCGCACCTGCACCGGCGAGCCGCCCGGCACCCAGCCCGTGTCGAAGTCGAAGTCGAACGGGGCCTTCTCGGCCTTGGACACCGCGAGCGACGCGCGCTCGCACCGGGGCTCGGCGCTCGAGCACCGCGCGGCGTTCTCCGCCAGCGCCGCGGTAGGGAACAGGAGCGCGGCGGACGCCCCAAGGAGCGCGGCGAGGGGGTGGCGCATTCTGCCAATTCGACCCTGCCCGAGGCCCCACGTCAACGTCGACGTGGACCTCGCCCGCGAGGCGCGCGCTCACTCGCCTGCGGGGAACCCGAGGTACTCGGGCGGCACGCGCTCGGTGAGCCACACGCCGTTCGCGGACACGGTGAACACGTGCCCGTCGGCGTGCATGCGCGCCGCGTCCACCGTGAGCACCACCGGCTCGCCGCGGCGACCGCCGACGGCCCGCGCCGTGGCGGTGTCGGCCGAGAGGTGCACGTGGTGCCGCGCCATCTTCGAGAGCCCCGCCGCGCGGATGGCGGCGAGCGCCGTCCGCGGGGTCCCGTGGAACAGGGTCGCGGGCGGCGAGGCCGGCGCGTAGGCGAGCTCCACCTCGACCGAGTGGCCCTGGCTGGCGCGGATGCGCGCCCCGTCGTCGCTGAGCGCGAAGCGGCGCTTGGGGTTCTCTCGCACGACCTCGTCGAGGTGCGCGCGGGTGATCGGGCGCCCGCGCTCGCGGCAGCGCTCGAGCAGGAGCGCCACGTCGACCCACCCCTGGGGATCGAGCGTGAGGCCCAGCTCCTCCGGCCTGTGGCGAAGCACGTAGCTCAGGAATTTGCTGGTCTTGACGAGATCATCGGCGGCCATGGGGTCCTCCCTCTCGCGCCAAGGTAGCCAGCGTCCGGGCCCCGGGCGACGATCCGTTTCCTATTCACTATAGTTTACGTGCATAGAAGAGCCGTGAACTATGACGCGCTCTTCTCGTTCGTGGTGTTCGTCGAGCACCTCAATTTCACCCGCGCGGCGCGCGCGCTGGGCCTCTCGCAGCCGGCGCTGCACGTCCAGGTGAAGCGCCTCGGCGAGGCCGTCGGCGCCCCGCTCTACCGCCGCGAGGGGCGCGCGCTCGCCCTCACGCCCGCGGGGGCGCGGCTCGCCGCGTTCGGCAGAGAGACCCGAGAGCGCGGCGCGCGCGCGCTCGCCGAGGCGCGCGGAGAGGCCGAGCACGCGCCGGTGATCCTCGCCTCGGGGCAGGGCGCCTTCCTCTACCTGCTGGGGCCCGCCCTGCGGCGGTTTCCCAAGGGCCGCTGGCCGCTGTCGCTCCTCACGCTGCCGGCCGAGGAGGCGCTGGCGCACGTGCGCGACGCCCGCGCGCACCTCGCGGTCGTCGGGCTCCGCGCGCCGCCCGCGACCGAAGGGCTCGAGGCGCTCCCGCTCGCCGTCGTGGGCCAGCGCGTGCTCGTGCCCGCGTCGCACCGCCTCGCCCGGCGCCGCTCGCTGTCCGGGCGAGATCTCGCGGGCGAACCCCTCGTGGTGGCGCCCCGCGGCAGCCTCCACCGCGCCGCGCTCGAGGCCACCCTCGCGGAGGCCGGGGTGGCCCCGCAGATCGCCGTCGAGGCGCCGGGCTGGGAGTTGATGCTCCAGTTCGCCCGCGCGGGCCTCGGCCTCGCGGTCGTCAACGCGTTCTGCGCGGCCCCGCGAGGCACCCGCGCCGTGCCCTTCGTGGGCATGGCGCCCATCACGTACTGGCTCGCCTCGCGCGGCGCCCAGGCCGGCGGCGAGGGCGCGCGGCGGCTCCACGCGCTCATCGTGGAGACGACGCGCGCGCCAAGCACGAGCGCGACCCGAACGATCTCCGCGCGCGCGCTCCCGGCTCGCGGTAGCCTCGAGGGGTGACATACGGACCGCCGGGAGGGGGAGGGCCGCCGTGGGGCGGGAGGGGCGGCGCTCCAGGCGCGCCGCAGCACCCACAGTACGCGCAGCAGCAACACCCGCAGCAGCAACACCCGCAACAGCCCTATCCGCAGCAGCAGCACCCGTACCCGCAGCACCAGCAGCACCCGCAGCACCCGCAACAGCCCGCGTACCCGCAGCACCAGCAGCACCCGTACCCGCAGCAGCAGCAGCAGCAGCAACAGCAGTACGCGCAGCCGCAACAGCACCCGCACGGGGGCCACCCCCAGCCGCCCTACGCCGCGCCTCCCGCGCCGCACGCCGCCGCGCAGGCCGCGCAGCCCCATGCCCCGGCGGGCCCGGCGGGCAAGCCCCTCGCGCGGCTGCCGCTCCAGATCGGCACGACCGCGACCTGGGGCGCCGGGCGCGCGGCGGCCACGCTGTTCCCAGGGATCGCGTGCATCGTGGGCGGCTTCGCGCTCCTCGCCGCGGCCGACTCCGACCTCGAGGCGATGGTCTTCCCCGCCATCGTCGGGGGGCTCTTCATCGCGTACGCGTTCTACCACCTGTGGACGGCCCTCAAGACCCGCGCGAGCGATCTGCTCCTCTTCCCCGAGGGCCTGCACATCGACGGGGGCCGCCTCAACGGCTCACGCCTCCCGTGGCGAGAGCTCACCCCGCCCTACGCCCACGTCGAGGAGACGCAGGCCTCGCGCCTCACCGTGTGGCGCATCTTCGTCTTCGCGTTCTCGCTCCTCGCGCGCAACCACAACGTGAGCGCGCCCACGGCCAAGGTCACCGTGTGGCGCCTGTGGGTGCACCAGGGCGGCCAGGCGCGGCTCCTCGGCGAGAGCGATCGCCCGATCGAGGCCGACTCCATGCGCGCGGCGGCGTCGAGCATCGAGGCGGTCGTCTCCGGCCAGAAGTACGTGGCCGAGGCCCCGGCGGTGCAGCAGCACATCGCGGTCTGCAACGGCTGCGGCTCGCCCGCCGTGCCGGACGACGCGCCCGCCGTGGTGTGCGCGTTCTGCCAGGCCTGGGTCGAGCTGCCACCGCAGGTCCGCGGGCAGGCGGCCGCCGCGAAGGCGATGGCGCACACGCGCACGCGCAGCGCGAAGATGATCGCCAAGCTGCTTGACCAACCTCGCGCCGCCACGTCGAACATGTGGCTGCTCGTCTTCACGCTGCTCATGTTCGGCGCCTGGCCGCTCGGCTGGAGCCTCACCGCGTGGCGCGTGCTCGAGGACGGGTACGAGGGGAAGGACCTCGCCTTCCTCATGCTCCCCTTCGCCGCGGTGCTCGCGGGCTTCTTCCTCGCCCGAGGCCGCCTGGCCGACCGCGGCGCCCTGCAGATGCTCACGCTCGGCTTCGGCGCGCTCGCCCCGCGGCGGGAGGGCGAGCCGTCGCGCTGCCGCCGCTGCCAAGGCCCGCTCCCCGAGGTGGGGCTCGGCGGCGTGGCGCAGTGCCGCTACTGCACGGCCGAGAACATCGTCGGGCTCGACCTGCGGCCCACGGTGGATCAGGCCCGCACCGAGCAGCTCACCTTCGACGACGCGCTCCGGACACGCGGCCGCGAGCGGGTGCTGTGGGGCGTGCTGTCGGCGGTGGCCGTCGTCGCGCTGCTCGGGTGGGTGGCGGGCACGATCGCCTACGTGATTTCCTAAGGAGTTTTGGGTACAAACGCGGCGCTTGAGTCGCGTCTCTGGCCAATCCCGGTTCGTGCCCGCGGGCTGAAAGCCCGGGGCAGGGAGAGCACGGTGGTGGTGCGCGAAGCCCGCCGGGGCGGCGGGCTCTTCCGGCGCTCGCGGTAAATCTCACGAACACGCATCGCTCACGCAACGCCTCGGCTCCCCCTCCCGAGAGGGGCTGCGAGGTCGATGCCATGAGCCCCCGCCAGCCCGTCACGCCGTCCACGCCCACGCCCACCACGGGCCATGCGCCCGAGCCGTCCGAGCCCCCGCCCACGCGCCGCGAGGGCCGCCCTCGGGGCGTCTCCACCATGGAGTGCGCCTTCGCGCTCGCCACCGGCGCGCTCCTCGCCGCCGGGGCGCTCAAGGCCATCCGGCCCAAGGTCGCGCAGGCCTCCTCCGCGCGCGGGCACCTGTGATGGACAAGCGCGCCCCGCGACGGACGCGCGCGGGCCGCCGCGGCGCCGCGCTCGCCGAGTTCGTCATCGCCGTGGTGCCGCTGCTCGCCACGTCGTTCGCGTTCTTGCAGCTCACGAAGCTCCAGACCGCCAAGCTGCTGCTCGGCCACGCCGCGGTGTGCGCGGCGCGCACGGCGGCGGTGAGCTCGAGCGTCCACGCGAACAACCCCGGCGCCCGGCGCGACGACGCGACCATGCCCCAGCGCGCGGTCGACGTCGCGCTCGCGCCGTGGCTCGCGGCCCACTCCTTCGACGACGTGGTGGTCGACGTCGAAGACGCCTCGAGCGACGCCGATCCGAGCGGACCCGTGACCGTGACGGTGACGGCCAGCGTCGCGTGCGGCGTGCCCATGATGGGGCGCGTCCTCTGCCACGGCTCCCGCAAGGTGCTGCGCGGCACGGCCACGATGCCCCACCAGGGCGCCCGCTACGAAGACGAGCCAGAGGGAGGCGCGCGATGAGCTCCGACGACGCATCGCATGCACAGTGCACGCACCCGGCGCCCCGGCTGCTCGCCGACCAGCGCGGCGCCATCATGGTCATGGGCCTCTTCTTCGCGTGCCTGCTCATCGGCGCCATGTGGTCGATGAAGGGCCTCGGCGACGCCATCCTCTTCCGCCACCGCATGCAAGAGGCCGCCGACCACGAGGTGTACGCCTCGGCCGTGGTGCACGCCCGCGGCATGAACCTCATCGCCGCGCTCAACGTGGTGATGAAGGTCCTCGCGCTCATCTGGCTCGTGCTCTCGGTGCTGAAGGACCTGCTCGTGCTCGCGATCGCGCTGCTCACCGCGTGCGCGGCCGTGTGGGTCACGAGCGCGGTCTGCGCGCCGCTCCTCACCACCGCCACCGCCGCGTACACCGCGCTCGTGAACGCGCGGAACACCTACGAGCAGACCGTCGTGAACGTCGCGCTGCCGCTCCTCTCGGGCGTCGAGACCGCCGCGGCGATCGGGTACCCCTGGTACGCCTCCACGGCCGCGGCGGGCGTGGGGGAGACCTACAAGGCGGGCGCCATCACCGTGGGCCCCTCCCACGTGCCCGGGCTCGCGTTCGACTCCCCCATGGACGGCCTCGCCGACGGCTCCGACGACAAGCTCGCCGCGCTCGGGTGCGAGGCGGAGCGACGCGGCGCCGAGGACAACGAGTCCGGCGACGCCCCGAAGCTCGGCCTGCCCGTCGTGAACGAAGAGAACAAGCGCCTCTGCGAGCTCGCCCAGGACCACATCACCGACTACTTCCCGCCCGCCCTCGGCGCGGTCCTCGGGTGGGTGGCGGGCGCCTTCACCGACGCCGGCGGCTACTGCGACGGACACCCCTGGGAGACCAAGGCCCTCGGCTGGAAGCGCATGGCGAAGCCCGCCAAGAACGGCTCCGACTACCTGCAGGTGTGGGGCATGGCGCTGCCGGGCGTCTACGACGACGGGCGGGCCACGAGCAAGGTCGCGCTCGGGATGGGCACCCAGCGGGGGGTCGCCGAGTCCCAGCGGCTCCGCGAGGAGCGCGCCGAGCCGGGCCCGTTCTTCGCGCAGGCCGAGTTCTTCTACGACTGCCGCGGGCGCTGGGCGGGGAGCGCGTGCAACGGCGCCCCCGAGGACAGCCAGGCCACGTTCAACATGAAGTGGCGCGCGCGCCTGCGCCCCGTCTCGGCGCCCGCCCACTTCGGGGTGCGCGAGCTCTTCGCCCTCGCCGCCCGCCACCCCGGACGCTTCGGCGCCCCCGGCGACGCGCCCGCGGCCGACCGCGTGCGGAGCGGCAGCGCCTTCCTCGCCGGCGCGCTGGGCGACGCCCACGGGCGGCTCCTCCATTGATTGCATCTTGCACACATCCCCCACCGGAGCCGACCATGCGCCGACACATCCCCTCTCCGCAACGCCGCTCGTGGAGCGTCGCGGCCCGCCCCCGACTGCGCCCGAGCCGCCTCCGAGGCGCCGCGCTGGTCGAGGCCGCCGTGGTCATCCCGGTGCTCGTCGCGCTGCTCGGCGTGGGCATGATGCTCGCGCGCGCATACTCGGAGAAGCTCGAGGCCAACCAGGCGATCCGCGCGTCCGCCCTCGACTACGCGAGCCACGACTGCGAGCGCGCGGGGCTCCGCGGCGGCGCTAACACCACCCCAGGCGCCACGCGCGACCTCGCCGCCCTGCCCGGGCGAGAGCGCCCGACCCCCGGCGCCGCGGGCGCGGTCGCGCGGCAGCTCGAGAAGACCACCCCGGCGCTCTCGGGCCGCGCCGGCCACGCGAGCGCGCGCTACGCCGAGCGCGTGATCGACAACCCGCACCCCTCGAGCGCCACGGGCGGCTTCGGCTGGAAGCTCACGCTCCACGGCGAGCGCGCCGAGACTCTGTGCAACGATCCGCCGCGCGAGGGCTCGATCGCGGGCCTCGCCGAGTACGTGCGCGACGAGGTGGCCAAGTAGCGCAGGGCGGCAAGGTCGCGACGAGAGCCGCAGCAGCCCGCCGCACGGCGGGCTTCGCGCACCGCCACCATTTGCTTTCCCTGCCCCGGGCTTCAGCCCGCGGGCGCGGGGGGGCCTTCAGAGGTCGACGAGCACCCCAGGCCCCACGTACGCCATCCAGCCGGTGATTGGCACCTCGCCGACCAACGTGCGGAATACACCTATCTCGGGCACGAGGCGCGCGCGCGGCGCCACGCGCCACTCGAGGTTCACGAAGCCGCCAAGCGACAGGCCGTGCGCAGGATCGCCCACGGCCGGCAGGTAGTACCCGTAGATGAGGTGGGGGCCCGCGTTGATCGAGACCTTGTCGCTCACCGCGTGCCCGAAGATGATCGGCAAGTGAGCCCAGGTGAAGAAGGCGTTCGTGGTGAGCCCGGTGCGCGGCGTCCGGGCGAACCCCACCGAGGGCGCGACCGCGACCGGCCAGCTCCCCGAGAGCACGCGCCACTTCAGCAGCGCGTCGAGGCCGAAGGGCGAGAGCTTCAGCCCGGCGTCCAGGTTCGTCGCGAGGCCCCGGCGCAGCGCGAGCTGAACGTCGGCGCCCGGGGCCTTCGTCTTCTGCTCGGTGTCGACGAGCCCCACCACGCCCGCCGAGGCCGCGACCTGCCACTCCCCCGGCGCGACCGGGGCGGTGCCCTGGTGCGTGCCGAGCGTCCCGCACCCCGTGGCGCCGAGCGCGAGCGCGAGCACCGAAGCGCACGCGAGGCGCTCGCGTCGAAGGGAGAGCGGGCCGAGGCCCGCGCGCTCAAGGCTTCGGGTGGGCACGGAAGAACTCCACGATGAGCTCGCTGCCGAAGTCGCGCGTGACCCGGCCTATCCGGTCCTCGCTCAGGTAGCCGTGGCCGCTCGGCCAGGTGTGGCCGCCCCCGGTGACGCGGATGTGCTCCGTCGCCGCCGCGCAGCCCCGCCAGCGCAGGCGCGTGGAGCGCGTGCCGTCGGCCGGATCGCGATCGGGCAGCGCCTCCTCGTCGGTCGCGGGCTGGCAGCCGTTGCGCGCGCGCCAGCCCTCCATCGAGGGCGCCACGCCCACCTTGTCGCCCTCCTCGCTGAGGCAGGACGTCGCGCCGGTCTCGTAGGCCCAGCACGGGTCCTCGGTGCCGTGGATCTGCAGCACCGGGACCGCGCGCGCGCAGGCGCCGCCCGCCGCCACGTGCTGGTTCGTGCCGCCGAGCGCCACGAACGACGCGACGCGCTCGGGCCGCTCGCACGCGAGCCTGTGGCTGATCGCGCCGCCGTTGGAGAGCCCGGTGAGGTGCACGCGCTTCGGGTCGACGGGCACCACGCGGCCCACCTCGGCGAGCAGGTCGTCGAAGAAGCGCACGTCGTCGACCCCCGACTTGCACGCTCCGCCGCTCGTGCAGTTCCACGGCCCCGTGCCGCCGCCCGCGTTCCACGTGCGCACGTTCCGCACGGGCCGCGAGCCCGTGCCGTCGGCGCGCACCACGGCGAAGCCCGCGGCCTTCGCGACCGCCGAGAGGCATCCCGGCGCGTCGAGCTTGCCCTCGGGGCAGGTCACGCTCGCCGCGCTGCGGCGGTTGCCCCCACCTCCATGAAATGCAAAGAGAATCGGGAGAGGCGAGCGGCCATCCCAGCCCGCCGGCACCTCGAGATCGAAGCCCCGGTCCACCCACTCGGGCACCGGGCACTCGAGGCTGTCGCCCGGCCGCACGGCCACCCCCGCGCACGGCTCGGCGCGCGAGAGGCACGCCGCGGGGCCGCTCGCGAGCGCCGCCACGGAGGCGAGCGCGAGCAGGCGCGCGACGGCCGGCCAGCGGAGGACCATGCCGCAGTGTCGGGGCCTTGACCACCGCGCGCAAGGGGCTCGCGTGGACGAGGCGCTCCTCCGCGCGCGGTCGCGCATTTTTTCGGCAACGCGCCGGCCCCGCCTGCCGAGAGGAGGGCACGCCTCGAAAGGAGCCGCCGTGCACCCTCTCCTCCCCGTCCTCGCCTTCCAAGCCCTCCGCGCCGCCCGCGCCCGTCGCTCCCCCGAAGCCCAGCTCGCCAGCCGGCGGCGCCTCCACGGCGCGCTGCGCCTCGGCGCCTACGCGGCGATCGCGGCCCTCTCGCTCGGCGCGCTCGGCGCGCGGACCGCACGCGCCGAGGCGGGCAGCGCCGCCCTCTCGCTCGGTCGGGAGCTCGGCGCGCTCGCCGGGGAGCAGGGCGACGCCGCCGCGACCACGGTGACGCTCAACGGCCAGCGCTTTCATGTGGCGGAGAGCGCCACGCCCCGCACGGTGCGCGAGGCCCTCGACACGGTCGAGCGCGCCTGCGAGGAGCGCCCCGGCGCGCTCGCGGATCTGTTCGCGGCGGTGCCCGCGCGCGGCGCGGCGGGCGGGATCCCCTACGAGCTCCCCGCCTCGTTCACGCGCGGCGTCGTCCGGAACGAGACCGAGCGCGAGGGCGTCGTGGTGTGCCTCGTGGGCGACGCGCGCCGGCCGCTCCCGGCGGCGCTGGGAGCCTTCGCGCGGTCGCAGGACCTCGGCGACCTCGGCCGCGTGCGCTACGTCTACGCGCGACGCGCTCCCGCGGCGACGAGCACCGCGCTCACGCTCGCGTGGACCGACGCCCACTTCGACCTGAAGAAGATCGGCGCGGGCGGCGAGGAGGACGGTACCGAGGGCCGCGCGCCCCGTCCGCCAGGCGCGCGGCGGAGGCTCGTGGCCGAGGTCGAGGGCACGCCCCACGCGACCCGGTTCTACGACACGGCGGCCCCCGTCGCCGACGTCACGGCGCACTACGATCGCGCCCTCCAAGACGCGGGCTTCCAGCGCTTCACCCCCGCGTCGCGCGAGCACGTGCTGCGCGCCTATTTCCGGCCCGATCTCCACGTCTTGGTCGCGGTGCGGCGCGAGGGCGAGCGCACCGTGTTCGCCGTCACCGAGTCGACGCCGCCGCGCGCCGCCTCGACGACCGCCGGCGCGGACGCGCAGGTGACGCCGTGAGCCGGGCGACCGCCCGCGTCGCCTTCGCGGCGGCCTTCGTGAGCGCGCTCTGGGCGTCGCTCGCCTCCGAGGGGGGCGGCCTGCGCGAGGCCGAGGCCAGCGTGAGCTGCGCGCCGAAGTGCGAGCAGTACTTCGACGCGTGCGTGAAGCAAGCCACCGAGCGGGCCAAGGTCGAGTCGTGCCTCCGGTGCTGCAAGGACATCGAGGACCGCGCGATCGCGGTGAGCGGCGCGCCGGCCGACGCCGAAGAGCTCGCGTCGCTCGAGGAGCTCAAGTTCGGCCACTGCGTGACCAACGTGGAGTCGAAGCTGCACAGCGAGTGGTTCTGGAACGGCTTCCCTCACACCGCGCGCGAGGCCGCGGCCTACACCCCTCCCGTGAGGCCCGGCTCGGTGGGCGAGGCGCTCCAGAAGAAGTACGGCAAGCCCGCGGCCCCGAGGCCGGGCGAGGGGCCCGCGCGCGTGGACGAGTCAGCCTGCACGAAGGGCTGCGCGCACCGGCCGCAGGAGGCCATCGCGCGCTGCACGGTCGCCCTCACCGCGTGCCGCAGGGCGTGCGCGCCCGCTGGGACGACCTGCCCCAAGAGCTAGCGTAACCATAGGAACTTGCTCAGAGATCAGGCGCCGTGGGGGCCGGTCTCCTCGAACACCTTGCGCACGAGATCGAGGCCGAAGGTCGCCTCGCCCCGGGCCAGGCGCCACACCTCGTCGCGCACCGCGCGGTTCACCGGCGTGGGCACGCCGTGGCGCTCGCCGAGCGCGACGACCTCGCCGTTCAGGAAGTCGACCGCGGGGGCCCGGCCGCGCTCGATCGCCTGGAGCATCGAGCTCCGCATCCGGCGGTAGCGGAAGCCCACGGCGAGCAGCAGCCCGTGCTTCGCGAAGAGCCCGCTCGAGCCGACGGCCTCGCGCTCCTCGGGCGTGAGGGCGATCCACTCGAGGTCGATCGTGCCCGACACCTTCTCCAGCGCGACGCCCTCACGGCGCGCGACCTCCACGGTCTCGGTCATGATCTCGAGGGCGAGGCGGCGGATGAACCGGTGCTGCATGAGCGGCCCCAGGCGCTCGCCCGCGAGCGTGCCGATCGACGAGATGGCGCAGTTGATGGCGAGCTTGCTGAAGCGCTTGCCGCGGAGGTTCTGCGTGGTCTCCACGGGGCCGATGGCCTCGAGCGCCTGGGCGAGCTCGCGCGCGTCGGGGTCGAGCGGGCGGCCATCGTAGCGGCCGATGGTGAAGCCCCCGTTCGCCGTGCGATCGTAGACGCCCGGCTCCGGCATCGCGCCGCCCCACGCCACCACCGCGCCGTATACGCGGTCGCGCCCGCCTTCGCCCAGCGTGGCCTCGACCCGCGGCTCGCAGAGGCCGTTCTGCAGGCACACCATCTTGCCGCCCGGGGCGAGCGCGCCCATCGCCTGGCGCGCGGCCTCCTCGACCTGCGGGGGCTGCACGGCCAGGATGACGAAGTCGAACGGCCCGTCCGGCACGCTCCGCGCGATGGTGCCGGGCACCGCGCGCTCGACGTCGTCGCCGCGCACGCGAAAGCCCGAGGCCGCCACCGCCGACGCGATCGCGTCGTTCGTGGTCACGCAGACGACGTCGTGCCCGGTCTCGAGGAGGTGGGCCGTCACGAGCCCGCCGAGCCCGCCGGCGCCCATCACGAGGAAGCGTGGTCCGCTCATCCCCACGATACTACGCGAAGTTCCGCCCTGGCGCGCGCGCCCGCGTGGGCGGCGGTGGTGGCTCGCGCTCGTCGTCGGGCACCCAGCCGTTCTTCCGGAGGAACACGCGGAGCTTGCCCAGCGATTCGGTGGCGTGCAGGTGCGCGACGTAGGTCTCGCCGAGCGGCACGAACGGGTCGCTTCGGCCGACGAGCACGACGCGCGCCACGTCGAGCTCCGGCCCGGGCCGCGCTTCGAGCAGCCGCAGGGCCGGCACGGCGCTCCCGCTCTCCTGGAGGGGCTGGATGGTCTTGGTGTCGAGCCGCACGTCGAGCAGCTCGCGGAGCGGGATGCTCACGGCGACCTTCCCGTCCGCGCGGGTCGACACCGTGAGATCGCCAGAGGCGACGCGGAGGAGGAGGCCTGCCCTGCGCGGCCTGCGCCACCACGCGAGCGCGCCCGCCGCGGAGGCGACGAGGCCCGCGAGCCCGACCTCGGGGCTCACCGCGGCCGAGAGCACCACCGCGACCACAGGCGGCAGCGCGAAGAGCTGGAGCCACAGCGCGTAGGTGGTGCTGCGCCGCGCGTCCGAGGTCTCGACCACGAGCTCCGACGGCGCGGCCTCCGAGGGCGAGGGCTCGGCGGGCTCGCGGTACACCTTTTCGTCGTAGCACGCGCCTCGACGCCTGGAGGCCTGCCGAACCCCTCGACAGGAGGGGCGCCCCCTGGTTGCCTCGCCTCATGGCGCTCGTAGGCATCTTGGGCAAGCCGTTCGTCGACCTCGAGCCGTTCGTCGACCAAGCCGCGCTCGAGGCGCTCGACCTCGAGGTGTGCCTCGGCCTCGCGCGGGTCTCGACCTTCGTCACCGGCGGGAGCCACAAGAGCATGGGCATCGTGCCGGCCCACCTCGCCGACGACCCGTACGTCGACTACGGGCAGGCCATCGCCGCCATGAGCCGCGACGAGTTCATCCTGTTCGCGTCGCTCTCCGACACGCCGCACCTGCTCGACCCCGACGAACGTGCAGACTACACGTTTGGTGAGGAGCGCGATTTCCCACTGAGCCGGCGGCAGGCCCGCTACCTCGAGTTTCGCTACGGCGTGTACTTTCCGTGGTCCACGTACCTCGAGCTCATGCCCGGCGGCACGTGGGACGAGGCGGCGCTCCCCGACGGCAAGGCCTTCACCCGCGACGCGCTCGTGTACTTTCCACGCACCGTCGCGCTCGTGCGCGCGCTGCCGCTCGCCTCGATCGGCAGCGTGAAGGTGCTCGGGCTCTCGGCCAACCAGCACGGCACGGTGCACCGCGATCGCGACCCCGCGGAGGGGCGCGCGCCCGACACGTTCGTCATGCTGTCGCCCATGTCCCGCGCCCGCGACGGCCGCGGCAAGCGGCTCTTCCTGTGGGACGACGAGGAGAAGACCGAGCACGTGATCACGAGCAGCGCCTACTGGTTCAACGACGCCGACTACCACGGGGTGCTGCCCGATCCGTACTTCCGCTACTCGCTCCGCGTGGATGGCGCGTTCACGCCGGAGCTCCGCGAGGAGCTCGGGCTCCCGCGCTAGCTCACGCCGCGACTCATCGCGACGCGGCGCAAAAATGCGCCGGCCGCCTTGCGACGCTCGAAGCCCGTGCGCATTCTGGGCGGCGAGGAAGAGACGCGGAGAATGCCGGCCACATCGGGTGCGCGGGCGCTCGCGTCGAACCAACCAAACAACCAGGGAGGGCCCCATGAGCCTCGTACGCCGTGATCCGTTTCAAGAGCTGGAAGACATGAGCAACCGACTGAACCGCTTCTTCGGCGCGCCCGCGCAGCGCCCGTCGGACTCGAAGGACACCATGACCGCCTTCGACTGGGCGCCCACGGTCGACGTCGCCGAGAGCGCGGAGGAGTTCCACATCAAGGCCGACCTCGCGGGTGTCCCGAAGGAGAACGTGAAGGTCTCCGTCCACTCCGGCGTCCTCCGCATCGAGGGGGAGCGCCGGCAGGAGAAGGAGGAGAAGGGCAAGCGCTGGCACCGCGTCGAGCGCGCCTACGGCAGCTTCCTCCGCACCTTCACCCTGCCCGAGAACGTCGACGACAGCCGCGTCTCGGCCGAGTTCAAGGACGGCCTGCTCAGCGTCCGCATCCCCAAGGCCGAGAAGGCCAAGCCCAAGTCGATCGACATCAAGGTGGGCTGAAGCCGACCCGCCACCCGGTGCGCTGCTCGACCCCGTCCGCGCGGACGGGGTCGGGGCGCCCAATTCACGAGACGCTCGGCGCGAGGCTCGCTAGTCTCGACGCTCCATGGACACGGCCTCGCTCTACCGCCTCGGCGTGTGTTTCGCGCTCGCGGTCTTCCTGCTGGTGCTGCTGGAGGTCTCGCTCCGGTTCTTCAGCAAGGCGCCGTCACTCCGCCAGAACGAGCAGGAGCACAACCCCGCGAGCTCGCTCGTGCACGCGGCCGACGTGGTGGCGACGCTGCTCATCGCCTCCACCGTGGCCGGCTCGCTCGACGGCGACTCGGTCGGCAAGGACCTGCTCCACGCCGCCCTCCAGGGCGTCGCGGCCGAGGTGCTGTTCCTCGTCTGTTCGCGCGCCCAGGTGCGGTTCTTCGTGGCCGCCAAGCTCGGCGGAGAGATCGAGCGCGGCAACGTCGCCGCCGGCGCGGCGGCCGCCGGCCACTCGCTGGCGACCGGTATCCTCGCGACCACGGCCGTCGGCTCCGAGACCCTGCGCGACGTGGGGATCTCGCTCGTGTTCTTCGTGCTCGGGCAGGTGGCGCTGCTCGGGCTCGTCGCGCTCTTCCGCGCGCTCACCGTGTACGACGACGCCGAGGAGATCCTCGGCGAGAACGTGGCCGCGGGCGTGAGCTACGCCGGCATCGCCGTCGCCATCTCGCTGCTCGTCGCGCGCGCCACCGAGGGCGACTTCACCACCTGGGGGCAGTCGCTCGTGGCCTTCGCGCAGGTGCTCGCGTACGCGCCGCTGCTCTACGGCGTGCGGCAGTTCGTGGTGGGCAGCGTGGTGCTCGGCAACCGGCCCACGCTGCGCGGCGGGGCGCTCGACAAGGGCATCGCGGCGCGCAGCGTGGGGCTCGCCGCGCTGGAGGCCGCCACCTACCTCGGCGCGGCGCTCGTCGTGGTGCGCCTGCCGTGAGCGCGGGCGCGTCCACGCCGTCCTCGCCGGCCCCGTCGATCGCCCCGTCGATCGCCGAGCGGCTCCTCGCTGGCGGCCTCATCGGGGACCCCTACTTCGAGGGCGAGCCGCGCTTCCGCGACGCCGCGCTCGTCGTCGACGACCGCGACTACGAGGCCATGTGCCGGGCCGCGGAGGCCGTGGTGCGCGTGCACGACGAGGCGGTGCGGCTCATCGCGGCCGACGAGACCCTGCTCGACACGTTCTTCGCGCTCACCCCCTGCCAGAAGCTGCTCTGGCACGAGAGCGCCGCGTGCTGGCATGGCTACGCGCGCGCCGACATCTTCGACACGCCGAGCGGCTTCGTCGCGTGCGAGCTCAACTCGGACACCCCCACGGGCCACGCCGAGACCCTCGCGCTCGCGGCCGTCGCCCGAGAGGAGCACGCGGCCGCCCTCGCGGCGGGCGACCTCCGGGATCCCAACCTCGGCCTCGCGGCGGCCACGCTCGACATGCTCGACGCCTACGTGGAGACCCGCCTTGGCCCGGGCGCCGAGCGCACGGCCGGCATCATCTACCCTACGGATCTTACAGAAGATTTGCCGCTCGTCCGGCTGCTCGAGGGCTGGCTCGGGGCGCGCGGTTATCGCGTGACCTCCGGCGCGCCGCAGAACCTCACGACGGCGCCCGACGGCCGCGCCGCCCTCTTCGGAGAGCCCTGCTCGCTCATCGTCCGGCACTACAAGACCGACTGGTGGGGCGAGCGCTTCCCGGTCTGGATCGGTGACGCGCCCTTCGACGCGCCGCTGCCGCTCGCCCGCCCGCTCGAGGTCCTGGCGCGCGCCGAGCTCGGCGGTCACTCGGTGGTCGTGAACCCATTCGGCGCGGTCGTCACGCAGAACAAGCGCATGCTCGCGTTCCTCTGGGAGCACCTCGACCAGCTCTCCGACGAGGGACAAGCGGCCGTGCGCGCGCACATCCCCGAGACACTCCGCCTCGAGTCGGTGCACCCGGCGATGCTGTCGGTCGAGCGCGAGTCGTGGGTGCTGAAGAGCGACTACGGCTGCGAGGGCGACGAGGTCGTGCCGGGGTGGGAGCTGCCCCAGGCGGCGTGGGATCGCGCGCTCGGGCTCGCGCAGGAAGGTCGATGGGTCGTGCAGCGCAGGTTTCAGCCACGCACGCGGCGCGACGCGGACGTCGCGGGCGAGGTCGTCAACTACGGCGTGTACGTCGTCGCGGGCCAGGCCGCCGGGCTCTACGCGCGCGCCCACGTCGGCGGGACCGATCGCGCGGCCCAGAGCGCCGCGGTGCTCGTGCGGCGACCCCGAGCCGAGGGCGAGGGGTCGCGATGACCCCGG
>DAORJJ010000063.1:0-19499 GCA_035439005.1 Polyangiaceae bacterium | reverse complement strand
GGCGCGATCGTCTCGCCGCTGGAGCTCGAGCGCTTCCGGAGGGCCCCGCCGGCGCGCGAGCCGCTCGCGGCCCCCGCCGCGCCCACCGCGCTCGAGACGTGAGCGCCCCGTGAGCGACGTCTCGCTCCCGCTCACGGTGGGCCTCGCGGCCGCGGCGTTCGTGGCCGGCATGGTCGACGCGATCGGCGGCGGCGGCGGCCTCGTCACGGTGCCCGCGCTGCTGGCGGCGGGGCTCGATCCGCGCGTCGCGCTGGCCACGAACAAGGGGCAGGCGGTGTTCGGCGCGGTCTCGAGCGCGGCGTCGTTCGGCCGCCACGGCGCGGTCACGCCGGAGCGCGTGAAGGTCGCGTTCGCCTCGGGCTTCGTGGGCTCGCTGCTCGGCGCGCTCTTGCTCGTCACCCGGCGCCCGGAGCCCCTGCGGCCGCTCGTCGTCGTGCTGCTCCTCACGGCGCTCGCGGTCGCGCTCGTGCCGCGCGACCGCCTCCCGAGGCTCACCCCGAAGCACCCGACCGTGGCGCTCGTGGCGGTGTCGCTCGGCCTCGGCGCTTACGACGGCTTCTTCGGGCCGGGCGTGGGCAGCATGCTCATCGCCGCGAACGTGGTGCTGTTTCACGAGCCCCTCGTGCGGGCCTCGGGCAACGCGAAGATCGTGAACCTCGCGTCGAACCTCGCGGCGTTCGGCCTCTTCGCGGCCCGGGGCACCATCCTCTGGCGCGTGGCCCTGCCCATGGCGGTCGCGAACGCCCTCGGGGCGAGCGTGGGCGCGCGCCTCGCGCTGAAGGGCGGCGACAAGCTCGTGCGGCGCGTCGTCGTGTGCGTCGTGCTCGCGGTGGTGGCCAAGCTCGTCCGCGACATGCTGAAGGGGTAGGCCCCGCGCGCGGTTGCCTCGCCGCGCGCCTGGCCGGATACTCGTCGGCGGTGCCTCGCGTCCCATGATGAACCCCACCCTCTCGTTCGCCGACTGGCACAAACTCCGCAACCTCGACGGCGGGATGTACGGCATCTTCAACGGCGATCCCAACGAGCCCGAGAACCCCGCGGAGACGTACGCGGTGCCGCGCATCATCACGCTGAACCCCGGCCAGCCGCTCTTCCGCTGGGTGCACAGCTTGGCCGGCCGGAGCCACGCCGACAAAGCCGCGGGCCCTTGGTGGTCGTCCAAGCGCGGCGCGCAGAAGGTGCTCGAGCGCGCGCGCAGAGCGGGCTCGAAGGACACGAGCGAGCACGCGCGGTGGTACTCGAGCGTCGCGCGGTCGTGGGGGAGCGATCTCGGCGAGGTCGTGCACGCGATGGTCACCCAGCCCATCCGCGCGTTCATGGGCATCGGCCGGAACATCCACGATCCCGTGCACGGCGAGCGGTGGGACTCGCACGGGCTCCAGCTCTACATCCCCGGGATGTCGGAGAAGAAGAACGGCGTGCACACCCTCTCCGCGGTCGCGCGGCACCACCTGCGGGTCGTGTGGGTGAAGCCGAGCGACGAGTTCGATCGCTGGGCGCTCGAGCGGGCCATGGCGAAGGGCCGACGCATGGCGGAGTAGCCGACTCCCAAGTTGCGGCGCCCCGGGCTGAAGCCCGGGGCAGTGAAGTAGGGATCAACCCGCTCAAAGCCCGCGGAGCGGGCTCGCCGTAAGGTCGCGACGAAGGCCGAAAGAGCCCGCCGCTGCGGCGGGCTTCGCGCACCGCCACCGTGAGCTTCCCCTGCCCCGGGCTTCAGCCCGGGTGCGCGCGAACCGGGACTTGCGCTGTGGTGTTAGGCTGCCGTCATGAGCGTTCTCTCGGTCGATCTCGGCGGCACTCGGATGCGCGGCGCGGTGCTGGACGACGACGGCGCCCTCCTTCACCGCGACGTCCGCCCAACCCCCGTGGCCGACGCGACCCCCACGGGCCTCGTCGACCTCATGCGCGAGCTCGCGGGGCACGCGTCGCGCCCCTCGCGCGCCATCGTCGGCGTGCCTGGGCGCGTGGATCACCGCGAGGGCCGCCTCGACCGGGCGCCCAACCTGCCGCCCGCGTGGGCCCCGCACCTCACAGAGGCGGCGCTCGGCGAGGCCATCGGCGTGCCCGTGCGGCTCGTGAACGACGCGGACCTCGCGGCGGTGGGAGAGGCCTATTTCGGCGCGGGGAAGGAGTTCTCCGACGTCGCGTACGTGACCCTCTCCACCGGGGTGGGCGGGGGCGTGCTGCTCGGCCGCCGGCTGCTCGTCGGGCGGCGCTCGCTCGCGGAGGTGGGCCACATGGTGATCGATCGCACCGCGCACGCGCGGGGCGAGCCGTCGACCTTCGAGGAGCTCGCGTCGGGGCGGGCCCTCGCGCGCGTGGCGAAGGCGCGCGGCCTCGCGCTCACGGGCCGCGAGGTGGTGGAGCGCGCCCGCGCGGGCGACGCCGCGGCGCTGCGGGTGCTCGGCGAGATCTGCGCGGCGGCCGCGATCGGCGTGCGCGACGTGGCGTTCGCGTTCAGCCCCGAGATCGTGGTGCTCGGCGGCGGCCTCGGCCTGAACGACGACCTGCTCCACCCCGCGATCCGCGCGCACCTCGACGCGGAGGGGCCGCCCGCCATGCGCGTCGAGCTCGCGCGCGCCGCCCTGGGGGACGACGCGGGCCTCCTCGGCGCCGCGGCCCTCGAGCGGGCCCTCGCCGGGGGCGGCGCGTGAGCGGCGGCGTGAGCGGCGATCCCGAGAACGAGCGCCTCCTCGAGGACCGGCTCCGCAAGAAGAACTGGAAGCGCTGGGGCACCTACCTCGCCGACAGGCAGTGGGGCACGGTGCGCGAGGACTACTCGGAGGACGGCGACGCGTGGCGGCACTTCCCCCACGAGCACGCCCGCAGCCGCGTCTATCGCTGGGGCGAAGACGGGCTCTTCGGGCTCACCGATCGGCAGTGCCGAATGTGCCTGTCGCTCGCCCTCTGGAATGGCAAAGACCGTATCCTCAAGGAGCGCCTGTTCGGGCTCACCAACGAAGAGGGCAATCACGGGGAAGACGTAAAGGAGCTTTACTTCCACCTCGACGCCACGCCCACGCACTCGTACGCGAAGGCGCTCTACAAGTACCCTCAGGCCGCGTTTCCTTACGAGGAGCTGGTCGCGCGGAGCCGCGCCCGCGGCCGGGACGCGAGCGAGGTCGACCTCGAGGACCTCGGGGTGTTCGACGAAGACCGCTATTTCGACGTGACGTTCGAGTACGCGAAGCGGAGCCCCAACGATCTCCTCGCGCGCTTCACGATCGAGAACCGCGGGCCCGAGGCGGCGGAGCTCCACGTGCTGCCCACTCTGTGGTTTCGCAACGTGTGGGGCTGGGGGCGAACGGGCGAGGGCTGCGGCCACGAGCCCACGATCTCCCGGGTCGGGCGGCGCACGCTGCGCGCGGTGTCCGACGCGCTCGGCCCCTACGTGCTCGAGGTCGAGCCCGTCGAGCAAGCCGGCCGGCCGAGCGCGCAGCCCGCGCCCTTCCTCTTCACGCACAACGAGACCAACCGCGAGCGGCTCTACGGCGTCCCGAACGAGCGGAGCTCGGTGAAAGACGCCTTCCACGACGCGGTGGTGCACGGCCGCTACGACGCGACCTCCGCGGACGAGACCGGCACCAAGGCGGCGGCGCACGTCGTCGTCACGCTCCCGCCCGGCGGCCGCGCCGTGCTGCGCGTGCGGCTGTGCGACGAGAGCGAGTGGCAGCCCCTCGTCGAGCAGGTGGCCGAGGGCGACGCGGTCTCGTCCGCCAGCCCCGAGGAGCGGGCGGCCGCGATCGACGCGGTGTTCGCGGCGCGGCTCGCCGAGGCCGACGCCTTCTACGCCACCAAGACCGACGCGGCGTGGTCACAGGAAGACCGCGTGATCGCCCGCCACGCGTGGGCGGGGCTCTTGTGGACCAAGCAGTTCTACCACTACGCGATCAAGGAGTGGCTCGAGGGCGATCCTTCCCAGCCGCCGCCGCCCCCCGGGCGGGCCGAGCGCGCGCGCAACAGGGAGTTTTCGCACCACCTCTACAACCGCGACATCATCAGCGTCCCCGACAAGTGGGAGTACCCCTGGTACGCCGCGTGGGACCTCGCGTTCCACACGCTGCCGTTCGCGCTGGTCGATCCCGACTTCGCCAAGGGCCAGCTCGAGCTCTTTTTGCGTGAATGGTACATGCATCCGAACGGGCAGCTCCCGGCGTACGAGTGGAACCTCTCGGACGTGAACCCGCCGGTGCACGCGTGGGCGGCGTGGCGCGTCTACAAGCTGAGCGCCCCGCGCGGTCGACGCGACAAGCGCTTCCTCGCGCACGTCTTCCAGAAGCTGCTGATGA
The DNA here is from genome assembly GCA_035439005.1 of Polyangiaceae bacterium. GTDB lineage: Bacteria > Myxococcota_A > Polyangia > Polyangiales > Polyangiaceae > JAAFHV01. The sequence continues at coordinate 15,210 of DAORJJ010000063.1, read as the reverse complement.
ACTTCACCTGGTGGGTGAACCGGAAAGACGAGGGCGGCAACAACCTGTTCTCGGGCGGCTTCCTCGGCCTCGACAACATCGGCCTCTTCGACCGCAGCAGCCCGCTCCCCGGCGGCGGCCACGTCGAGCAGGCCGACGGCACCGCGTGGATGGCGTTCTACTGCACCACGATGCTGGGCATGGCCGTCGAGCTCGCGGGCAGCGATCCGGCCTACGAAGACCTCGCCAGCAAGTTCTTCGAGCACTTCGTCGCGATCGCCGAGGCGATGAACGAGCTCGGCGGCACCGGGCTCTGGAACGAAGAGGACGGCTTCTATTACGACCAGGTGACCGTGGGGAGCGCGTCGATCCCGCTGCGCGTCCGCTCGATGGTCGGCATCATCCCGCTCTTCGCCGTGCTCGCGATCGACGTCGACGTGCTCGAGGCGCTGCCGGGCTTTCGCAAGCGCATGAAGTGGTTCCTCGACAACCGCCCCGATCTCGGGCGGTTCGTGACCCGGCACACCCGGGCCGACGGCAGCGTGCACCGGCTCCTGGCCATTCCGCCGGCCGACCGGCTGGTGCGCGTGCTGCGCTATGTGCTCGACGAGGAGGAGCTGCTCTCGCCGCACGGGGTGCGCTCGCTGTCGAAGGCGCATTCGCACCCGTACGAGGTGGAGCTCGGCGGCGAGGTGCGCCGCATCACCTACGTGCCCGGCGACAGCGACTCGGGCATGTTCGGCGGGAACTCCAACTGGCGAGGCCCGGTGTGGCTGCCGGTGAACCACCTGCTCATCGAGGCGCTCGACCGTTACCACTACTTCTACGGCGACTCGCTGAAGGTCGAGTGCCCCACGGGCTCGGGGCGATTCATGAACCTGCGCGAGGTGGCGACGTTCCTCTCCCGGCGAGTGGCCGGCCTCTTCCGGCGGGGGCCCACGGGCGCGCGGCCCGCAATGCCCGCGCACCCGGTGTTCGGCGATCTCCCGCTGTTCCACGAGTACTTCGACGGCGACACCGGCCGGGGCGTGGGCGCCGCGCACCAGACCGGGTGGACGGCCCTCGCCGTGCACGCGCTCGGGCGGTGAGCGGGCGCCGCGAGGCCCGGCGGGCGCGCGCGCTCAGGGCCGCGGGTGGTCCTGGAAGAACCGGAGCACCACGTCGCCCCACGCCACCCCCGTGGGGGGCTTGCAGCTGAAGAAGAGGGTCTGCCCGGGCGCGCCCGCGCCGGGCTGATCGGCGCCCCCGGGGACGCAGTGCCCGCGCAAGAGCAGCGGAAACAGCGGCGGCGTCACCTCGCCGTCGTGGCGGAGGAACTCGTACGCCGTGCCCTTCGGGCTCACGTAGCGCGTGCGCTCGTGGAGCGCGTCGGACGAGACCACCACGGGCGCCCCGAGCGACCACGCGGCGACCGCGGCGTCGCGCTGCTGGAGCCCCTTCGCGAACGGAACGAGCGCGTCCTTCGTGCCGTGCATCTGCAAGATGGGGACCTCGGCGGCGGGCGACGCGCGCCCGTCGAACGGGCAGTCGAGGGCGAACGGGGGCACGCTGCCCGAGAGGGTGGTGCCGTTCGCCGCCGCGATGGGCGCGGCCGACGCGAGCTCGCCCGCGTGGGCGCAGACCATCCGCCAGGTCATGGCGCCGCCCTGCGAGAAGCCTGTAAAATGCACACGTTTGGGATCGATCGCGAGGGCCCGGCGCAGCTCGCCGAGGAACGCCCAGACCTTGGCGTCGTCGGCGCCCGGGGTCCACGAAGGGCCGAGCGGGCCCGCGGGCGCGGTGGGCTGCACCACCACGAACCCCTGGGCGCTCGCCTTCGCGCGGAGCCCGGTGCTCTTGTCTTGCAGCGCCGCGCTCATCGAGAGCCCGTGCACGTCGACGATGACGCCGCAGCCGCCGCGCGCGCACGTCGACGAGAGCTCGACGTCGTAGGTGACGCCGGCGCACGCGAAGGCGTGGTGCCCCGCGGCGACCGACGTCACGCACCCGACCGGGCCCACGACGAGCGGCGGCCCGGCGTCGGCTGGGTCGACCGCGCCGCCATCGTCGAGCGGCGTCGCCGGAGGAGGCGGCGGGCTCGACGGCACCGGTCCGACCTCGGCGCCCGCGTCGCTGGCGCCGAGCGGTGCGTCCGCGCTCGCGCAGCCCACGAGGGCCACGACGCTCGAGAGCCAGGCGACGCGGCGCGAGGGGAGGTGCATCGGTCGCACGTTGCCACCCGCGCGGCCCAGCGTCGAGGGCGCGGTCAGCCTCGCGCGCGCGGCCGGTTCCTGTACCCTGGCTCGGGGTCGGGGCGCGCGCCCCGGCGAGGCGAGGACCATGGCAGCGATCAAGACGAACCTCACGGGCTACAAGGCCTTCATCAAGGCGTTCCGCGCCGCGTTCACGGCCGGGGCGCCGTTCGACGCGACCTACGAGCGAAATCCCGGGAACTTCACGCGGTTTCACTACGTGGTGCAGGCGGGGGCGATCACGAACCTCTACCTCACGCAGATCACGAACGGCGCCGCCGCCGCGGGTCCCGCCGCCGCGCTCCGCGTGCTCGCGCCGGCCGAGGTGAGCTACGCCGGCGCGATCGGCGCGATCACCAAGCTCACCTTCGAGAACGCCCTCGCCACCGACTACTCGGGGGCCCCCTGGTCCGCCGCGACGAAGAAGGCGTTCGACGTCGTGCTGCTCTGCACGGTGGAGGCCGCGCGCTCCAAGTTCATCTACACCAAGGTGAACACGATGCTCGGCGGCGCGGCGGTCGACGGGGATCTGCTGAAGGACGTCGCGCAGAAGTACGGGCACACCCAGACCGCCGCCGGCCTCGCCGCCTTCCGCCCCCTCGACCTCCTCGACTACCGCGCGCTCTACCTGAACGACAAGGAGAAGGGCAACGTCGCCCTCGGAGTGTACGGGCAGATGGGGCTGTAGACGCGCCGGCTCGGCCCGAGCCACGTGCAGCCTGCACGCATTTCCAGCGCGGCGCGCGCGCCGAACGCACCTATACTTTTCGCGGCGCGGGCCGGAGGTGGATCGCCCGCGCTCGGGGGGCCGAACGACGAGACGACACGCGAGGAGCACGCATGACCGACACGCTGACCTTCGGATACTTCGCCCAGGAAGAGAGCACCCGGGAGGCCTCCGAGCGACTGCGCGTGTGGATGAGCGAGCGGCTGGGCGTGCCGATGTCGCTCCACTACTGCGGCGGCTACGAGGCGCTCGCGCGCGAGGTGGAGGCCGAGAAGGTGGACGTGGCGTGGCTGCCGCCCGTGGCGTTCGTGAAGCTCCCCCCGCAGAAGGTGGAGGCGCTGCTCGCCCTCGAGCGCGGGCGCCAGACCGGCTACAAATCGGCGTTGGTCGTGCGCTCCGACTCCACCATCGAGTCGCTCGACGATCTCCGCGGCGCGCGCGCCGCGTGGGTGGACGCGTGGAGCGCGAGCGGCTTCGTGGTCCCGCGCGTGGGCCTCAAGAAGATGGGCATCGATCCGCGGAACCTCTTCCGGGTGGAGGCGTTCCACGGCTCACACAGCGCCGCCATCCGCGCGGTGATCGACGGCGCGGCCGACGTGACGGGCACGCACGCGCGGCCGAAGGCGAGCGGCGAGGAGGGCGTCGAGGGCTCCTGGACCCTCGTGGACGGCGTGGCGATGCGTGTATTGCGCACGTTCGGGGAGGTGCCCGCCGACCTCATCTGCGTGCGCCCAGGCCTCCCAGCGGAGCTAAAGCCGCGGCTCGCCGAGGCGTTCAAGGAGGCGTGCGCGGGCGACCGGAAGGCGGACGTGAAGGCCATCTTCGGCGCCGACCGCTTCACCGACGCGCCCACGAGCGGCTACGCCGCGCTCCGCGCCTCGCTCACCGAGGCGACCGCGGACGGCCTCTTCGACTGAGTCTGCGACCATCCTCCCACGCGACCCCCAGGGGGGTGCGCACTCGACGTCCACGCCGCGCCGCCCCCACTCGACGACACAGGGGGGTGCGCGAGGGGGCCACCGGCGTGACGGGCCTATCGCTCGTGACGGAGGTCCTCCACGCCCTCGCACCCGACGTCCACGCCGTACCGCCCCACTCGTGGAACGCGACGACACCCAGGGGGGAGCGCGAGGGGGGAACGCCCTCGCACCCGACGTCCACGCCGTACCGCCCTAGAACCCCAAAGTAGCCCGCAATCGCGGGTACATCTCCCGCGTGAGCACCTCGTACTCGTCGGGCGTGTCGCACTCCATGAAGGCCACGTCGGGGCCGAGCCCCGCGACGTGCATCCGGTCGGCGAGCATCATGCGCTGGGTGATGTCCTCGTGCTCGCTCCGCGCCTTCGCCGTGGAGTAGCGCACGACCCAGTCGGTGACGCGCGCGAGCGCGTCGTGGTCGGCGGGCTCCCAAAGGAGGATGCCGGTGGCCTCGCCCACGCAGCGGACACGCTCGGTCATGGGGGTCTCGAGCATGCCCTTGCCGTGGTACCGCGGCACCTCGGGCGTGGCCGGATCGGCGAACACGAGCACCTCTTCCTGCGTGTTGCGGAAGTCGGTGCAGACGAGGGTCTTGGAGCGCGGCGAGGGGTGGGCCGCGAGCACCTCGAAGGCGCGGGGGTCGTAGAGGACGTCGGCGTCCATCAGCACCACGCGGGAGCGCCCGTCGAGGATGCGGTGCTCGCTCTTCCACGCGAACCAGGTGGAGTGACCGCTGCCCGAGGTGGACACGTCCTCGGTGGGGTTCAAGATCCATGCAGAGCGCATGGACGTGGAGGTGGGCAGGGGCGTGCCGAACGTGCGCGCGTTCCCGACGAAATACGCCTCTTTGCAGCCGACACGCTCGAGGGCGCGGAAGTGCCAGTCGAGGAAGGTGGGCGACGAGCCCCGCTCGCCCGAGAGCGGCAGCAGCGGCTTCGGCACGTCGCGCGAGACGGCCGAGATGCGGTTGCCGAGGCCCGCGGCGAGGATCACCGCCTTGTCGATGCCGCTCATTCCGCGCTCGCCGCGGCGGGCTCGGCGCCGCGACGGAGCCAGGCCGCGCACGTGAGCGACACCACGAGGAAGGTGGCGAAGCCCGCGGCGATCATCGTCTTCTCGACCGCCGCGACGGCGAACGTGAGGAGGCCGAAGTTGAAGAAGGTGATGGCGTTGTCGCCGGTGACGATCGACGCGAAGCGGAGCAGGCGGCGGAACCCCGGCGAGCGCCCGCGGCGGCGAGCGCCCGCGGCGAGCGCGACGAGCGACGGGTCGTCGCAGCCCGCGCCGGGCTTGGCGGTCTCTCGGCGGATGCGCTCGAGGAGCGACGGGATCGAGAAGGGCGCGAGGAGGGTGGTCTGGAGCCACTCGAACATGAGCGCGAAGCGGACCACGACCCCGCCCTGGCCGTCGCGGGCGCGCTTGGCGCTTCGCCGCACGAGCTCCTCGGCGGGGCCGTCGTTCGTGCCCTTGAGGAGGCTCGCGAACGTGCGCTTGTAGTAGTCGTAGGTCATCGCCATCCACCCGGGCACGAGCAGGCCCGCGGCGAGCATGAACACGAGGTTCTCGCCGGGCGCGTGGCGGTGGATGTGCACGAGCGCGCCGATCTGCATGCCCACGTACCCGACGCCGTCGCCCATCTCGTCGATCGTGCGGCCGTAGGGCGAGGCGAGCTTCTTCGCGCGCGCGACCACGCCGTCGAGGCAGTCGAAGATCATGCGCGCCTCGGCGAGCACGAAGGCGGCCACGAGCTCGCGCGGCGAGCCCCGCGCGATGAGCACGCCGGCGGCGAGGCCGAGGCAGGCGTGGAAGGCCGTGATGTGGTTCGGCGTGAAGGGCAGCCGCATGAAGAGCGGGAGCATCGCCTTCGCCACGGGGTACCGGTAGTACCGGTTCAGCGGATCGGTCATCTCCCCGAGGATGGCGTCGACCTCGGCCGCGTCGTACGGAGCGAGCGACGCGCGCGGGGCGCTCGCGGGGCCGGAGGGCTCGCCATCGTCGTCGAGTTCGAACGCGCCGCTCCGGAGGGCCGCGCGACCGAGGGCGGGGTGGGCGCCGCTCTCGGTGGCAGCTCTCGTGTCGATCGATTGGGTCATCGGGGCGTCCGCTCGCCGACGCGAGGCGCCGGTTGGTTAGCACGCGCCGCGCGAGAGACCACCCCAAACGGCGGAGAGGCGGTGCGCGTGATCGGCGTCATGACCAACCTCGACGCAAGCTTCACGCCATCGCCGCTTGGATCTCCACGAGCAGCCGCGCCATGTCGGCGGCGTCGACGTCGCCCATGACCGCCACGCGGAACATCTCGCCCGAGAACGGACCTTGGCCCGCATACACGATAAAGCCGGCGTTTTTCAGGTGATCGTGGAGGCGCTCGTAGGCGAGGCCCGGCGGGAGCCGGTAGCTCGCGAGCGTGGCGCCGTAGCTCTCGGCGTCGTCGAGGAAGGGGCGGATGCCAAGTGCGAAGAGGCCTTCGCGCACCTGGGCGGCGAGCGCTGCGTATTTCTGGTGACGCCTCTCCCAGCCGCCCTGGTCCTCGAGCTCGAGCAGTGCCTCCTCCAGCGCGTACATCGCCTGCACGGCCTGCGTGAACGGAGAGAAGCCGGTCTTCTGCTCCTTCCGGTAGCGGAAGAGGTCGAGGTACACGCTCGTCGCGCCGGACGCGCGCGAGGTGAACACCGCCTCGTCGACCAGCACGAAGGCGACGCCCGGCACGCCGTGCAGGCACTTGTTCGCCGTGGCGGCGCACGCCTCGAGGTTCCACGCGTCGAAGCGGAGGCGCTCGCCGCCGAAGCTGGAGACCGCGTCGAGCAGGAGCTTCACGCCGAACTGCTTGCAGAGTGCACCGAGCCCGTCGAGGTCGTTGAGGCGCCCCGTCGTGGTCTCGTGGTGCACCGCGAACACGTGGCCGTACGCGCCGCTCGCGAGGGCGCGCTCGACGGCGGGCAGATCCATCGGCGCGGTCCACGCGGAGGCCACGACGTCGTGGGCCTTCCCCTGGGCGGTGAGCATCGCCGCGGCGCGCTCGCCGTACACGCCGTTGGCGACGACGAGCACCTTCTTGCCGGCGCTGTCCTCGGCGCGGGGCACGAGCGAGAGCATCGCCTCGACCGCGCCCGTGCCCGAGGACGTGAGCAGCACGGGCACGTAGCGCGCCGCCGCCTCGGGGTAGATGCGGCGCAGGCGCTCGAGGATGCGCGTGCACATCGCGGCGAACTCGACCTCGCGGTGGCAGAGATCGGGGCGGAGCATGGCCTCGCGCACGCGGGCTGTGAGCGTGACGGGCCCCGGGTTCAGCAGCTTCATCTTGGGGTCTCTCTCTCGTGATGGGGGCTCAGCCCGCCATGTAGGCGACGAGGCGCTCTTTGACCTGGATGGGCGTGACCGTGGGGCGCGGGAGATCGTCCGGGGCGCCCGGCTTCATCTTCACGTGCGCGAAGGTGAGCTCGGTGGTGGGCGCGGCGACGAGCGCCTCGAGCGCCTCGGCCGTGGCCACGCGCTCCACGCGGGGGTAGCCCGAGGCGGCCGCGACGAGGGCGCTGTCGACCGAGTGCGTGACGGTGGACTGCCCGCCGGTCGACTCGTGCAGCTCGTTGTCGAGCAGGATGTGCAGCAGGTTCGCGGGCCGCTCGAAGCCGAGCGTCGCGAGCGCGCCGAGGCGCATGAGCGCCGCGCCGTCGCCGTCGAGCACGATCACCCGGCGCTGCGGCTGCGCGAGCGCGAGGCCGAGCCCGAAGCTGCCCGCGCACCCCATGCTGCCCACCATGTAGAGCTGGCACGGCTTGTCGTCGAGCGCGTAGAGTTCGCGCCCCGTGTAGCCCGTGGTGGCGACGACGACGTCGCCGGGGCGGAGCGCGCGCTGCACGGCCGCGAGCACCTCGGTGCGCGAGGGGCGCTCGGCGGGCCACGCGTGCTCGGGCGCGAGCTTCGCGGCGGCGAGGGCCTTCGGCGCGGCCTTCGAGCGCAGTTTGTGCGACGCGACGGTGTCTTTGCGCATGACGAGGCCGTACGGCTGCTTCTTCTCGTTCATGTGCTTGGTCGCGCGCTCGAGGCACGGCCCGATCTCGGCCTCCTCCGCGGGGAAGTACTCCCAGGGGATGCGCATGAGGTCGAAGAGGCCGGTGGTGATCTGCCCCATGAGCGCGTGCTGCGGCTCGTCCTTCGGGCCGCCCGGCTCGCCGCGGAGCGTGGTGACAACGAGCACCGGGATGTCGAAGATCATGTTCAGCGAGGTGAGCGGGTTCACCGTGTTGCCGAAGCCCGAGTTCTGGAACATCACCACCGCGCGGCGGCCGCCGAGCTCGGCGCCCGAGGCGATCGCGACCGCGTCGCCCTCGTTCGTGGCGCCCACGTAGTCGAGGTCGGGCGCGTCGATGACGTAGTTGATGAACGGCTTGAGGTACGAGCAGGGCACGCCCGTGTAGAGCGAGAAACCATGGGCCTTCGCGGCCACGAGGAACGACTCGGCGGTGATCATGATCGGGGTCCCTCTCAGAAGCTCGCGCCGAGGACCACGTCCTCCACGCTGTCGACGTCGAGCCAGTGGCCCGTCGTGTAGAGTACACGGATATCGTGGCCCTCCTTCAGCACGAGGCGGAGGAGGTCGGGCATCTTCATGGCGTCGAAGCGCGCCTTGTCCCCGGCCTCGAGGCGCTCGAGGAGCGCCTTCAGCACGGCGGCGCCCGCCTCGCTCATCTTCAGGAAGCCCATCCACTCGCCGGTGACGTCGCCGCGCTCGCCGTCGCCCACGAAGTCCTTCAGGGTGACCTTCTCGAGGAACGCGCGCTTCGAGTTCGGCTGGGAGCACGTGACGAAGTCGGCCACGCGGCCCTTGTTGCGGCTCTCGCGCCAGTTCGCGTCGACGCAGATCACGAAGTCGTCGGTGGTCTCGGCGAGCTCCTGCACGATGTACTTCTTGAAGAGCACGTCGCCGTACGACACGATCGTCTGCCCCACGAGCGACGCCTTCGCGTGGGCGAGCGACGCCACCTCCTGCGTGCTGTCGAACGTGTCGTTGTCGACGTACGTGAGGCTCGTGATGCCGAAGGCTTCCTTCTTGTAGCCGCGCACGACGGTGATGTCCTTCACGCCGACCTCGCGGTACGTGCCCGCGATGTGGGCGAGGATGGGCTGGCCCTTCACGTCGACCATGGCCTTGGGCTTGTCCTTCGTGAGGTCGCCGAGCTCCGAGCCGCGCGAGGCGGCGAGCACGATCGCGCGCGTCGACTGGCCGTGCTTCGGCAGGTAGAGCTTCTCGGCCCGGGCGAGCTCCTCCTCGCCCTGGATGCGAAACACCTCGGCCACGCTGACGACCTCGCTCTCCACGTTGAGGAGGCTCTGCTCCTCGAAGATGCGCTTGGCGGTGCGCTGCATCGCCGTGAGCGCCGAGCGCATGGCGTGGTTCGCCCAGATGACCGTGGAGAAGCCCGCGTCGCGGAACACCTCGGTGGGCGTCGTGTAGTACTTCGTGGGCACGATCACGACCGGGAGGCGATCGCCCCACTCCTTCTTGAAGGAGAGGATCTCGCTCGGCGAGCGGAGCGCCGAGTGGATGAGGATCGCGTCGGCGCCGGCCACGCGGTACGCCTCGGCGCGCTTCAGCGCCTCCTCGAGACCCCAGCCCGCGATGAACGCCTCGACGCGCGCGACGATCACGAAGTCGTCGTCCGACTGCGCCTCCTTGCCCGCCTTGATCTTGCCGGCGAACTCGTCGATCTCGGCGAGCGGCTGCGCCGTGCCGCGGATGAAGCTGTTGGTCTTGGGGAAGATCTTGTCCTCGATGCACACGCCCGCGCAGCCGCGCTGCTCGAGCTTGCGCACGAGGCGGCGCATCGAGTTGAAGTTGCCGTAGCCGGTGTCGCCGTCGAGCAAGATGGGGATGCGCGCCGCGTCGGCCATGAACTCGACGACCTCGAGCACCTGCGTCCAGCTCGCCTCGTTGTTGTCGCGGCAGCCGAGCGCCGCCGAGATGGAGAGGCCGCTGCCCCAGATGCCCTCGAAGCCGGCCTCCTCCGCGACCTTCGCGGAGAGCCCGTTGTGCGCCTCCATCAGGAACGCGAGCTCCGGGCGGGTGATGAGCTGCTTGAGTTGGGTGGTCTTCTTCGGGGTCGTGGGAGCCATGGGAGCCTCGGGGTGGTTGGTCCCGGACTTAGCACCGAATGGGGCGCGTTGATTCCAAACGCACAGCGCCCGAGGACCGAACCGCCGAGTGCGCAACGCGTGACGCACCTGCCCGGCGCGCCCGCCGCGGCTGCCCGACGCCCGCGACCGCGCCCGACGCGAAGAGGCGCGGTCCCGCAGACCGTGGTACGGCGAGCGGCCATGGACGACCGGGCCACCGCGCGCATTCTGGAGGGACCCCTCGCGTGGGAGGTGTTCCGCTTCGGCATCCCGCTCGCGGTCGGCGCCATCCTGCAGACCTCGTTCAACCTCGTCGACGCGTACCTCATCGCCCAGCTCCCGAAGGACGAGGTCGGGCCGGCGGTGGGCGCGCTCGGCGTGTGCGATCAGCTGGCCGCCGTGGGCACCATCTTCAGCTACGGCGTGTCGACCGCCGCCGCCACGCTGGTGTCGCACCACAAGGGCAAGGGCGACGGCGAGGCGGTCAAGCGCGCGGCCTGGCAGTCGTTCATCGTGGTGGCGGGGCTCTCGCTCCTCTTCGGCGTACTCGGCGCGTTCGCGGGCCCGATCGCGTCGACCGTGATCGGCCTGAAGGGCGCCGTCGCCGACGTGGCGACGCGCTACCTCCGCGTCATCCTCGCCGGCAGCGGCACCATGTTCATGCTGCTCCAGCTGACGAGCATCCAGCGGGCGCTCGGGTCGTCGAAGACCCCCGTCGCGCTCCTCGTGCTCGGCAACGTGTTCAACGTCGTGTTCGCGGTCGTGTGCCTCTTCGGCCCGGTCGCGCCGAACGAGGGCCTCGCGTGGGGCGCGACGCTCGCGCGCCTCTCCGGCGTGCCGGCGATGGGCATGGAAGGCGCGGCCTGGGCCACGGTGGTCGCGCGCGCGCTCGTGCTCGTGCCGAGCTTCCTCGTGCTGGTGCGGCGCTTCGACATCCTCCCGGCCAAGGGCGCCCGCGGCCCCGACGCCCGCGCGATCCGCGAGCTCATGGCCCTCGCGTGGCCCACGAGCGCCCAGTTCGTGCTGCGCATCACCGCGATGTTGCTCGTGAATTCGCTCGTCGCGCGGTTCTACTCCACCGAGACCGATCAGACCGCGACGACGGCGATGGGGCTCGTGTTCCGCGTCGACTCGGTGGCGCTCTTCGTGGCGATGGGCTGGGGCGGCGCCGCGCAGACCTTCGTGGGGCAGAACCTCGGCGCCGGCAAGCTCGATCGCGCGAGCCGCGCGGGCGTGCTCGCCGCGGTCTACGACGCGGCGATGAACCTCGCGTTCCTCGTGCTCCTCGCCTACCACGCCGAGCGGGTGCTGCGGTTCTTCGGCAAGGACGACGCGCCCGTGGCGATCGGCCTCCAGTACCTCCGCATCGTCGCCCCGAGCTACGTGGGGCTCGGCGTCGGCATCGTGCTCGGCAACGCGATGGCGGGCGCGCGCGCCGCCAAGCTCGCGTTCCGCATCGACCTCGGCGTGCTCGTGGGCTTCCAGCTCCCGCTGTGCCTCGCAGGCGTGCTGCTCGTCCACATGCGCCTCACCTCCCTGTTCGGGTGCGTCGCCGCCACGGCGTTCGCGGGGGCGCTCGTGTACGCGATCCTCTACGCGCGGCGCGCGTGGCTCACCGGCGCGACGGAGCCCGTCGCGGCCGAGGCCGGGACCCCCGGCGCGCCCGCGACCGAAGGCGTGGCCACCGGCGAGGGCGCCTAAGCGAGCGCGGGCCGCTCGACCGAGGTCCCGAGACCTCACCCGCGTGCGGGCCGGCGCGCGCTCTCTCTTGCGGAGCGCGAGAGACGCTGGCACCGTTCTCGGCCTGCGGCGCGACGTTCCGCGCCCCGAGGAGGAGCGATCCAATGGCGATGTTGCGACGTGGGCTCTGTGGCGAGCCGGTCCGGATTCTTCAGGAGTCCCTCGGCCTCACGGCCGACGGGATCTTCGGCCCCAACACCGAGGCCGCGGTGAGGCAGTTCCAGAGCGACAACGGGCTCCAGGTCGACGGCGTCGCCGGCCCGGACACGTTCATGGCGATGGGGCTCCCGCAGCTCGTGATCCTGCACAAGCCGCTCCGCGGCGAGCAGGTCCGCCGGCTCCAGGAGGCCCTCGGCATCGACGCCGACGGCAAGTTCGGGCCGGGCACCGAGGCCGCCGTCAAGCAATTCCAGGAGGAGAACGGCCTCGAGGCCGACGGCTTCGCGGGCCCGCAGACGCTGGCGCTGCTGCCGGGGTTCGCCATCGAGCCCGAGCAGGTGGAGGCCTCCGTGATCACGGAAGAGACCCCCGAGATCCCCGAGGAGGCGATCGCCGAGGCCCAGACCGAGGCCGAGGCCGCGCCGCCGCCCTCGGCGCCGAGCGGCTTCGTGTCGACCCTTCAGGCCGTGGCCTTCCCGCTCCCCACGATCGGCAAGTCGATCTGGGGAACGGTCAAGAAGATTTTCTAATCGCGCGGACTCCCGCACGGACGGCCCGCCGAGCACGCGCTCGCGCGGGCCGCTCCGTGTGGGCCGCGCTACTCGCCGCGCGCGCTCGCGACGACGAGCACGTTGCCCGAGGGATCGGCGAAGTAGGCCGCCTCGTCGCCCCACGGCCGCGGGGCGAGCGGGCTCAAGCAGCGCGCCCCGGCGGCGACGAGCGCGGCGGACGCGGCCTCGACGTCGTCAGCGTAGAAATAGAGCTCGGTGGTCGACAGCTCGCCGGCGGGCACGCGGGCCGGCACCCGCCCGGTGTTCCTGCCGAACGCCTCGCGCTCGTAGAGGCCGAGGCGCTGGCCGCCGGGCAGCGCGAGCTCGACGTAGACGGGCGTCTCGACGGTGGGCGGCCAGGGGAACGCGGCGCGGTAGAACGCGACGCTCTCGGCGAGGGGCTCGACCGCGAGGATGGTGAGGGCGTGGCGGACGTGCATGGTGGCTTGCCTCCTGCGGGTGGGTGCCGCCCTTCGACGCCGCCGTCGCCGGCTCCGCGAGGAAGGCCTTGCGCGCGGGCCCGCCAACGGCTAAGTGCAGGGCGGCCTTTGGAGAGGTGACCGAGTGGCCGAAGGTACTCCCTTGCTAAGGGAGCGCGGGTCAAAAGCCTGCCGCGGGTTCGAATCCCGCCCTCTCCGCAACGATTCTCGGCTCGGGCGTGCTCGGCCGATGGCACACACTGGCGCTGGCGCGCCTGCTGGAGTCGCGCCGCGCGGCGCGCCCGCTCCGCGATAGACAGACATCAGAGGCGCGCGCGGCGCGGGCACGCTTCCTGCTAAATTGCCGGCATGAAGCTCCTTCGATGGCTCCCCCTGCTCGCCCTGGCGGGCGTCCCCCTCGTGCACTGCGGCGGGACCACACCGATCGACCCCGCGCCCGACGGCTCGGCGCCCGACGCCTCCGCCGACGTCGCGCCCCCTCCCACCACCGACGCCGAGGCCGACGCGGACGCCGCCCCGCAGAAGCCGCCGCCGGGGCCCCCCACCCTGTCGAAGGTCGACGTCCTCTTCGTGGTCGACAACTCACGCGGCATGCTCGAGAAGCAGCGCCTGCTCGCCGCGTCCGCGGGGACGTTCATCGAGCGGCTGCTCACGCCTCGGTGCGTCGACGCCGCGGGCGCCGTCGTCGGGACCTCGGTCGACGGAGCATGCGCGAGCGGCGCCCTCGAGCACCCTCAGGTGAAGGACCTCCACGTGGGGGTCGTCACCTCCGGGCTCGGGGGCATGGGCTCGGACTCGTGCTCGCCCGACCTCCCGGGGAACGACGACAAGGCGCGGCTCGTCAACCGCCCGAACCTCCCGAGCGCGCCTAACGGGTTCTTGGCCTTCGCGCCCGGAGCGCCCGCCCCCGCGCTCACCGAGCCGACCGCGCTCGTGCGGGACACGGCCGCGCTGGTGAGCGGCGTGGGCGATCGCGGCTGCGGCTTCGAGGGGCCGCTCGAGGCGATGTACCGCTTCCTCATCGCGCCCGATCCAGCGGCGCCCACGCGCGCCGGCAACCAGGCGAGCCCGGGCCCCGTCGACGCGACCCTCTTGGCGCAGCGCAAGGCCTTCCTCCGCGAGGACTCGGTGCTCGCCGTGGTGGTCCTCACCGACGAGGACGACTCCACCGTGGACCCCTACAGCCTCGGTGGCCAGGGGTGGGCGTTCATGAACGTGGTCTTTCCCGCCTCGGTCGGCATCGCCGGGGCGCAGCGGGACGTCACGCGCGGGGGCAGCACCGCGCCGAAGGGCACCACGGCGTGCGCGCAGGACCCCGCCTCCGCCGCGTGCACCTCGTGCGGATTCCGCAGCGATCCCAGGGTCACCTCGGACCCGCGGTGCGCGGAGAATCAAGGGTATTACGGGCCCAACGACGACGACATGAACGTGCGCTTCTTCGAGATGAAGCGCCGCTTCGGCGTCGATCCGCAGTACCCCGTGAGGCGCTACGTCGACGGCCTGTCGGCCCTGCAGATCCCGCGCGGAGCAGCCGAGCACGACGCGAATGGCAACTACGTCGGCGGGACCGAGTGCCGCAATCCCCTCTTCGCGTCGGGCCTCCCCACGAGCGGCACGGGGGAGCTCTGTCGCCTGGCGCCGGGGCCGCGGACTCCGTACGACGTGCACTTCGCGGTGCTCACGGGGCTGCCCCCCGCGCTCGGCTCGCGCTCCTCGGCGACCGGCGCGCCGGTGCCGCTCGCCGCGGGGGACTGGGAGAAGCTCGTGGGGCGCGATCCCGAGCGCTACGACGCGACCGGGCTCGATCCCCACATGGCGCAGTCGACCGAGCCGCGCGCCGGCCTGCCCCCGCCGAGCGCGGCGGACGACGCCGATCCGGTCCACGGGCGCGAGTGGAGCACGAACAAGCGGGACCTGCAGTTCGCGTGCACCTTCGCGCTGGACACGCCCCTCGACTGCTCGGCGCCCGCGAACCGGGAGCTCTGCGACTGCACCCCGGGCTCCACCTCGCCGCTCTGCAGCGCCGGGAACCCGACGCTCCAAGCGCGCGCGCGCGCCCTCCCCGGCGTCCGCCACCTCCGCGTCGCGAAGGGGCTCGGCGACCAGGCCGTGGTGGGCTCGATCTGTCCCGCGCAGTCGGCCGATCCCGCGCGCGACGACTTCGGATATGCGCCCACGCTCTCCCAGCTCGGAGTGCGTATTGGCCAGCGGCTCCGGCGGTAGTCCGTAGAGCCTTTCCTAGCAGCCTGTTGATTTACGGACCGAGGCCCGGCGTCGTCCGCGCCCGGCCCG
>DAORJJ010000062.1:0-19713 GCA_035439005.1 Polyangiaceae bacterium | reverse complement strand
ACGGCCTTCGACGCGGTGTCCGTGGCCGCGCGGAGCGCCGCGGACGGCTGCGTCAAGGCCACCTCGGCTGCCTCGGACGGCGCCGCGATCGGCGAGAACGGCGCGCGGGTCGGCGCCCGCGGCGGCGGGTCGGGCGCGCGCTCGACGCCCGCGACCGCGACCGCGAGCTTCGCCAGCTCGGAGAGCTTGGAGGGCACCGTCGGCCGGGACGCGTTCGGCTTGGCAGGCTCGTAGGCCCGCGGAGTCGCTACAGTTTCCGCTTCGGAAGATGAAGGAATGGCGAGCTCGGCCGCCTCGACGGGGATCGCGGCCGCGAGCCCGCGCAGGGTCTCGGGGTCGTGGATCGGCACGCCCGGGACGAAGGGCTCGAGCGCGCGCGCGTCCTTGGCGCTGATGAGCAACCCCTCGAAGAAGAGCTTCGAGATGGTGGAGAGCGTCGAGAGATCTTCGAACGGCGACTCCTCGACGACCTCGAGGGTCGAGCGCCGACCGTCGACGAGGCGGAGGATGCCGTTGACCTCGTCGGGGATCTCGCCGATTCGCCGGGCGAGCTCCGCGTGGTCGACGGCGAGCGCCTGCTCGAGCGGAGGGAGCTGCTCGGTCATCCGGCTCCACTCGTCGAGCCGGCGCATGCCCTCCATGAGCACGCCCTGGGTGGACGCCTCGATCACCTCCGCGCGGGTGACGGGCTCGAAGTTGACCTCGAAGGTCGCCTCGTTCCACGTGAGCGCGCGGTAGATCGCCTCCTCGCCCGTCAGGGGGCCGAGCTCCGCGTCGAGCACCTTGCCTTCGCGGAAGTAGATCGACGCGTGACGCACGCCGCTCTTAAGGTTCACCACGCCGGTCTTGCGCGACACCTCGAACGTCTGGAGGAGGTCGACGACCGCCATGTCCTCGATCGACCCCGAGAACTGAGTGCGCGCGGCCTGCTG
The DNA here is from genome assembly GCA_035439005.1 of Polyangiaceae bacterium. GTDB lineage: Bacteria > Myxococcota_A > Polyangia > Polyangiales > Polyangiaceae > JAAFHV01. Next base: position 18,781 of record DAORJJ010000062.1, on the reverse strand, counting down.
AGGCCGCGACATGCTCTCCTTGTCTCGCCGCGCGAGGAGCAGCTGCACACGGGCGAGCAGCTCGCGCACGAAGATGGGCTTCGTGAGGTAGTCCTCGACGCCGAGCTCGAGCCCGCGGATCTTGTCCTCGACCGAGCGCTGGCTCGTGAGAAACACCACGGGGATACGGGCCCACTCGGCGCGCTCCTTGAGGCGCCGGACGAGCGCGTAGCCGTCGAGCTTCGGGAGCTTGGTGTCCGAGAGGACGAGGTCGGGGGGCGCGCTCTCGACGCAGCGGAGCGCCTCCTCTCCGTCGGTCGCGACGGTGACGTTGTAGCCCGCCTTGCGGAGGCTCACCTCGAGCACGCGCAGACTGCGCATGTCGGCGTCAACGAGGAGGAGCTGTTCCTTGGCCATCTCGCTGCGTAGGATGCGGACCGCCGCGCGCGCGGTCAAGCAACGCGCGACGACATCGCCGCTCCGTTTAGCGAAGCGCTTGCGGAAGCGCGCCGCACCACGCGTCGCGCCTCCCCTGCCCGCTCGCCGCGGCTACGCGGTCTTGGTGCCGCAGTTCGCGCAGAACTTGGCGCCGACGGTGAGCATCGTGCCGCACCCGGTGCAGTTCTTCGGCGCCTGGGGCAGGCCCGTGCCGCAGTTCGAGCAGAACTTGCCGGCGCCCTGCTTGAAGCTGCACGCCCCGCAGGTGACGAGCACGCCACCGGGGCTCACCGAAGCGGGCGGCGGCGGCGGCTGGCCCATGGCGCCCATGCCGGGCTGCATGCCCTGCTGGAAGCCACCGACCATCATGTTGCCCATGCCCATCCCGACGGCCATGCCGGCGCCGGCGCCCGCGAGCCCGTCGCCCATGCCGTGCTGCGCCATGCCCTGGCCCGCGCCGATCATGGCCTGGCCCGCGGCGTACGCGCCGAAGTTTCCGCCCGCGAGCTGGTTGACGTACCGCGCGTCCTGCCCGAACTTCTGGTCGAGCGAGAACTGGTTGGCCTGCGCGTCCGCCGCGGCGCCCGCGATCGCGATCTGCTTCTTGCGCACCTCGCGCTGCGCGTCGGCCAGCTCCTTGACGGCCTGGCGGAGCTCCACCATGTGCTCTTCGGGGATGTTGGGGTCGATCTTCCCCATCTCCGTGATGCGAATGCCGATGTCGTTCAGGGCGGGCGCCCGCGCGACGAAGGCCTGCGCGAGGCGCTCCTTGTTGTTGATGACCGACAGAATGCTCTTCTGCTCGGCCTCGGCCAGCTCGCAGAGCACCGTGCCCACCGAGTTGATGAACTTGCCCTTCACCCACTGGAGGATCTGGTCGTTGTCGCCCGCCGCCGCCTGGCCGGAGTAGCCGACGATGAAGCGCACCGGGTCGGTGACGACGACGGAGAACTCACCGAAGATGCGGATGGGCACCTGGAGGCCCGTGCCCGGATCGACGATCTCGCCCGCGGGCCCGCCGAACGGGATGCTGCGGACCGGCGTGGTCTTCACGAAGAAGATCTCGCTGATGAACACGTTGCCGCCCGTGAACTGGTTCACGATGCTGCCCAGGAACGGGATGTTCTGGGTGTGCATCGTGTGGCGCCCGGGGGGCAGCACGCCGACGACTCGCCCGTCCTTGAAGAAGACCGCGCACTCGTCGCTGTCGACGGTGAGCTGCGAGTACATCGGGAAATTCTGATCCGGATGCTTGTAGACGATGAGGTGCTTTTGGTTGTCCGCGCGCGCGATCATCATCGCGCTCACGTTCTTTTGGACGAAGTCGAACACTCCCATCGTTTCTGCCTCCGAAGCGGCGGCGAGCGTGCCGCCGGTGAGAGCAGAGAATAAGACCCTCTCTCCGGCGACGCCAGACGGAAGCGACATCGGCGCGCCCCCGGGCCTCGTTTCGCGCATCGCCTCTCCGAACCCCTCAAAAGCGGGCCAATTCTGGCGTTTCTTGCGGGAGCACGAGGGTGATGGCGCGCGCCCGCTTCTGCTAGTCTTTGGGTGTGATTGAGCCCGTCGACATCTCCACACTCCCCGGCCCCGCGCAGAAGATCCTCGACCCCGCGGGGCCCGCGCCGCTCAAGCAGATGGCGGCCAAGGGCGTCGTGCCCGGCCTGCGGCCCGGCGAGATCGTCACGGTCATCGCGCTGCTCGCGCAGGGCGAGGGTCCGACCGCCGCCACGGCGACGGAGACCCTCGGCAAGCTGCCGAAGCCGCTCATCGCGGGCGCGCTGGCGGGCGAGCTGCACCCCTGGGTGCTCGATCGCCTCACGCTCACCTACGCGAACGACTTCAACTTCATCGGCCAGTTTCTGCAGCACCGCTCGCTCGCGAACGAGACGGTCGCGGAGCTCGCCGGCGTGGCGAACGAGGGGGTGGCCGAGCTCATCGCCACGAACGAAGAGCGCCTCCTCGCGAACCCGAAGATCATCGAGAAGCTCTACCTCAACAAGTCGACGCGAATGTCGACGGCCGACCGCATCATCGAGCTCGCGGTCCGCAACAAGATCGAGCTCACGGGCATCCCCGCGTTCCGCGAGGCCGCCGCCGCCATCGCGAAGGAGCTCGTCGCCGAGGCGACCGAGGAGCGCACCTTCGACGACGACCAGTTCGACGAGCTCCACAACATCGCCGCCACCACCCAGCTCGCCCCCGACGAAGACACACACGTCGTGGACGAGGCCGGCAAGGAGCAGGTCACGCAGAAGGCGAAGGCGCTGAACGGCATCTGGGCCGAGATGCGCCCGCCGGGGAAGATCCGCCTGCTCCAGCTCGGCGTCGACTCGTTCAAGCGTGACAACCCCGACTTCGAGGGCACCCTCGACGCGGCCGCCGTGCGCATGCTCGGGGTCCGCGATCCGAACCCGCTGGTCGCGGTGGCCGCCGTCAAGTCCCCGAGCATCACGGAGAGCGAGATCCAGCGCATCGCGGGCATGCGAAACGTGTCGGAGGACGTGCTCCGCATCATCGCGATGAACCGCGACTACACCCGCTCCTACGCCATCAAGTACGCGCTCGTCGCGAACCCGCGCACCCCCTTCGCGTTCGCGTCGCAGTGGGTCACGCACCTCCGCGAGAGCGATCTACGCAACGTCGCGAAGAGCAAGGACGTCGCCGGCGCCGTCGCGAACGCCGCGCGGAACCAGCTCCAGCGGAAGGGCAAGCACTAGGCGAGGGGTCGCGCGCGCCCGCCAGGCCCCGGGTGGCAGGAGCCCGAGGCTCGGCGCGTGGACCTACCGAATCGGGTTCGCGATCGGCGAGCCGTGCTCTAGATTCCGCGCCGTGTCGCCCGCAGCCCCCGAGAGCGCGTCCGCGCGCCGTCCGCCGCCGCTGAGCGCGCGCCCGCTCGACGCGCGAGAGGGGTCCAGCGATGGCTGAGCGGCGACCCACTCACTGGTCCGAGCGGCTCGCGCTCTTCTGGGGCGTGGCGAGCATCGCGGCCGTGCACGGGCCGCTCATCGGCTACGGCACCTTCGCGAACGTCGACGAGGCCTACGCCGGCGCGCTCGCGAGCCGCATCCTCGACGGCCACAAGCTCTACGTGGGCGCGGTGAGCCAGCGCGGCCCCCTGATGTACTACCTCTACACGCTCGTCGCGTGGCTCCACGGGTGGGACAACCTGCGCGCGCTCCGCCTGTGGGCGCTCGCGATCGCCCTGCTGAACCTCTACGCGGTGTACCTCTTCGCGCGGGCGTTCCTGCCGCGCGCGGGCGTGCTCATCGCCACGTTCGTGATGGCGTACGCGCTCGCGTTCGGCGTGCCCCCGTTCGACGGGCTGGCGCTCCACGGAGAGTCGCTCCAGCTGCCTCCGCTCACGTTTGGGTGCATGCTGGGCGCGCTCGCGCTCCATGCCGGCACGCGCGAGGCCTCGCACCGACGTTGGCTCCTCGCGGGCTCGGGCCTGCTCTTCGGGATCGCCGTCGCCATCAAGCAGAGCGCCGCGCTCCACCCCGCGGCGCTCTGCGTGTGGCTCGTCGCGAGCGCGCGGCGGAACGGGCAGCCGGCGAGGCAGTGGCTCACCGACATCGCCATCGTCACCGCGGGCACCTTCCTCCTCCCCGCCGCGTTCATCGCGCACTCCGCCCACGAGGGAACGCTCAAGGAGCTTTACTACTACACGGTCGTCTACAACCGGGACGTCCACCTCCGGCCCACGCGGAAGCTCTTCCCGCTGCTCACGCCGTTCTTCCTGCGCCTCACGGAGCAGACCGGCTACTTCCTGCTCCTCGTGGCGATCGCCAGCGCGGCGCTCCCAAGCGGGGCCCGGCGCCTCGCGCGCGCGGTGAGGGCGCGCGCGCCGTGGCCGCTCTTGCGTGGCTTTGGCGTGCGGCGCTACCTGGTAGCCAACCTCGCGCTGGCGGTGCTGTCGGCGTCGGCGATGTACCGCTTCTTCCCGCACTATTTCGTGCAATCGCTGCCCTTCTTGGCCCTCACGGCGGGGGCGATGGTCGGGCCCTCGGCCGAGCGGGCGCGCCACCGCGCCGCGTTCGACCGGCTCGCGATCGGGGCGTTCGGCATGCTCGTGGGCGCGGCCGCGCTCGGCACGATCTTCGGCGAGCGCGTCGACGGGCGCGTCACGCACGACCGGACCCCACAGCTGTGCGGCAAGCTCATCGCGGCGGGGACCAAGCCCGACGATCGCATCTTCGTGTGGGGCTTCTCCCCGTGGATTTACCAGTACGCGCACCGCAAGCCGGCGGGCCGCTTCGTCTTCGAGACCTACGTGACCGGCTTCGTGCCCTGGTTCTGGGACCGCCTGGACCTCGAGCGCTCCCGCATCGTGCCGGGCAGCGTCGAGGCCTTGCTCGCCGACCTCGATCGCGAGCGCCCCGAGATCGTGGTCGACGCCGGCAGCGTGATGATGGCGAGGCCCATGCGGGCCTACGAGAAGCCCGGCCGCTGGCTCCTCGAGCACTACTGCTTCGAGTACCGCCTCGCGGCGTTCGACGTGTACCGGCGCAAGCCCGACGGCGTCGCCGAGTGCGCGCAGCCGTACGTCCCGCTCCCCTACGACGCGGTCAACTGGAACGGCACGCCGATGGGCATCCCCCTGCCGCTCTCCGCCGATCGCACGCGCGAGCGCCGGCTCCCGTACGGCAACCTGATGCGGCCCATCTGGTTTCCCAACGGCCCGCCCCCGCGACAAGCCGTCCTCGACGCCGCGCGTGATCCCAAGACCGAGCGCGAGGAGGCCGAGGCCGAGCGCGACGGCTTCTACATCCCCCGGTTCGACGGCCGCGACTAGGCCGGGCCCTCCCTACCGACCGACGCCCCACACCTCGCCGGTCGCCCAGGTGGCGTCGAGCAGCGAGAGCACGACGTGCACGACCTCTTCGGGCGTGCCGAAGCGCCCGAGCAGCGAGCGGGTCGCGAGCCTGTGGTGCCTCGTGGGATCGGCGTCCGCCTCGGGATCGGCGACGATGCCGAGCTGCACGACGTTGACCCGGACGGCGGGCGCGAGCTCGACGGCGAGCGCCTGGAGGCCCGTGCGCACCGCGCCCTTCGCCGTGAGGTAGGCGACGTGGTTCGTGTATGGCCGCGTGGTGCCCGCGTCGCCGAGCGCGACGACGGCCCCCTGCGCGCTGGCGAGGTCCTGCGCGAGGGCGTGGACGAGGAGCAGAGGCGCGACGGCGTGCACGGTCAAGGTTCGCTCGAGGTCCTCGCGGCAGAGCGCCTCGAAGGGGGTGCGCGGGAACGGGCCGCACGCGAGCACCACGTCGTCCACCTTGCCCACGCCCTCGCGGAGCCCGGCGACGATGTCGTCTACCGCGGTGGGGCGGGCGAGATCCGCGCACACGGTGGGGACGGGAGGGCCCGCGATCTCGGCGGCAAGCAGGCCCGCGAGCGTGGCCAGCTTGGCGGGATCGCGGGCCGTGAGCACGGGCCGATCGCCGCGACGCGCCAGCCCGAGCGCGATCGCGACGCCGAGGCGCCCGGTCGCGCCGACCACGAGCACCTTTCGGCCCCTCCGCTCTCCGTCTGCCATCTCGCGAACACTACAGAGCCGGAGGCTCGGGCGGAAGCCCTTGCCGGCGCGGACGTCGCCACAAAACGTGGGGGGCGTGCTCACCACTCCCCACCCGGGGACCACCCGGGCTATGCTCTTCGGTCGAGGGCTCGGGAGGCGGGCCACCGAACGCCGGAGCAGAACCGCGATGAGCGCACCCCAGTATACCGAGGCCGAGGTCGAGCGGCTGTGGGCCAGCTACCGCTCGGGCGCGCCGACCGTGTGTCCTGTCGATGGCGCGAACGTCGCCCTCTCGATCGACGGCACGCGCGCCTACCGGCTGACGTGCACCCAGTGCGGGGTCGGCTCCTCGTGGTTCACGAGCGCCCAGGACGGCATCCTCGTGCGCGTGGCCGTGCCCCCCATCACGCGCTGAGCCCTCGACGCGAAAAGCGACGCGCGTCGCCTTGACTTCCGCTCGTCCACGCCACAATAAGTACATATGACTCTTTCACAGTCCTATGAACTTCATCACGGGAGGATCCAAGGACGCGAGCACCGGCGCGCGCTGCGCGACGGCCAGGACGGCCTCGCCGTCTGGAGCGGGCCGCTGGGCCTCGGCCTCGCGGTCACCGACGGGTGCGGCAGCGCCCCGGGCTCGGAGGTGGGCGCTCGCCTCGCCGCGACTTGGCTCGCGTCGTACGGCCCGCGGGTCCTCGCGGAGGTCGCGCCCGACGAGCTGCCCCGGCGCCTCGGGGAGGACCTGCACCGGTTCCTCGCCTCGGTGGTGGACGCCCTCGACGCGGACGACGCGCGCGACGAGGCGGTGGCGTCGATGTTCCTCTTCTCGTTCGTCTGCGCGTTCGTCACGGCCGATCGCGTGGCGGTGCTGGCGCAGGGCGACGGCCTGGCCGCGTACAACGACGAGCGCGGCGCCGTGCTCCCGGGCGACGACAACGCGCCCGACTACCCGGGGTACGGGCTCCTCGGCCTGCCCCACGGCGGCCCCACGGTCCTGTTCGATCGGCCGTCGCGCGAGCTGCGGTCGCTCCTCATCGCGACCGACGGCCTGTTCCCGCTGCTCAGCACGGGAGCGCCGGAGGAGGATCCGCTCGCGCTGCTGCGCGACGGGGCCGTCGGCGCCCGGCACCCCTCGTGGCTCGAGCGGCGCCTGCGCGCCCTGAGCCACGAGGGCGTCCTCGTCGACGACGTGGCGGTGGCGCTCGTGACGAGGGCGTCGTGAGCGCGAGCGGCCCGCCCGTGACGGCCCCCGTGACGGTGCTGCTCGACGGCGCCGCCACGCCCGTCACGCTGGGCGACGACGCGCTCCTCGGTGAGGGGGGCGAGGGCCGCGTCTACCGCCTCGGGGCCGAGGCCGTGAAGGTCTTCTTTTCGCCCTCGCGGGCCCGGGCGCGCAGGCTCGCGGCCTTTCCTTCAGGGCTGCCGCGCGAGGTCGTCGCACCGCGCAGGCTGGCGCGCGATCCGCCCACCGGCGAGCTCAACGGGTACGCCATGCGCCTCGTCGACGGCGCCTTCGACGCAGGCCGCCTCGCCGACCGGCGCTTCCGCGAGCGGGCGCGCATCACGGGCGACGACGTGGTCCGGTGGGTGCTCTCGACGGGGGCGCTGCTGGGAGCGCTGCACGCGCGCGGCGTCGTCGTGGGCGACCTCAACGCCGGGAACGTGCTGGTCGGGCGCGCTCCCGACACGCTCGAGACGCACCTCATCGACGCCGACTCGATGCAGCACGGGCCGTTCCCCTGCCCGGTCGGCCAGGAGCGCTACGTGCACCCCTCGCTCTACGGCCGCGACCTCGCCAAGGCGCCGTGCTTCACGCCCAGCACCGACTTCTACGCGCTCGCTGTGCTCGCGTTCGAGGCGCTGCTGTTCATGCACCCGTACGGCGGCGTTCACGCGGCGCACACCACGCTCGTGCGCCGGGCGGCGGCGCGGGTGTCCGCGCTCCGCGACGACGTGGCGCGGCCGCGCGTCGCGGGGCGCCCCGACTCGCTGGACGACGCGTGGCTCGACTACTTCGACGGCGTGTTCGAGCACGATCGTTGCGTGCCCCCGCCGCCGGCGCTCGCTGGCGCCCGCTTCTCGCGCTGCGCGGGCTGCGGCGCGGAGCACGCGCGCCGCGCCTGCCCCGCGTGTACGCCGAAGGGGGCGGGCGGCGCGAGCCCCCGCGCGAGCCGCGGCCGCGTCGATGCATGTATCCTACACGACGGAGGCGACGCGCCCGTCATCGCGGCGCGCGTGGTGCGCGGCGAGCTGCTCTACGCCTTCGTTCGTGGTGGCCGGCTCGTGCGCGAGGGCGGCTTCTCCCTGCCCGAGCCGCCTCCCCTCGCGCGCGTCGATCTCGAGCCGCGCGCGACCTGGGTGGTCACCGCGGAGGCCGCCGTCCGCTACGGCCACGACGGCGCGCTCGAGCGGCTCGGCGCGGGCGATCCGCTAGGGCGGGACGCCTTCGCCACCACGGGCGGCGGCGAGGCGCTGCGCGTCCGCGACGGGTGGCTCGAGCGCGTGCGCGCCGGCACGCGCGTCGGGGCCGTCTTCGCCGGGCGGACCCGCGTCTTCTCGGGCGAGCACCACGCCTGCGCCTTCTACCGCGCGGGGCGCCTCGCGCTCGGGTTCCTCTTCTCGCCGACCTCCGGCGGGCTCCGGCAGGTGGAGCTGCCGGCCCTCGACGGGCGCCTCGTCGACGCCTTCGCGCACTTCGACGACGAGCACGTGGTGCTCGGCCTCTCGGTCGACGACGGCCGCGGCGTTGTGTGCGCTCTGCACATGTTCGATCGCCGCGGCCACCTCCTCGCCGCTGTCTCTGGGCCTCCCGACTCGTCGCCGCTCCTCGCAGAGGCCCGCGGCGGCTCGCTCGCCCGCGGGCTGCTGGCCGTCCCCTCCGCCGACGGCGTGCGCCTCTACGCGCCGGACTCTGGCGCGCTCCGCGAGGTGCGGTCGTTCCCCGAGACCGCCCCGTGGCTCGCCGGCGCGCCCGAGCTCCACGTCGACGCGCGTGGGGCTCTCTACGCCGTGCACTTCGCACGTATCGTGCGGCTCTCGCTCACGTGACCACCGCCGCGGGCCACCGGCCCGAAGAAAGGACCTGACCATGCTCCCCTCGCCCTCGTTCTACGATCCCTCTCGCGTCTCGGAGCTCGCCCTCGAGCGCGCCGGCCTCGTCGCCGACGAGGCGGCCGCGTACGCCCAGACACACAAGGTCGCCCCGGCCACCCAAGACACCTTCCGGATCGCCGCGTTCGGCATCGACTGCCAGGTGGGCTTCTGCGTGCCCGGCGCGAGCCTGTTCGTGCCCGGCGCGGTGGAGGACACCCAGCGCACCCTGCGCTGGCTCTACGGCAACCTGCACCTCGTGACCGGGCTCCACTTCTCGCTCGACACGCACCGCATCTTTCAAATCTTCCACCCGTCGTGGTGGGTCGACGACGACGGGCGGCACCCGGCGCCGTTCTCGGTCATCACGCACGACGACGTGCGCGCGGGCAAGTGGCAGCCGGTCGCCCACCCGCGAGAGTCGCTCGAGTACACGCGGCGCCTCGCCGAGCAGGGCAAATACGTGCTCACCATCTGGCCGTACCACACGCTGCTCGGCGGCCTCTCGCACGCGCTCGTGCCCGCGCTCATGGAGGCGGCGATCTTCCACTCGGTCGCGAGGCGCCAGCAGACGCACTTCGAGACCAAGGGCACGCACGCGCTCACCGAGAACTACTCGGTGATGTCGCCCGAGGTGCTCGAGCTCGGCGGGCGCAGCGTCGGCACGTTCAACGCCGCGTTCTTCAAGATGCTCATGGAGTACGACCGCGTGTACGTCTTCGGGCAGGCGAAGAGCCACTGCGTGCTCTCGACCCTGCGCGACATGCGCGCCCACATCGAGGCGACCGACCGCGCGCTCATGGACAAGGTCTACGTGCTCGAGGACGCGATGAGCCCCGTGCCCGCGCCGCCGCTCTCCCCGCTGCCGCCCGAGCTCGACTTCCCGCGCATCGCCGAGGCCGGGCTCGACGAGCTGCGCGCGGCCGGCATGCACATCGTCAAGACCACCGATCCCGTCGTCGTCTGACCGCACGCATCCACGCACGCTCGCTCGCTCGCATCCACGCACGCTCGCACGCACGCACGCATCCACGCACCCGCACCCAGGAAAGGGATCCCCCATGAGCCACTCCTCCGATCTCTCGAAGCTCCTCAGCCAGGCCGCCGCGACGGGCACGCTCAGCCAGGCGACCGTCGCCGCCCAGACCTCCGTCCTCGGGGGTGACCTCGGGCAGATCGTCATCGCGGGGGCCGCCGGCGTCGACGCCGAGGATCTCGTGGCCTCCGACGTGACGCTCGTCACCGTGCTGGTCGACGCCTCCACCAGCATCCACACGCGCGGGCTCGAGGACGCGGTCATCCGCGGGTACGGCGAGCTCGTGGACGCCTTCGACGACGCGCGCGAGCGCGACTCGGTGCTCCTCGCGCTCTGGACGTTCAACGACGAGGCGCGGGTGGTCCACGCGTACGTGCCGGTCGGCGACGCGACGCGGCTCGACCCGAGCAACTACCGCGGCCTCGGCGGCACGAAGCTCTACGACACGTTCTGCGACGGCGTCCTCGCGAACGTGGCCTACGCCGAGCGCCTCCGCGCCGCCGGCACACCCACGCGGAGCATCGTCGTCGTCCTCACCGACGGCGAGGACTGCGGCTCGCGCAGGCGCGCCTCGCACTGCCAAGCGCTCGCCCGCGACGTCCTCGCGAGCGAGACCTTTCAGCTCGCGTTCGTGGGCGTCGGCACCGACGTCGACTTCCACGACGTCGCGAAGAAGATGGGCTTCCCGCGAGGCTCCGTCGCCGTGAGCGCGCAGGCCACCGCGTCGAGCATTCGCGCGCTCTTCCGGATGGTCAGCCAGTCGACGCTGCGGATGAGCCGCGCGCGCGCCGGCGTGCCGACGGGCGGGTTCTTCGCGCCGTGAGGGCCGTCCTGCACGGCGCCGCGAGGTCGTGGTAGGCTCCTCGCCGATGGCCGCCCGCGACGAGGACGAGGCCCGGTTCCTCGAAAGCTACCAGCCCGCCGACTTCCCGCGGCCCTCCGTCGCGGTCGATCTCGTCGTGCTCACGGTCGACGACTGCGATCTGAAGCTCCTCACCGTGCTCCGCAACGAGCACCCGTTCAAGGGGCGCTGGGCGCTGCCCGGCGGCTTCGTCCGGGTCGGGCCCTCCCGGGTCGAGCAGGGCGAGGGCGTCGACGAGGCCGCGCGGCGCGAGCTCCACGAAGAGACCGGCCTCCCGGAGGGCGCGACCTACCTCGCGCAGCTCCACACGTTCGGGGCCCCAGGGCGCGACCCACGCATGCGCGTCATCAGCGTGGCGTACTACGCCCTCGTGCGCCCCACGCTCGCCCCGCTCGTGCGGCCGGGAGGCGACGTCCACAAGGTGCGGTGGCAGTCGCTGTCCGATCCTACGGACCTGGCGTTCGATCACGACGCGATCGTCGCGTGCGCCCTCGCCCGCGTACGCGAGGAGATCGACCGGTCGCACCTCGCGTTCGAGCTCGTGCCCGACACGTTCACCGTGCAGCAGCTCCGCGCCGTCCACGAGGTGGTCAAGGGCACCGCGCTCGACCCCGGCAACTTCCGAAAGCGCTTCCTCCGCATGCTCGACGACGGCGTGCTCGAGCACGCGCGCGGCAAGCGCCTCACCTCCTCCAAGCCCGCGCAGGTCTACCGCTTTCGCTCGCCGCCGCGCGCCTGAGCGCCGCCGGCGCCCGCCGACCTGATTTTCGGGGCGCTGGCTTGACGCAGCGCGTCCCCGCTGTCATGAGATCCCCATGGTGATGTCTCGCTCCGCTTTCACGTGTCGACCGCAGGTCGCGTGCAAGCGCGCCCAGCGCTGACTCACCGGCCCCCCTCGCACCCGCGAGCTCCTGGAGGAAGCCGGCCCGGCTGACCCCAAGGAGCCCGCGCGGAGTGCGTCGTGAAGAATCGTGCATATTACAGGAAAAGACGCCGGGTCGCTTCCGCCCGCCCCCGCGGGAACGGCAAGCGACCGACACCCTCGCCCTCTCCTCGCGCCGTTCGCGCGCGCGACGTGGTCCGCGAGCTCCTGACGCTCGCGTGGCCGATCGCCGCGGCCATGCTCGGCGAGACCGCCCTCGGCCTCGTCGACACGAAGATCACCGGGGGCCTCGGCGCCTCCGCCCTCGGCGGCGTGGGCCTCGCCACGACGCTCATGTACGCCCTCTACGCCTTCGCCTGGGGCACCATGCGCGCGGTCAAGGTGCGCACGAGCCACGCCGTGGGAGAGGGGGCGCCCACGAAGGGGTTCGCGTACGCGCGGGCGGGTGTGCTCATGGGGCTCGCGTACGGCCTCGGCGTCGCCGCGGTGATGCGCCACCCCGGTCCGCTCTTGCGGCTCGTGGGGGCGAACGACGCCCTCTTGCCCTACGCGACCGACTTCCTCCGCGCGCTCGCCTTCGGAGCCCCGGCCACGTGCGCGAGCGCGGCGCTCATCCAGCACCGCCAGGCGATCGGCCACGTGCGCCTCACCATGGTCGTGGGGATCGCGGGCAACGTCCTCAACGCGACGCTGGCGGCCTCGCTCGTGTACGGCAAGCTCGGGCTGCCGGCGCTCGGCGTGGCGGGCGCAGGCTACGCCACGGCGATCACGAAGACCGCGGAGCTCGCGCTGCTCGGCGTGCTGTTCGCGCGCGACGAGGCCCGCTCGCGCGCGCGCTCACCCAGGCCCGCTCCGCTCGCCTTCGGCGCGGCCCTCCGCGAGGTCGCCTCGCTCGGCGCGCCCACCGGCCTCCAGTTCGCCGGCGAGCTGCTCGCCTTCACCACCTTCACGGCGGTGCTCGGCTCGCTCGGCGCCCACGAGATCGCCGCTCACCAGATCGCCCTCGCCACGATCCGGGTCTCGTTCCTCCCGGGGATCGCCGTGGCCGAGGCCACCAGCGTCCTCGTCGGTCGGGCGCTCGGCGAGCGACGCGTAGAGCGCGCGGACGCCGCGACGCGCGCGGGGCTCGGCGTGGCGATGGCGTTCATGTCGCTGTGCGGCCTCGGCTTCGCGGTGTTCGGCGGCGCGCTCGCGCGCTTCTTCTCGGCGGATGAGCGCGTCGTCGTGGTCGCCACGCGGCTGCTCTGGGTCGCCTCGGTGTTCCAGCTCCTCGACGCGGCGAACATCGTGCTCCGCGGCGCGCTGCGCGGGGCGAAGGACGTGGCGGGCGTGGCCGCGATCGGGCTCTTCGCGACGTGGGCGTTCATCCCCACCGCCGCGTACGTGCTCGGCAAGCGCCTCGAGCTCGGCGCGCTCGGCGGGTGGCTCGGCTTCGTCGCGGAGACCACCGTCTCGGCGGGGCTCTTCTGGTGGCGCTGGAAGCGCGGCAGCTGGAGGCTCCAGCTGAAGACCGCCTGAGCGCGTGAGCGCGTGAGCGCGAACCCAGGCGCCAAGACCTGGCTACGGGGGCGGCCGACGGCGCACGTCGACCCCCCGGAGCCGGTCCGCGCCGCTCTCGGGGAAGCCCGCATAGTAGCCGGCCCACCGTCGCCCGAGCGCGGCGCGGTCGGCGACGGCGAACGCCACCCGCGCCACGGACCGGCGCCGCACGTCACACCACGAAGTCGAGCATCTGCAGGCGCGTCACGTAGTCTTCGAGCGCCGCGTGGTACTCGTCGGCGAGCACGTCGAGCTTCACGACGACGCCGTCCTTGCCCGCGCGGTGGACCTTGCCCGACACGAGGATCTCGGTGGACGGGAGCACGAGCACGGCCACGAGATCGCCGTCGGGCGCGACCTTCGTCTTCGGCGCGTCGACCTTCAGGTAGGCGTCCGACAGGTCGACCACCGGGAGCTCCGTGCGGTCCTTCAGGCGCAGGTGCGCGGGCAGCCCCTCGACGGGGGCGACGCGGTAGTGGGCGCGCCGGTTCTGCTCGATGTGCTCGTCGAGCATGTCGCACACGGGCTTCGAGATGGGGGTCTCGGGCGCGTGCAGGACGAGCTCGCGGAGCTTCTTCATCGCCTTCTGAGTGCGGATGACGTTGCCGCGGATCTCCTCGAGGCGCCGGCGATCGCGCACGACCTTCTCGCTCACGACGGCGAGGAGGTTCTTGTAGAACGGGAAGGCGATCTCGGCGCGCCGCTCGAAGAACGCGCGGAGGTCGGCCACGCCGACCGACAGCACCTCGATCTCGGTCTGCGCGACGGCGGTGCTGCTCCGCGGGATGCCGGTGAGCGAGCCGAGCTCGCCGATCGGCGCGACGGGGTGCAGCACGAACCGGGGCGCCTGGCTCTCCGTGAGGCTCACCGAGCCGCGGACGAGCAGCAGGAACCGATCCGGCAGATCGCCCTCTTTGAAGAGCACGTGGCCCTTCGCGTGGGTCTTGCGGGTGAGGCTCGCGAGCAGCTCGGTGAGGTGCGCGTCCGAGATGTCGGAGAAGAGCGGGATCTTGCGAAGGTCGTTCGGTGTAACGCTCACGGGCAGCTCCTCCAATACGCGGTTGGCGAAACCCTACCCCGAAGTGGCGAGCGCGCGCTCACTTTTGCGCGGAGCACGGCGCGCGCGTCGCCGGCGCGCTCCCGCCGGCGTCGACGCGGCGGGCGTTCCGCCGCATGATGCGCGCATGCTCCGAGAAGAGATCGCCCGTCGCATCAAGCTGGCCATGAAGAGCGGTGACACCGTCGAGAAGGAGGTCCTGCGCGTGGCGCTCGGCGACATCCAGACCGCCGAGTCGCGCGAGTCGGGGCCCATCGACGCCGCCGCGAGCGACGCCGCCGCGCTGGCGGTCGTGCGGAAGCTCGCCAAGTCGATCACCGAGACCCTGACGCAGACCTCCGACGCGGCGACCCGCGCGACGCTCGAGGCCGAGCTCGCCGTGCTCCGCTCGCTGCTGCCGGCCACCCTGTCGGTCGACGACCTGGTCGCGAAGCTCGCTCCGCAGCGGGAGGCGCTCGTGGCCGCGCCCAACGACGGGGCCGCCACCGGGCTCGCGATGAAGGCGCTCAAGGCCGCTGGCGTCGACGCCAACGGCAAGGACGTCACGCAGGCGGTCAAGCGCCTCCGGACGCCCGGGGCCTAGGCTCGCGCGCCGCCGCCCGCCTCCTCCGTCGCTTCGCCCTCGTCGAGGCTGCGGCGCTCCCGTCCCTTCGCCCGAGGGCCTCACAAGGCGCTGAGGACGGCCTTGACCGATGGGTGAGGGAGTGTCACGACAGCGCGCTATGGGCATTCCGATCCTCGTTGGCGCGAGCGAGAAGGTGAAGCGAAGCGGCGCGACGTTCGGAGCCACCTGTCCCGCGTGTCGGGCTTCGGCGAAGATGCACGAGGCCTCGGTTCACACGAACGTTACGGCCTTTCTCGCGATCTCCCTCTGGGACAGCGAACGCCCGGTCGTGCAATGTGGGGAGTGCCTTGCAGTCTTCGGCGACGAGGACGCGGAGCGGCTGCGGGCTACCGCGACGGAGCCGCCCTCCCTGCTCGGGCGCCTGCTCTCGCGATCGAACGCGGCGCCGGCGTCGTCGCGCTCGGCATCGCCCGCGTCAAAGCGACCGCCGGTCGACGAGTCCGCGATCGACGCGGAGCTTCAGGCGCTGAAGAAGCGCCTCGGTAAAGCGTAGCCGCGACCGCTCGCGGCACGGTTCAGGCGGGACAAAACCGAAAAAGGCTCGGAGGCTTTCGCCTTCCGAACCTCTGTCGGGGCGAGAGGATTCGAACCTCCGACCCCTAGACCCCCAGTCTAGTGCGCTAACCAGGCTGCGCTACGCCCCGATCCGCCGTCGCGTTTCTGCGAAAGCGGGCGGAACATAGACCCCGAAGCCCGCACTCCGCAAGGGAAAATCAGGGCGCGCGCTTCGACGCCTTCTTCGCGGGCTTCTTCGCGGCCTTGGCGGCCTCGCTCGACTTCTTCGCGGCGTTCCTCGGGGCGGCCGCGGTCGGCTTGGGCGCGGCGGTCGGCGCCTTGCCGGATCGGAGCGTCGCGGGCGGCTCGAAATGCGCCGCGTAGGCGGCCTCGGAGAAGCCGACGAGCACGACGAGCCCGTCCACGAGCACCGGCCGCTTCACGAGCTTCCCGTCCCCGGCGAGCATGGCCGCGATGCGCTCGTCGCTCGCGCCGTCGAAGGTGGCCTTGCCGCCGAGCTCGCGGTACGAGGCGCCGCTCGTGTTGAGCCACTTGCGCGCGGGCAGGCCGCTCGCCGGCAGCCACGCGTCGAGCTCCGCGGGGCGCGGGGGCTCGTCCACGATGGCGCGCACGTCCACCTCGATGCCGCGCTCGGAGAGCCACTTGCGCGCCTTCTTGCAGGTCCCACACGCCGCGTACGACAAAAGCAACGGTCGCTTCATGGCGACAGGATCGTCCGAGACTCGCCCGACTGCGAGCGGAATCGGGTCAGCGCCCCCGCACGCCGAGCGCGCGGCCGTCGCCGTCGGCGTCGAGGAACACGGCGCTCGTCATGGCGAACGGGCGGAGCTCGGCGCCCTCGCCGTCCATCACCTCGCGGAGCTCGCGCTCCCCCGTGGCGAACACGGCCACCGCGTCGTCGGCCTCGACCCGGAGGCGCAGGGTGACGTCGCCGCGGCAGCGGCCCGCGGCGTCACAGCGGAAGGCCGGCTTGCCCGCGGCGTCCTTCGCGGCGCGCAGGTCGAGCGAGGGCCCCGCCTCCGTGCGCGCGCTGCGCAGGGCGATCGTGCGCACGTCGACCCACGAGGGCGCCTCCACGTGCACCTTCACCGTCACGACGCGGCTCGCGGGCACCCGGGCCACCTCGCCGGGCGCCTTGCCCTCGGCGGTCACGCGCAGGAACGGCCCGTTCGTCAGCACGACGTCGCGGCCCGCGCGGAGCTGCGCCACGACCTCGGCGGTGCGGCCCGCGTCCCACCCGGCGAGCTCGCCGTCCCGCGCGCGGACGAGGGTGCGCGGGTAGCCGGGCTCCTGGCCTACGATGCCGTGCGTGTCGGTGTTGGCCGTGGGCGTGACCGGGTGGGACGTGCGCAGGAGCGCGAAATAGTCGTCGATGCAGCGCGCGCGCTGCGCGAGATCGCGGCCGTTCCACACCTCGACCGCGTCGAAGTCCTCGGCGTACCCGGGCGCGTCGCCGCGGCCCTTCGCGGGGTCGAACTTGAGCTGGTCGAAGTACCCGTTGAGGCCGGAGCGCGGGTGGTTCACCTGCACCACCACGGGCCCGCGCGCGCGCGCCTCGCGGACCACGTCCACCGCCGATTTGCCGCGCACGGAGAAGGCGCCACCGCGGGGCTTCGTGTCGTCGACGACGAGCGGGAACACGTTGAGGTGCCCGAAGGGGGTCACCTGCGCGTCGGTGGTGACCTCGTCGCCCGGGACGTGCACGAGGAAGGCCGAGAGCGCGAGCTCCCGCACGACGCCCGACAGATCGGCGACCACGTTGTGCTCCGTGGTCATCGCGAGCTCGACGCCCTCGACGGCGTTGGAGATCACCCGGTCGCGCTGCGCCACGGGCGCGTCGGCCCCGAGCATCGAGTGCTGGTGCAGATCGCACGCGAGGTACCCCGCCGTGTCGACCACACGCGCGAGCTTGCCGGCGACGGTCGCGGTGGCGCCCGGGCGCACGACGACGCGCGTCGTAGGGGCGGTGTACTCGGGCCCGCGCGACAGCGTCACGGTGTAGGTGCCGGGCGCGAGCGGGACCTCGCCGCGGCCGGTCTCGGTCGTGACGCGGTTCTTCGCGGGCCCCGCCTGGTGGCGCACGCCGAGCTCGGGCGTGGCGGTGCCCTCTTCGCCCGTGAGCGTAGCCTTGCACGGCAGGCTCGCGCCGGTGGTCGCGTCCTCGCAGGTGAACGACAGCTCGCCCGGCTCGCTGACCGCGACCTCCGCCTCGGCCACGCGCCCGGCGACCACGGTCACGGGCATGGCGGGCCCGACGCCGCGCCGACCTGCCCCGCCGGCGTAGGTCACCAGGTACTTGCCAGGCGGCAGCTCGCCCTCGAGCACGGCGGCGCCCGAGGCCGCCAGGGTCGCCACCTCTTGGCCGTCAGGGGCGCGCACCGACACGCGGGCGCCGAGCGGCGCCGCCACGGCGGGCCCCGCGCACGACGCGGCGTGGAGCGACACGCGCAGCGCGCCGACCTGCGCGCCGCCGCTCTTCGCCAGCTCGGCCACGAGGCTCGCCGTGTCGCCCCGCGCGCCCACCAGAAACACGCGGTCGTAGGTCTTGGTGACGCCCGGCGGGATGGTGACGTTCGCCTCCTGCACGGTGTCGCTCCACGACTCGCCGCTCACCGCGTCGATGTGCCCCTCGGTCGAGGTGATGGCGTAGCTGGTCTCGCGGCCCACGCCGCCGAGGAACGAGCCGCTCGACTTGCCGCGGAAGCCGCGCTCCTTGCCTGGCGCGAGCTTCTCGGCGAACCCCCACTGGATGGCGTCGCCCACGCCGGGCAGCGTGATCGGCGCCGCGCCGGTGTTGGTCACGTCGGTGCGCAGGAGCAGCGCGCGATCGCTCGCGGCCAGGTGGTAGGTGGTCACGACCGTGAGCTTGGGCTCATAGAGCTCGTGCCCCCGCGCCTCCACGAGCGCCCCGCCGTCCGCCTCCTCGCGGAAGGTGAGCCGGTCGTAGACGCCCTGCCGCGGGAACCGCCCGAAGTACGTAAAGAGCTGTCCCAGCTCGTCTTTTCGCACTTTGGCGTCGGCCGCGTCGACGATGTTCCCGCCCGACTCGGCGAAGCCCGCGCCCGCGCCGAGGCGGTCGATCACGAACACGACCTCGTCGTTCTCCAGCACGAGGTCGCCCGGGCGACCGACCGCGTTCGTGCCCCGCAGCTCCTCGCCGCGCGCCATCACGTGGGCCCGCGCGCGGGCGTCGGGCGCGGCGTCGCCGCCGGCCTTCGCGCCAGCCGCGCCAGGCACG
>DAORJJ010000061.1:0-20181 GCA_035439005.1 Polyangiaceae bacterium | reverse complement strand
AGGTCTGCGCAGGCGACGGCGATGCCGAGCGCCGCGCACGCGGTGAGCACCGCGGACGCTACGAGCGCGCCCCCGAGCCACACGCGCCGCGCCCGGCGCCCCCGACCTCGCCCACCCTCCGTGCCCATGGCATCACGCTACCACCGCCGCGGCCCGCGCGCGCCTGCGCCCTCACGGCGGCGGCGGCGTCGAGCCGGCCGGTGCGCCAGCTTCTTCGGCGCAGTCCTTCTCGGGGAGGCTCGCGTACCAGTCGAGGAACGCGCTGGCGAGCGCCGCCTTCGTGACGACGCCGCGGGGCCGCTGCGTGGCCTCGTCGAGCACGATCACGGCGTCGGTCCCCGGCTCGAGCGCAGCGACGAGCGCCGAGAGCTCCGCGTCGGCGCGCACGGTGGGCGCGGGCCGCGCGAGGTCGGCCGCGATGAGGATTTTCTCGAGGTAGTCGTCGCCGACGAGCTCGCTCAGGTGCTCGGCGAGGATGACCCCGGCGTCTCCGCCTGCCTCGCCGCCCGCCTCGACGATGAAGGCCTTGGTGCTCTCGAGGCGCACCTTCCCGGTGAGCTCGGCGAGGGTGCAGTCTCCGCGAACGACCGGGGCCCGCGTCACGAGCTCCCCCGCGCGCCGCTCGGCGAGCGCGCCCGGCAGCGACTCGCGGGACGGCGCCGCCGGCCGGGAGTGGGCGCGCACCACGTCGCTCATCGAGATGACGCCGACGACGCGCCTCGGCGCCTCCCGGTCGACCACGTGGAGCTGCCGGACCCCGAGGTCGTTCATGCGGATCACGGCGCGCAGGAGCGGGGCGTCGCGGCGGATCGTGTGGGCGAGGCGCGTGAGCT
Source organism: Polyangiaceae bacterium (assembly GCA_035439005.1). Lineage (GTDB taxonomy): Bacteria > Myxococcota_A > Polyangia > Polyangiales > Polyangiaceae > JAAFHV01. Next base: position 19,348 of record DAORJJ010000061.1, on the reverse strand, counting down.
TCGCGAGCGGCGTGCCCGGCGCCGCCGCGCGGAGCGCCTCGAGGGCCACGACGCCCGTCAGCTCGCCCGCGCCGTCGAGCACCGGCATCGTCGAGAACGTGCGCGGGCCCGCGGCCGCGAGCGCGTCGGCGATCGACGCGCCGGCCTGCGTCGCGATCACGTCCGAGCTCATGGCGTCGCCGACCATGAGCTGCTCGATGGTGTGGGTGGGCGGCGCGGTGTGCGGCAGCACGACCCCGTCTTGCTCGAGCAGGGCCTCGTAGATCGGCAGCGGGCGCCAGCGACGCGCGAGGATGTACGAGGTCATGTTCGCGAGCATGAGCGGGAGGACCAGGCCGTAGTCCCCGGTCATCTCGAAGATGATGAGCACGGAGGTGATCGGCGCGCGGATGACGCCGGCGAACACGGCCCCCATGCCCACGAGCGCGAAGGCGCCGAGCTGGCGCCCCTCGTGGTGGAGGAGGACCACGTCGAGGTGCCCGACCGCGCCGCCCAGCATCGCGCCGATGAAGAGCGACGGGGCGAAGATGCCGCCGGCGCCGCCGCTCGAGTACGAGAACACCGTCGCCACGAGCTTGACGACGCAGAGCACCACGAGCACCCGCACGCCGAGCTGCCCGGCGAGCGCGTGCCCGAGGGTCTCGTAGCCGCCGCCCGTGACGCCTGACGTGCCCATGAACCGAATGAGCGCGACCGCGAGGACGCCGGTGACGAGCCCGCCGATGCCCGGGTGGGACCACGCGGGGACGGCGCGGAGGGCCCGGAACCAGCGCCGGAGGCCCAGCAGCGAGTCGGTGAAGGCGACCGACACCACGGCCGCTGCGACGCCGAGGACGGCGTAGAACGCCAGCGAGGACGCGTGATCGAGCCCGTACGACTGATCGACGTGGATGACCGGGTTCGCGCCGAGGATCCCCCGCTCGATGACCGCCGCGAGCGCCGCCGCGACGACGACGCCCGAGAGCACGGCCTGGTCGAGCGTGCCGACGATCTCCTCGATGGTGAAGGTCACCGCGGCGATCGGCGCGTTGAACGCGGCGGCGATGCCGGCCGCCACCCCGACCGGCGTGAGCCGCCGCATGTTCCGGGGCGGCAGCGAGGTCGCGCGGGCCAGCAGGCTCGCCGCGCCCGCGCAGATCTGCACCGTGGGCCCCTCGCGCCCGAGCGACGCGCCCGAGCCGATCTGGAGCGAGCCCACGATGAACTTTCCGAGGGCGTCGCGGAAGCGCACGCGCCCGCCCTCGACGGCGAACGCCTGCTTCACCTGCGGGATGCCCGAGCCGCGCGCGCCGGGCACGACGTACGTGAGCGCCGCGCCCGCGAGGAGCCCGCCGACGGTGGGGGAGGCGACCGTCCAGAACATCCACGCCGACCCCTCGGCGTGCAGCGCGCGGTCGATGAGCAGGCGCTCGGTCGCGCGGATCGCGAGGTGGAACGCGACGGCGACCAGGCCGCAGACGACCCCGACGGCCAGCGTCAGCGCGAACATGTGCTGCGCCTCGTTCGGGATGTACCGGCGCAGCAGCGCCCTGCGCCCGACGCTGAGGGAGTGGAGCCGGCGGCGGATGGGCGCCATCACGCCCCGCAGCCAGGCCTGCCAGGCCGTTCGCTCGGCGCGCCTGCCGCCGCGCGCCTGCCGCTCGGCGCGCGCCTCGGGTGTCTCGGGGTCTTCGCCCGGCGCGCCGCCGGCCTCCGTCGCGCCCTCTCGTGGCGCGGTCATCGTCGCCTCTCGCGCGGTCGCTCGCCCACCACCCGCCGCGCGCGGTCGGGGGTGTGTCCCCCGCGTGTCCATGGGCTTCGTCGCGCCTCGCGCGGGGTATGTGGCACCGGCGCGGTGCTCGGCATCCGACAGGTCCAATCTCGCGAGCGTTCGCCCGCGTCCGAGCGTCACCCGCTCGCCGTGTAGCTACAAGATCCCCCCGAGCGGCGCAAGGCGCCCGGGTGCGCGTGGCGTCGTTCGCCTGGGGCGAACGTTCGTGTCGACCTTTCGACATGGTCTCCACGCCTCCGCGGGCGCAGGCTGATGAGTGGGCCCGAGGGCCCTCGGCGAGGAATCGCAGGCGATCACACACACACCACGCAGCGCGAGAGGCGCGAGCGCGAGAGGAGGGACGACATGAGAATCAGGGACATTGGGCGAGCGGCCAGGACCCGGCCGGTGGGCGTCGACGCAGAGGACGGGCTCTGGCACGTGCTGCAGCGAATGAAGAGCCAGCACGCGGGGCTGGCGCTCGTGCACGACCGCGACCGCACCATCGGGTTCTACTCGGAGAAGATCTTCGACGAGGAGGTCGCGACGGAGCGCGACCTCTCCCCGGAGAGCTGCATCCGCGGGCTCATGAAGACCGAGATGTACTTCGCGACGCCGGAGGACGACGTCGAGTCGACCGCGGCGGTCATGCGCGAGCACAACATCCGCAACCTGCCGATCGTCGAGGACGGCGGCATCGCGAGCGTGCTCTCGCGGGAGGCGGTGCTCCAGGCCATCATCGCGGAGAAGGACGCGCTCATCCAGGAGCTCTACGCCTACATCAACGGCAACTGCGCGATGTCGAGCGCGTCCGTGGCGCTGCTCATCGGCGCGCACCGCACGAGCGTCCGGGACCTCGAGCGGTAGCCGGCGGGCGTTCGCCTGGCGTCGGGCCGTCGACATGGTCGAAGGAGCGCGGTAACCTGTCGGTTGGGGCGACATGGACTGGCTCAACTACCACCACCTGTTCTACTTCTGGCGCATCGCGCGTGAGGGCGGCCTGTCGCGCGCAGCCGACCGCCTCCACCTGACGCACTCGACGGTGAGCGCGCAGCTCCGCACCCTCGAGGACTTCTTCGGCGAGCCGCTGTTCGAGCGCCGGGGGCGGCGCCTCGTCCTCACGCCGCTCGGCGAGGAGGTGGCCTCCTACGCGGACGACATCTTCCGCCTCGGCGGCGAGCTCGTCGACGTCGCGCGCGGCCGGTCGGTGGAGAAGAAGACCCCCCTCCGCGTCGGCGTGGTGAGCTCGATGCCCAAGTCCGTGGCGTACCGCCTCATGGAGCCCGCGATGGGCACGCCCGGGTACGGCTCGGTCGTCGCCCGCCAAGACCACCTCGAGCGCCTGCTCGACGAGCTCGCGTCGTCGCGGCTGCACCTCGTGCTCTCCGACGCCGCGCCGCCGGAGTCGGGCGCGCGGCGCGTGTACGCCCACCTCTTGGGCGAGTCGGGCCTGCTCCTCTACGGCACGAAGGCTCTCGCGAAGCGCCACCGCCCCGCGTTCCCGACCTCGCTCCACGGCGCGCCGCTCCTGCTGCCCACGGGCCACGCCTCGCTGCGGCGGCTCATCGATCGTTGGCTCGCCGATCGCGAGCTCCGCCCCCACGTGACCGGCGAGTTCGACGACGCGGGGCTCATGCGCGTCGCGGCCGCGAACGGCCTCGGCCTCTTGCCGGTGAGGAAGGCCCTCAGCGCCGAGGTCGAGGACGCCTTCGCGCTCGAGCTCGTGGGGCCCCTCGAGGGCCTCGTCGAGCGCTACTACGTCGTCTCGTCGGAGCGCCGCGTGCGCCACCCCGCGGTGGCCGCCCTCATCGAGCGCGCGCGCGCGGATCTCGCCGCGGCGTCCTCCGTCGCGCCGCGGCCGCGGAGACGGGCGCGGGTGGCGCGGTGAGGCGCGCGGGTGGCGCGGTGAGGCGCGGCGTGGGCGTCGGCCGCGCGGACGAAGCTCAGCCTTGGTCGGTTTTCTCGACACGTCGGCGCGCTCATTCGACGTGGACGACGGCCCGCGCCTGCGGCAGGCTTCCTCCCATGCGCGACGCGAGCGGAGGCACACGGACCGCGGCGCTCCCGGCGAGGCACGCCTCTCCGCGCAGGCGCGGGCGCGGCGAACGGAGGGCAGGATGCCGAACTCCGACATCGGGCTGAACGCGCGCGGCCTCGCGGGCGTCCGCGGCGACCTCACGCGTCGCCTGGCGACCTACCGCAGCGACTGGACCGACGGGCTGCACCCCAAGGCCGCGGCCGCAGTCGGCTTCCTGTTCTTCGCCTGCCTGGCGCCGGCGATCGCGTTCGGCGGCCTCATGTCGGTCATGACCGGCGGCGAGATCGGCGTCGTCGAGATGATCGTCTCCACGGCGGCGTGCGGCGTCGCGTACGCCGTGGTCGCCGGCCAGCCGCTCACGATCCTCGGGGGCACGGGGCCGCTGCTCGTGTTCACCGCCATCCTGTACGACGCGTGCCGCCGCTTCGGCGTGCCCTTCCTGCCGGCGTACGCGTGGATCGGGCTGTGGAGCGGCCTCTTCACGGTGCTCTTGGGCGTGACGGGGCTGAGCCGCCTCGTCGCGCGCCTCACGCGCTTCACCGACGAGACCTTCGCGGCGCTCATCTCGATCATCTTCGTCTACCAGGCCGTCGCGAGCGTGCTCGGCGCGTTCCCGGCGTCGCACATCGCGGACGACACGGCGCTCTTCGGCCTCGTGCTGGCGGCAGGCACCTACATGCTCGCGCGCTCGCTCGCGCGGCTCCGGCACCGGCCGTACCTGCGCCCGGCGGTGCGGGAGCTCATCGCCGACTTCGGGCCCGCGATGGCGGTCGTCGCGATGGTGTTCGCGCGTCGCATCCTGCCGGCCGTCCACGTGGAGCCGCTCGCCGTCCCCGCCGCGTTCGGCACCTCGACGGGGCGCGCCTGGCTCGTCGGCCTCGGCGGCGTGCCGCCGTGGGTGCCCGTCGCGGCGATCGTGCCCGCGCTGCTGGTCGCGGTGCTGGTGTTCATGGACCAGAACGTGACGGTCCGCATCATCCAGAGCCCGTCGAACGCCCTCAAGAAGGGCTCGGCGTACCACTGGGACCTCGTCATCGTCGGCGCCCTCCTCGCCGTGTGCTCGCTCTTCGGTTTGCCCTGGCTCGTGGCGGCCACGGTGCGCTCGGTGAACCACGTGCGCGCGCTCAGCACCACCGAGGGAGGCGCCGAGCGGGCGAGGGTGACGGGGGTCCGCGAGAATCGGATCTCTCCGCTCTTGGTCCACGCGGCGATCGGCGCGTCGCTGCTGGCCACGAAGTACCTCGTGCAGATCCCGATGCCGGTCCTCTACGGGCTCTTCTTCTACATGGGGCTCGCGTCGACCGGTGGAAACCAGTTTTTCGACCGGCTCCGCCTATGGCTCACCGACCCGGCCCTCTACCCTCCGCACCACTACGTGCGGCGGGTGCCGCCCCGCGTGATCCACGTCTTCACCGCCATCCAGGGCGTGTGCCTCGGCGTCCTGTGGGCGGTCAAGTCCAGCGCGGTCGGCATCCTCTTCCCGCTCTTCATCGCGCTGCTCGTGCCGGTCCGGGCGCTCATGGCCCGCTGGATCTCCGCCGAGCACCTCGCCGCGCTCGACGCCGACGAGACCCCCGCCGACGTCGAAGACCACGTGGCCGGGCCATGACGGGGCGTCGTCGCAGGAGCCGCCCCGCGCGCTCGGCCTCGCGCGCCGTCCCCCGGCGTGACCTCGAGGGCGCCTCGCCGTGACCGCCCTCGAGCCCGCCCACTTCGAGGTCGCCGGCGTCCGGATCACGTACGTGCAGGGCATCGTCGCCGTCGGCGTCTTGCTCGTCGGCTTCGCGCTCGCGTCCGCGGTCTCCTCGCGGATCCGCGGCAAGCCGGAGACCACCGCGCCCTGGCGCGCGACCATCGCCCAGGTCGCCGGGCACGCGGGGCGCGTGGCCTCGGTCGTGGCCGCGCTGCAGGTGGCCGGGGTCGACATCGGCACCCTGCTCGCGGCGAGCGCGGTCGTGGCCGTCGGGATCGGCATCGCCATGCAGAAGGTCGCGGAGAACTTCGTGTCCGGCGTGATCCTGCTCGCCGAGCGGAGCATTCGCGAGGGCGACATCGTCGAGTTCGACGGGCGCGTCGCGCGCGTGCGGACCATGGGCATCCGCGCGACCGTCGCCGTGACCCTCGACGAAGAGGAGCTCATCGTCCCCAACAGCCTGCTGGCGCAGGCCGCCGTCAAGAACCTCACGCTCACCGAGGCGATCTACCGGCTCCGCGTGGGCGTGGGCGTCGCGTACTCGAGCGATCTCGACCAAGTGGAGGCCGTCCTCCTCCGCGCCGCCCGCTCGCTCCCCGCGCGGGACCCCGACCGCGAGCCCGTCGTGCTGCTCGCCGGCTTTGGCGCCTCCTCGGTCGATTTCGAGGTGAGCGTGTGGACCCGAGACGTGTGGGCCCACAAGCGGGCGCAGTCGGACCTCCGGAAGCTCATCTGGCGGGCGCTGAAGGCCGCCTCCATCGAGATCCCGTTCCCTCAGGTCGACGTCCACCACCACGGGCGGCCGCCCGCGCCGCCCCCCGCCGCGGAGACGGGCGCAGAGCCCTGAGCCGCCCCCCGCGCCTGGCTCAGGGCGTGTCGCTCGGATCGCCGAGCTCGCGGACGCGCCTGCCGCCGTAGGCGTGCGCCTCGACATCGGCCGAGCGCCGAAGGAGCACGGCGGGCGGCTGGATGCCGTGCGTGCGGAAGGCCTTGGCGACGCGGAAGTGCACGTCGGTCTCGAACGGCTTCTCGTACTTGCAGTCGAACACGTACGGGCGAGCCTTCAGGTGCATCGCGACGTAGTCGTGCAAGATGACCTGCTTGGCGAGCACCGGCACGGGGTTCGGGAGGAACACGTACGGGCTCGTGAGGCACGCCTCGCGGATGAGCGACGCCGCGAGCTCGGCGTCTTGATCGATCCCGATGTAGAAATCGAAGGGCGTCTGCATCTCCAGGGCGCCCCAGTTGCCGCTCGAGGTCACGTCCGTCAGGATGCGGTTGTTGGGGATGGTGATGATGTTGTGATCGAGCGTGTTCATCCGCACGCTGCGTATGCCGATCTTGATGATGTCGCCGTATTGGCCGGCGAACTCGACCCTGTCGCCCACCTGGAAGGGGCGGTCGAACATGATGGTGATCCCGGCGATCAGCGCCGCGATGAGGTCGCGCATCGCGAAGCCCACGGCGACGGCCAGCGTGCCGCCGATGACCGTGAGGGTCGTCGAGTCGAGCTTGAACGTGAGAGAGAGGCAGACGCCGAGCGCCGCGATGTACACGACGAACCGCGCGACCGACTCGTACTTCTGAATCGTCGGGCGGCGGTTGGCGAACCGCCGGCCGAGCTGGTCGGCCACGTTGGTGAGGACGCGCAGCACGACGGCGGCCCCGATGATGACGAGGACGGAGATGAACATGCCGCCCCAGCGCACGAACCCCGCGAGCTTCGCGACGTCGGGGGCCTCTTGCGCCGCCGCGCCGCGAGGCAAGTGGAGCGAGAGCGCGGCGACGGCGCCGGCGAGCCAGAGGCGGGCCTTTCGGGGACTCATGGGGGGCCTCACGTGACGAGGAGGTGGCGGCGTTGGAGGAAGAGGACGATGGGGCGAAACCACGCCCAGGTGATGACGTAGCGCTCGTCCTCCGCGGCCACATAGCCGTGGGCCAGGGCGAAGCGCAGCGCGTCGGCGACGTCGGCCGCGCTCAGCATGGTGGCCTCGCCGAGCTCGCGCGTCGTGGCCGGGGCCAGCTGCATGACGGCGCGCAGCACGAAGACCGCCGGATCGGGGAGCGCCTCGAGCTCGGTCGTGTCGGGCGCCTGGAAGAAGCGGACATGGGGGACGCCCTCCGCGTCGAGGCCGAGCGAGCGCCGCCACATGTGCAGCGCCACGCCCGGGTTGCCCGCCGCGTAGTCCCAAAGCAGCCGGTAGTAGTTGCCCTCGCAGCGCGCGAGCGCGTCCTGCTTGTCGATCTCGTCCGCGTTCGGCGGGAGATCCTCGCGGAGGTGCTCGAACGACGGGGCGAGCGCCACCTGCTCGGTGCGCGCGTGCAACAGCTCGATGATCTGCTCCTCGGGCCACGGCGAGAGCCGAATGACGCGATCGAACAGCGGGCGCGCGCCGCGGGCGCGCTGCAGGAAGAGCCAGATGACGTCGTCGAGCGCGAGCACCCACGTCGTCTTCGTGCAGTGTCGGCTCGCGAGATCCAGCAGCGCGTCGAAGGGCGCGAGGCCGCCCATCACGGGCTGGATGAAGCGCTGGACGTCGTCGAGGAGCAGCGCGCGGCCGCGCTCGGAGGTGTTGAGCGCGGCGGCCAGGTGCTCGAGCGAGGTGGACGGATCGGCCCCGAGGGCCTCTGCGAGATCTCCGCGCAGCGCGTGGATGCCCTCGGCCGGGAGGCGCAGCCGGAGGGTGTCGGGGAACTCCTCGTGCAGGTGGCGGAGGAGGGCCGTCTTGCCCATGCCCCGCTGCCCGACGACCGCGACGACGCCGCCGCGACGGCTGCGAATGCGCTCGAGCAGCGCCTCGATGGCCTCGTCGGTCTCGGTCTTCACCCACGCCTTCGACGCCGTGTCGGGCCCGAGCGCGTCGAACGTGTCGTCGGGGATGGGCGTGGTCGCGAGGTCGGTGCGCTCGGCGCTCAGCTTGTCGAGCTGGCGCCGGAACAGGTAGGCGAGCACCCGGCGGGTCACGCCGTAGCGCCCCACCCAGCTCCGCACGCCGCGGATCGCGCCACGCCCGAAGAGGTACGCCGCTCCCGCGGAGGCCGCGAAGAGGCTCTTCCAGCCCCGCTGGTTCGCCAGCACCCAGCGCTCGAAGGGGGACTCGCGCCGGGCCCGCGCGGCCCTCGCGAACACGACCTCGCGCCACCAGCGCACGAGCACGAGCGCCACGGGGACGGAGGCGAACCAGCACGTCGAGAGGACCCAGCGGTGGATCGTGCCCTGGCCCACGAGCTTCGTGCTGAGCGTGAGGATGAGCCCGAACACCACGACCACGCGCCCGACGAGCCTGAGCGACTTGAGCCGGAGCGCCGGGGTGTCGTCGTCCCGCGCCGCCGCGCGCGGCCCTTCCCCCGCGAGCGCGTTGACGAGGTCGACGACGAGCGCCCCGCCGATGAACCACTGGACCGTCACCGCGACGAGCTCGACCTCGAGGACGTCGGCCGCGCTGTCGGGGAGCATCCACGCCATGACCAGCGCGAGCGCGAGCCACTCGACCGGCTTGTGGACGTCGAGCGCGAAGGAGAAGGCGCGGGTGCCGATGCTCGGCGAGGTGAGGCGCTCGTGCCGGTCGAGCTCGAGCGCCCGCTCCCGGCCCTTGGCGAGCCACTCGGGGGTGCGCTTGCGGAGCCAAACGAACGCGAGGATGGCGCCGAGCCATTCGAACAGCAGGAGGAGCGAGCGCCCGAGGGTCTGGCCCGAGGCCTTGCCCCGTATCCCGAGCGACGAGACCCAGCGACCCGCAGCGTGGCGGTGGTAGCGCACGATGAGCGCGAGCTGCCGCAGCTCGGACGTCACGTGGTCCACGCCCTGCTCGCCGAAGCCCGTCACCGCCTCGCGCTTGCCGGCGGTGAGGTGCGGCAGGAGCGCGAGGCGCTCGACGTTGAGCGCGCCGATCTCCGCGAAGAGCTGCGTCGCGCGCTCCTCGCGGAGCGCTTGCTGCTCGCCGTCGAGGCGCGTCGCGTAGGCGACCGCGCGGGCGCGCGCGGCGCGCGCGGGGCCGGCGTCGACCGTGGGGGGCAGGTTGGCGAGCGCCGTGGGCCCAGGTGCGGGCGCGCCCCCCGCCTCGCGGCCGAGGTCGTCCAGGGCCTCCGCGAGCTCGGCTCGGGAGGTCGCGAGCGTCTTGCGGAGCGCGTCGTAGCCAGTGTCGACGTCGGACGGCTCCCCCTTCTCGCGGAGCTCGCGCGCCTTGCGCTGCGCGCCCAGGGTCGCCTCGAGCCGCGCCTCGAGCTCCTCACGCCGCTTCGTGAGATCTTGATCGAACGCGCGCTGAGCGCGCTCGACGTCGAGCATCCGCGTGAGCTCCTCGGAGACGAGCCGCTCGGCCTCGGACCGCGCCTGCTGCGCCGCGAGCACGGCGCGCGCGCGCTCCTCCGCCGCGCGCTGCTCCAGCAGCTCGGCCTCGGAGGGGGGCGGCGCGGCCTCCGCTTGGCGCTTCGCGTGCTGCGCGAGCAGCTCGCGGCGCCGCGCCGAGGGGAGCGAGTAGAAGGAGAGCCGCGCGCGGTCGAGCTTGATCCGGGCCTCCCACAGCTCGCTCGCTCGGCTCCCGGCGTCCTTCAGCGCGCCCGCGTCGACCGGTCGATCGCGGCCCTTGGGCGCCGCGCCGCGGCCGCTCGACGGCGCAGGCGCGGGCGCGTCGATCTCCCGGAGGAGCGTGCCGAGCCGGCGCGCCTCGAGCTCCACGGTCGCGTCGTCGTCCAGGGGGACGTCGAAGAGCCCCTTCGGGTCGACGGCGACGTCGAGCTTTCCCTTGGTAAATGCATGAATATGCTCAGTATTCTGTCTGAGCGTGTCCACCCCGGGCGAGGGCTCCTCGGGCGCGGTCTCGGTTCCGCCGTCGGGGGCGCCGCCGTCCAGGGCGCGCGCGCCGGGCGCCACGGTGAGGACCGTGAGCAACAGGGCCGCGAGGAGCCAGAGGGCCCCGCGAGCGGTGCGGAAGACCCGGGGAGCGACGTTCACCGGGCCACCCTAGCGGAAGCCGCGGAGGGCGGCAAAACCGCGGTCGCGTCAGCGGCCTTGCGCCGCGGTGTCCGGAGCGTGTCCGAGCGCGGCCCCCGCGAGCGCCCCCCCGAGCGAGGCCGCGAGCACCAGCACCGCCGCGGCCACGAACGGGATCGAGGGCCAAGGCGACCCGTCGCCCGCGGCGCTGGGCGGGGGCCCGGGCGCGGGGTCTGGCGACCGAGCCGGGGCGGCGTCACGCGAGGGAGCCGGCGCGCCCTCGAGGGACGCGGACCCGAGGAGCGGAAGGACCGTCGGCGCGGGCGTCGCGCCGCGGCGGGCCTCGGCGCGCCGCTCGATCATCGAGACCATCGACTGCTCGCGCGCGATGCGGTCCGCCGCGCAGAGCTTCACCCACTCGCCCACCTCGGGGAGCGGGGCGCCCTTCGCGGCCCCCGCCAGCGCGAGCGACATCTCCTGCGCGCTCGCGAACCGGCTCGCGGGGTCGCGCTGCAGGGCCTTCATCGCGATGGCGCCGAGGGCGTCGATCTCGGCCTGCGAGCGCGCCGCGCGCATCTTCGCGTCGCCCTCGTAGAGGCGGCGCGGGTCGACGATCTCCTGGAGCAGCACGTTTCGGTACGTGTCGAAGTCGTTGTCGCCCTTGAAGAGGCGCTCGCCGGTGAGCATCTCCCACAGCACGATCCCCGCCGCGAACACGTCGGTGCGGGGTGTGACCGCTTCGCCCGAGATCTGCTCCGGCGCCGCGTACGAGAGCTTGCCCTTGAACTCGCCGTCGCGGGTCTTGTCTTGGTTCGTGAACGCGTGGGCTACGCCGAAGTCGATGATCCGCGCGAGCCCGCCCACGCCGACCAGGATGTTCTGAGGTGACACGTCGCGGTGCACGATGCCGAGCGGCGCGCCCTCGAGATCCGTCGCGCGGTGCGCCGCGTGGAGGCCCCGCAGCGCCCCCGTGAGGATCGTCACGAGCGTGGGCACGGGGATCAGCGACCCGCGCTTCGCCGCGTCGCGGAGCAGCCGCGCGAGCGGCGCGCCGCACACGTACTCCATGACGACGAACACCTCGCCGCTCGACTGAATGACGTCGAGCGTGGGCACCACGTTGATGTGGCGGATGCGCGAGACCAGGCGAGCCTCCTCGATCAGCATCCCGACGATGCGCGGATCCGAGGTGAAGTTCGCGTGCAGGCGCTTGATGGCGACGAGGCGCGAGAACCCGAAGGCGCCCTGCAGGAGGCCGAGGTGAACCGTGGCCATCCCGCCCTTCGCGATGGCCTCGTACACCAGGTACCGCTCCGTGCGGCGCAGCTCGAGCTCGACGTGGTGCGGCTCGGTCATGGCCGCTCGAGTCTAGCATGAGGTCCCCCGGCTCCCTCGACGGTCTCGGCGCGCGCGTGTCTCGTGCGGGCGCCCCACAGCACGGCCGCCGCGAGCGCGGGCGCGCAGACCGACACGAGCGCGGCCGCCACGTCTCCCACGGTCTCCACCCGCGGCGCGTTCCACAGCAGCGCCTGCGCCGCCGTCACGGCCGCGTCGAGCGTGACCGCCACGGCGAGCCCGGTGGCCAGCGCGCGCCGCCACCGCACGAGGAGCGCGACGAGGCCGAGGGTCAGCGCCACGTCGAAGGCGGTCCAGGCGTACCGCACGCGCGGGGAGGGGAACCACCGGTCGGGCGCGGCGAGGGCGAGCGCCGCGGTCCAGGGGACGAGCGTCGCCGTGAGCACGCGGAGCACCACACCCGGCCCGCGGAGGAGCGTGGCGAGCCCGAAGCGCACGAAGCCCTGGCCCGCGAAGGCTTGGAGCACGTGATAGATCGGCACGAGCGCCGGCGGACCCTGCGGGTAGGAGACGAACACAGGCTCCCACAGCGCCGGGCGCAGCTTGGCCTTGAACGCGTAGAGCCCCGCGAAGTCGTAGAGCGGCTGCCCGCCGCGGCGCGCGAGCGCGAGCCACGCGGGGAGCTCGCCCGCGAGCGGCGCGAGGCCGAAGGTCGCGTAGGCCACTCCGTCGGTCGCGAGGTCGCGCATCGCCCCGTCGAACAGCAGCTCCGCCGTCCCGTTCGGCGCGCGCGGATCGCGCAGGAGGTTCTCGAAGAGCCAGCCGTCCCGCGCGGGGATGGGCGACAGGCCCAGAAACCCCACGAGCAGCCCGCCGCGCCAGGCCGCGTAGTAGCGCCGCTCGCTGGAGAACGTGAACGGCGCGACCTGCACCACGAAGCCCATCGGCGCCATCGGTCGCGTGCTGAGCCACCGCGCGATGAGCGAGTGCACCGCTCCGCGGCGGCGCCCGGCCTGCTCGACCTCTGCGCTCGCGAGGCGCTCGACCCGCACCCCCTTCGCCCGCGCGCGGCGGAGCTGCTCCTTCAAGCTGCGGACGCGCGACACGGTGGCGGCCCACGACGCGGGGGCCCACACGGGCTGCTCGCCGACCCGCAGAGAGCAGAGCTCCGCCGCGCTCGCGAAGGGCTCTTCGGTCGCGAACAAGACGGCCCCGCGCCCCGCCTCGCGAGCGCGCTCCGAGAACGCGCGCCCCGCCGCCGCGCAACGCTCCGGAGGCCCCACGGGGGAGCCCGCAGCGACCCACGCGCTGCCCGTGTCGACGTAGGGCACGCACAGGTCGTCGTCGAGCCAGAGATACCGGAAGCCCGCGCCCAGGGCGACGAACGACGTGGCCTCGCGCCCGAAGCGCCGGAGCAGTGCCAGGAACGCGCGGCGCTCGGGGTCCGCCTCGAGAGCCGCGCCGCGCAGGGACGGCTCGCGGACGGGGGGCTCCGAGGGGGGATGCGGTGGCATGGAAGGGACGGCCACCATAGGCGCCGTCGTGGCTGCTCGTCTCGGTTGACCTACTTTCGCTCCGTCGCGCCGCGTGCCATGCTCGACCGTGGAGGGCGCGTGGCGAACAAAGAACTGGTGGCGTCGGGTTGCGCCATTTGCCTGGGAGTGTCGGTGGAGGCCTGCTCCGCGTGCGGGAGGCCTGCGACGGGCGACCCCCTCCTCGGCGCGACCATCGCGGACCGCTACCGCATCGACGGCTTCATCCGCGCGGGCGGCATGGGCCGCGTGTACCGAGCGGTGCAGGTCGCGCTCGGGCGCCGCGTCGCCGTCAAGGTCATCCACCGCCACCTCCAGGCCCAGGACGGGATCGCCGAGCGCTTCATGGTCGAGGCGCAGGCCGCCAGTCGCCTCAACCACCCCAACGTGGTGAGCGTCTTCGACTTCGGTCGCTTCCAGGCCTCGGTGGGGGAGGGGCTCTTCTTGGTGATGGAGCACCTCAGCGGCGTCGCCCTCGAGGACCTCATCGCGGCCGGCCCCGTGGACCTCGAGCGCGCGCTCCACATCCAGCGTCAGCTCCTGGCCGCGCTCGGTGAGGCGCACCGCGAGGGCGTCGTGCACCGCGACGTCAAGCCCGAGAACATCATGCTCGAGCGCAAGGGCGGCGCCGATCTCGTCAAGGTCATTGACTTCGGCGTCGCGCGCCTCGAGGACGGCCCCGGCGTCACGCGGGACGGCATGGCCGTCGGCACACCGGCGTTCATGGCGCCCGAGGTCATCAACAACGGCGCGGTCACGCCCTCGGCCGACATCTACGCCGCGGGCATCGTGCTCTTCCAGATGCTCACCGGCTCGCTGCCCTTCACGGGGCTCACTCCGGTCGCGCTGATGTTCCAGCACGCCACCGCGCCGCGGCCCGATCCTCGCTCCGTCGTGCCCGAGCGCGATCTGCCCGCGGCCATCGCCGAGGTGTGCCTCCGCGCGATGACGATCAACCCGCTCGAGCGGTACCCCACCGCCGACGCCTTCGCCGACGCGCTGCAGGTCGCGAGCGGCACGAAGCGCCGCGGCTGGACGCTCCCGCCGCCCCCTCCGTCCCGGGGCACCGGCGAGCCGAGCTCCCCGGCCGTGCCTCGCCTCACGCGGGCGACGCCGGTGAACGAAGGACGAGCCCTCGACCTCGCGTGGGTCGAGGCGCAGCTCGCCAAGCCGGCCGGCCCAGCGGTCGTCGTGCACGGGCGGCTCGGGCAAGGCCGCAGCACGCTCCTCGCCTCGGTCGCCGCGCGCGCCGCCGCGCGCGGGGTCCACGTCGTCGCCCCTGTCGTGCCACCGCCGCCGCTCTGGGAGATTGGCTACGGCGGCCTCCAGCAGATCATCGCGTCCCTCCTCGCCGTCGACGCGGCGGAGCCCTCCCTCGCCAACGGCTCCGCCGCGGGGCGCGATCCGTCCGCCGCCGCCGGGCTCCGCGTCGTCTTTGGCGGCGCGCTGGACGAGGTCAGCGCCGCGAACGCCCAAGAGACGCCGATCCGCGCGCTCGCGTGGGCCGGGCGCCGCGCGCTCGCCGCCGCGAACGGCGCGCCGGTCCTCCTGGTCATCGACGACGCCGACACCCTCGACGGCGCCTCGCTGGTGGCGCTCTCGTCGTTCGTGCGCCGCATGCGCGGTGAGCGCTTTGGCATGTTGCTGGCGAGCGAAGCCCCCCCGAACCCGCGCTTCCCGCTCCCGATCCCGTCGCGCGAGCTCGGCGGAATCTCGCGGGCGCAGGCCGTCGCCGCGCTCGAGGGCTCCACCGAGGCGATCCAGGCGCTCGACGTGACCGCGAACGAGTTCGAGCCGCTCTACCTCGACCAGCTCCGGCGCTGGGTCGACGAAGAGGGCGAGGCGGAGCCCCCGCCTACGCTGACCGGTATCATCGAGCAGCGCATCCTGCGCCTCGGGCCGAGCGAGCGCCGCGCCCTCCAGCTCATCGCCGTCGCCGGGGGAAACGCCGCGGCCGCCTCGCTGCTGCGGGACCTCCGCGCGGAGGTGAAGGCGCTCGTCGCGGGCGGCTTCGTCGAGCCGGGCAAGTACGCGTTCCCCGTTGTGCGCCACCGCATGTTCCGGCGCGTGGTCATCGCCACGACCCCGGCCGGGGCGCTCGATCGCATCCACGCCGGCCTCGCCGAGGCCTACGAGGCGGCGGGCCTGCCCGTCGGCTTGTGTGCTTACCACGCGGTGCGCGGGCACCCTGGCTTCGAGTCGTTCCTCCTCGTCGAAGAGGCCGCCAACCTCCGCCTCGCGCGCGGCGACGCGGAGGGCGCGATCGCGGCCCTCGCGAACGGCTTCGCGGCCGCGCGCTGGCTCGAGGTGCGCGGCGACTTCTCCAACGCGCAGAGCGCGCGCCTCGTCTTCGGCCGCAAGCTCGGCCGCCTCCTCTGCGCCAGCGGCCGCGCGAACGACGCGGTGGGGGTGCTGAAAGAGGCCTACGGCTCGGCCGAGACCGCGCGAGCGCGCCTCGACGTCCTCGTCGATCTCGTCGACGCGCTCGCGTGCGAGGGCCACTACGCGCAGGCGGAGCGCCTCGCCAAGGACGGGCTCGCGCTCGCGACCGAGCTCGACGACGCCGCCGCGACCGCGCGCCTCCGCGATCCGGTCCTCGCGCTCGTCTCGGTCGAGGCGCCCGCCACCTTGTTCACGGCGCCCTACCTCTTCGCGAGGACCCGCGCGGGCACGCGGGGCTGAGCCTCGCCGCGCGCCGCGGCCCAGCGCCGTCGGGCGGACATCGTGCGGGACCCCTCAAGAAATAGTAGCGTGCCGGGCGTGCCTCCCGCCGTCTTTCCCGTGCAGATCTACTACGAAGACACGGACCACTCCGGCGTCGTCTACCACGCCAACTACCTGAAGTACTTCGAGCGGGCGCGCGAGCACCTGCTCGGCGTGCCGGAGCTCGTGAAGCTCTACGAGGCGGGCCTCGGGTTCGTCGTCTACAGGTGCGAGCTCGCCTTCAAGCAAGGCGCCGTGTTCGGGGACGCGCTCGAGGTGCGCTCGGTCGCCTCCCTCTCGGGCGAGTTTCGCATGGTGTTCAAGCAAGACGTCTTCCGAGGCGAGACGCTGCTCGTGCGCGGGGTGGTCGAGATGGTGTGCCTCGACGGGAATAAGGAGCTCGTCCCCGTCCCGCAGGCCGTGCTCTCCCGGGTTTAGCCCCGCGCTCCGAACGCTCAGCGCTTCGCGGGGGCCTTGGCCTTGGCGGGGGCCTTGGCCTTGGCGGGGGCCTTGGCCTTGGCGGGAGCCTTGGCCTTGGCGGGAGCCTTGGCCTTGGCGGGAGCCTTGGCCTTGGCGGGGGCCTTGGCCTTCGGTGCCGGCTTGGCCTTCGTGCCGGCCGCGGCCTTCGTCGCCCGCGCCTTCGGCGAGCGGACCGCGCGCGTGGCGCGGCGCTCGAGGTTCGAGGTCGTCGTTGTGCCCCCTTGGGTCTTGCGCGTCGACTTGCGGCTCGGCGTTCCAGTGGCCGAGTCTTCGAGCTGCGCGCCGCCCTTGCGCGCCGCCGCCTTCGAGGCGTTGCGGCCCGCCGTGCGGCCCGCGCCGACCTTGCGATCGGTCGCGCTCACGCCCGGGAGCGACGTGTCGACCTCCGTGTCACGGCGGGCCCTCCGCGCCTTCTTGGGCTTGGGTGGGTTCGCGTTTCGCTGCTGCTCGGCCCTCGCGGCCTGGGCTTTCGTCGCCATCGGGTGCTCCTTCGACTGCTGGGCAAATCTGCCGCCGTCACGCTACCACCGAATTCGCCGAGGCCACCGGATTCGCCAGCGCCTCGCCGTCTCGCCGCCCCCGCGCCTCGAGCGATCTGTCGCTTTTCACGACAGAAGCGGGAGAGCGTTCGAAAAGACGCGAGCGCGTGCTAGGGTGAAGCCATGACCCGACTCGACCCCACCAGCGTCGACCTCGCCGAGCTCGCCGCCGCCCTCCGCGCCGCCTGCGGCGCCGTGGTGGCTGGCGCCGTGGTGGGGCGCACCCGCATGCGCGACGCGGTGGGCGCGCACCTCGCCTGCTCACAGCTCGAGGCCGAGCAGCTCGTCGACACGCTCATCGGGCGCGGCTTCGTGTCGCGTCAGGGCGAGGGCGACCGGGTCGAGTGGGTCATCGGCGACGACTGAGCGCAGCGTTCAGGGGGCCAGCGAGCGCGGACTGACCGGGGGCAGGTTCACGCCCTCCGCCGCGAGCGCCACGTCCGGGTTCGTGAAGCCCGCCTTCACCAGGCGCTGCACGTAGGTGAACCCGGCGTTCCGGTCGCGCGCGGCGCCGTACGCGCGCGCGATGAGCAGCCGGACGGGCACCGGGGTGTCCGGGCCGAGCGCGCCGGGGTCGCGGAGCTCGCGGGCGCCGCCGCGCGCGATGGCCTCCGCGAAGGGCTGGAGGTCCCGGGGGAACGGGTAGTCCCGCGTGACGTCGAGCGCGAGGCCGCGCTCCTTCCGCGCGACGAGCACGAGCAGCCGCTCGACGACCGCGCGCCAGGACACGGGAGCGGCGGGAGTATCGTCTCTCCAGCGACTACCCCCATCCGCTATCGCTTGGTCCCTCGTCCCGATCGCGAGCCGGCTCTCGGCCTCGGCGGCGACGAGATCGCCTCGGTAGCGCGCGAGCCTCGCCCGCCGCGCCGCGCGCTCGGGGGAGGCCCCGCCGAGCCGCGGCGCGATCCGGGCCGCGGTCGCCAGATCGCCTGCGTCGAGCGCCGCGTCGATCGCGAGCAGCTCCGCCCACGGGTCGGGCGTGCTCGCCAGCGCGAGCAGGTCCTCCGCTTTGGGGAGCGTCGTCCCGAGGAGGATCGCGCGCGCGTTGAGCATGGCCGGCCGGACGAGGGAGCTCACGGCGCCCTTCGCCGCGCCCGGGCCTG
The DNA here is from genome assembly GCA_035439005.1 of Polyangiaceae bacterium. GTDB lineage: Bacteria > Myxococcota_A > Polyangia > Polyangiales > Polyangiaceae > JAAFHV01. Next base: position 1,281 of record DAORJJ010000061.1, on the reverse strand, counting down.
GCGGTCTCAGCGCGTCGAGGTGCTTGCCGAGGTCCGCCGCGGACGCTTGCTCATAGCCGTCGATGGCGCCCACGAGCGCGACGAGCGGGTCGCTCGGGTCGAGCCCTCGGACGGCCGCCGCCGCCTCGGGCAGCCGCGCGGACGCCAGCGCCCCGCGCGTCGCGAGGCGCCGCGCGCGCGGGTGCAGGGGGCTTCCGGCGCCGACGCGCGCCGCGACGCGCGTCGCGAACGCCGCCCCCCACGCCGCGCCCGCATCGAGCGGCAGCTCGCCCAGCCAGCACGTCTCGTCTGGGCCCTCGGCCACCGCGACCGCGGCGTCGAGCTCGCGGCGCGCGCCCTCGTGCGTCTCCGGGCTCTTCAGCGCGTCGAGCGCGCGGAGCGCGTGTGGGACGAGGCGCAGCGATCGCGGCAGCCCCGCCGCGCCCGTGAGCGTCTGCGCGACCTCGGGCGGCGCCGCCTCTGCCCGCGCGCCGGTCGCCCACGCGAGCGCCACGAGCGCGGCCCCCTCGGGCGCGGCGGGGTGCGCGGCCTGGTATCTCCGCGCGAGCGCCGCGGCCTCGTCGGGCGGACCGACGATCGCCACATGGCGCGCCAGCGCGAGCTCGGCGACGGGGCTCGCCGGCGCGAGGCGGGTGGCCGCGAGCAAGCGGCGTCGCGCGTCGGGCGCGCCCGCGCGGGCGAGCACGAGCCCTGCCACGAGCTGGTAGTCCGACTCGCGCGCAGCGCGCTCGTCCCACGTCGCCACGAGCTGCACGCCGCGGAGGAGATCGTCGTCGAAGAGGGCCTGCGCGACGACCGCGTAGGCGAGCTCGGGCTCCGGCACGCCGGCGCGCCGCGCGCGGGCGATCGGCTCGACGAGCGCCGCGTGCTCGGGCCCGCGCGTGAGGCCCGCGATCACACGCGCGCGCACCCACGCGCGCGCCGCGTGCCCCGACCCCGGGTCGAGCGCGAAGGCCTCCGCGAGCGCCCCGTGTTCGTCGACCGCGCTCGGTTTCGCCGCGAGCTCCGTGTCTACGCTCGCCAGGAGCGCCTCGGCCTGCGCGTGCCGCTTGGCGTCGCGGTCGCGGTCGAAGAAGAACCCTCCCGTGGCGCCGCCCAACGCGGCGACGAGCAGCGCCCCGACGACCAGGGCGCGCCGCTTCTGCGGCGGCGGAGGCTCCGCGGCGGCCCACGACGGCGCGTCGCTCGCGCCCTCGAAGACGCCCGCGCGCGCCAGCTCTTCGAGGACGTGGGAGGCGGGGCGCATCGCGGCGGGAGGCGCGGACGCGACCGGCGGAGGCG
>DAORJJ010000060.1:0-20192 GCA_035439005.1 Polyangiaceae bacterium | reverse complement strand
AGCAGCCTCTCGACAAGCGCGCGGCGCCCGGCGCACGGGCAGCGCAGGAGCTCGAGATTCTCGGCTACGCGTTCGAGGCCCTCGAAGAAGACGTGCGCGAGGGCCTGGCCGAGTGGGAAGCGCTCGACGCCGGAGCCACTGGCGAGGTGATGCTCCTCTTCGAGCTCGACTCGAAGGGCCTGCAGAAGACCTGGCTCGAGAGTGCGGCCGACGTTCCGTTCGGACCCCGCAGCTGCATCTCGAACGCGGTGTACGGCCTCGACTGGTCGAACGTGGTGACGGAGCCGGCGCCCCTCGCGCCCCCGCCGCCCGCCGACGCCACACCGGACGTCCTCCCTCCTCCCGCGGACGCCGCGCCGGACGCCACCCCCGACGCGGCACCGGACGCGGCCCTGGACGCCGCCGACGCCGCGGCCCCGGACGCCGCCGACGCCGCGCCGCCCGCGTGCACGCGGAACCCCGTCGCGGGCCAGCCCTGCGGGCCCGGCGCGACCGCCTGCGGCGACGTCGACCTCTGCTGCACCTCGGGCAACAAATTCCGCTGCACGGCCGGCGTGTGGGAGAGCTACGCGTCCGGCATGCTCTGCCTCTTCTGCGCGCCCACGCCCTGCGGCACCGTGACCTGCCCTGGCAACCAGTACTGCGTCGAGCGCGCCGACGTCGGCGGCACGCTGTACCGCTGCGTCGACTACCCAGCCGCCTGCTCCGACAGCTGGACGTGCGACTGCGTCTCGCCGCTCGTCCCCTCGTGCGGCGGCGGGACCTGCCGGAGCACGGCGTCGCACCACCTGACCATCGAGTGCCCGCCCTGAGGCCTAGCGAGCCATGAAGTCAACGACCTTTACCTCTCTCGCGGCGTCCCTCGCGCTCGCCGTGTGCACATCCCTCGTCGCTGCGTGCAGCGGCGATCCCAACGGCGAGCCTGGGACCGACCCGGACGCCGGCACCGCCCCCTTGCCCGACGGCGCGATCGCGCCCACGCCCGACGGCGGCGGCCCCCTCCCGGACGGCGCCGCCCCGCCGCCCGCCCCGTGCGGCGCGACCAAGTACAGCGAGACCCTCCCCACGAACACGGCCGATCTCACCGGCGTAGCCTTCAGCGCCGCGAACCCGTCGCCGTACGTGCTGTCGGTGCTCGAGCGCCGCTACCCGCTCGGCAAGTGGCTCGTCGAGGGCGGCCTGGCGAACACCGCGATCGGCGGCAGCTGCATCGACCGGTTCCTCGGCGACAAGTCGAGCGGCGACGCGGTGATCCGGCAGCTCTCCACGGTGGTGCACGAGTGCGGGCACTTCTTCGACCTCACCGACCGGGGCGCGAGCTCCAGCACGTACAACGTGCGCACCGACGTCATCTTCAAGTGCAGCCAAGGCGACGCGCAGGGTCGCGGCGGCGTCACGTTCGCGCGGAGCCGCATCACGAAGGACGCGTACGCGGCGAAGCGGCCCGCCTGCGGCGGCCAGTCGCGCCCCGGGTGCGACACCTACGCGGACGTCTACCTCGACGGCAACCCCGACGACACCACCTTCCAGGGCGGCGATCAGGGCTTCAGCTCGGTGCTCGAGGAGACCACCCAATACGTCAACTCGCTCGCCACCGCGTACGCGTTCGAGGACCGCTACCGCTCCCGCAAGGTGAGCGAACGTGACGGAATACTCACATTTCAGTGGTACATCGAGCGCTACCTGCTCCTCGCGAAGGCGAGCTACCCGGCGGCCTACAAGCTCATCCGAGAGGACCCCTGCTGGCGCAAGGCGGTGCTCACGGTGTGGGACCGCGCGGACTTCTACCTCGAGGCGACGAAGAGCCTGCCGAACCTCGGCATCGACGACGCGGCCATCCTCGCGCTCGTGAACGACCCCGTGCTCAAGGCGGAGATCGAGGCGCTGCGCGCGCTCGAGTGCAAGTAGCCGGTCGGGGCGCCGTGGCCTACGCCCCGGTGCCCGTGAAGGTGACGCTGCCCGAGCCGCCGCTCCTGTGACGGGTGGTGGGCGCGCGGCTCAAGCCGGGACGCGCGCGAGCAGCTCGGCGTAGACGCCGAGGGTGGCGCGCGCGACGTGCCGCTGGTCGAAGTCGGCGAGCGCGATCTCGCGGCCTCGCGCGCCGAGGCGCTGGCGCAGCTCCTTGTCGAGGATGACGCGGCGGAGCGCGTCGGTCAGCGCGACGGCGTCGCGGGGCGGCACGAGGAGCGCGTTCTCGTCGTGCCGCGCCACCTCGCGGCAGCCTGGTACGTCGGTCGACACGATCGCGCGGCCGGCCGCGGCCGCCTCGAGGAGCGCCTTGGGCAGCCCCTCGCCGTAGGAGGGCAGGCAGGTCACGTGCGACTCGCGGTGCACGCGGTCCATGTCGTCGCGCCAGCCGAGGGTCTCGACGAGGCCCTCGCTCACCCACGCGGCCACCTCGGCCGGCGTGATGGAGGCGGGGTTGCCGAGATCGGGCTCGCCAACCAAACCGAAGCGCGCGGGAACGCCCTCGGCGCGGAGCGCGCGCGCGGCCTCCACGAACTCGCGGACGCCCTTGTCCTTCAGGAGGCGCGCGGGCAGCACGACGAAGCAAGGGCCCTCGGGCTCCGGCGCGGGCGCGAAGCGGTCGGTGTCGACGCCGGCGCCGCGGATGAGCACGACGCGGTCGCGGCGCATGACGCCCCACGCGATCCACTTCTCGAGGTCGTCGGGGTTCTGGAGGATGGTGCGCGTGTTGGGCGCCGTGAGGAGCGCCTTGTACGAGGTCTCGACCATCACGCGGATGGCGCGCGACAGCGGGTCCTTGTTCAGGAACACGTAGCCCATGCCGGGCATCGCGTTGACGATGGCGGGCACGCGCGCCGCCTTGGCGGCCACAGTGCCGTAGATCATGGGCTTGATCGCCACGTGGTGCACCACGTCGGGGCGCTCGCGCCGGTAGAGCTCCACGAGCCGGCGGATGGTGTCGAGGTCCGAGAGGGGGTTTCGGCCCTGACGATCCATCACGAGCGGCACGTGGCGCAGACCGGCCGCCTCGATCTGCGCGGTGTACGGCCCCTTGGGCGTGACGATCGTCACGTCGTATCCGGCCGCCTGCGCCGCGAGCCCGAGCGAGAGGCGATGGCACAGAAAGTACCAGTCGGAGGCGACGAGGAAGAGGACGCGGGGTCTCCTCCCATGGCGGAGCGGCGCCGGCGAGGGCGCGGGATCGGCGCTCATGCAGGCACCCGGCGGCCACGCCCTGCGGAGCATGCGCGTACCTGGTCGGGCTGCATGGCCAAGCGGATATCAGCGGGCTTACGAGAAAGAAATGCAAATCCGAGCGCTTCCGGTGCGCGTTTGGGGTGCCCCTGCCTCGGTCAGCGGCTAGTGTCGCCGGAGCCCGCGATCCCCCCTCTCGCTCGGGAGCCCCCATGCCTTCGCCCTCCCCTACCTCCGCTACCGCCAGCCCGCGCCGCAGCATCTTCTCGGTCGACGTGGAGGACTGGTTCAACACGATGCGGAACGAGCCCAAGCCCTCGGAGTGGGACACGATCCCCTCGCACGTGGAGAAGAACCTGCGCAGGTTCCTCGACCTGTTCGACGAGACCGACACGAAGGTCACCTGCTTCTTCCTCGGCTACATCGGGCGGCGCTTCCCCGACCTCGTGAAGGAGACCGCGGCGCGCGGCCACGAGGTCGCGTCGCACGGGTTCTTCCACCACTGCATCTACGACCTCACCCGTGAGGGCTTCCGCAAGGATGTCACCGACTCGAAGAAGGTCCTCGAGGACGCGTCGGGCAAGGCCGTGAAGGGCTACCGCGCGCCGGGCTTCTCGGTCGACCAGCGCTCTCCGTGGTTCTTCGAGGAGCTCGCCGCCGCCGGCTACGAATACGACAGCTCCGTGTTCCCCGCACCGCACCGCACGGGCGGCATGCGCACGAGCAAGCTCGCCCCCCACGTGATGGACCTCGGGGGCGGCGCGAAGCTGACCGAGTTCCCCATCACGGCGGTCGACGTGCTCGGCAAGCCGATGTGCTTCTTCGGCGGCGGGTACCTGCGGCTCTTCCCGTACGAGGTGATCCGGCACATGAGCCGCCGCGTCCTCGCGGAGGAGCGACCGGTTGTATATTACATCCATCCGCGCGAGATCGATCCGCACCACCCGCGCTCGCCGATGAAGCCGCTCGCGAAGTTCAGCGCCTACGTGAACCTCGCGTCCACCGAGCCGAAGGTGCGGTCGATCCTGCAGGACTTCCCCTCGACGAGCTTCGAGGGCTACATGAAGGACCACCCGGTCTCGTAGCTCGTAGCTCGTCGCTCGTCGCTCGTCGCTCGTCGCTCGTCGCTCGCGTTCTGGCGGCCGGAGCTAGAACGCGAAGCCGACGGTCGCGTCGAGGTGCAGGCCCGCCGTGTAGAAGCTCGGCGGCGCCGCGCTGCCCTTCAGCTTGGCGAAGTGGAGCTGACCGCCGAGGCCGAGCGACAAGTGGAGGAGGTCGCCGAGCAGGAACGCGTACCCTACCGACGCGCCGAGCGCGCCCGTCCCGCCCGATTTCTCGACGCCGTCCTGGGTGCCGCTCACCGAGCCGCCCTGGATGAACGGGGAGAACCACAGCCCGCGCGGGGCCTCCTCGAGCGCGAAGAAGTAGGGCCGCGCGCGGATGATCCAGCCGCGGATGTCGCCGAGCTTGTCGGTCACGGTCCACGGATCGTAGAGACCGCCCGACACCGAGATCGCGACGTGCGGCGACACCGTGCGCTGGAAGCCCAGCCCGATGACGTGCAGGCCGAGGTCGGCGAGGACGATGTTCTTCTTCTGCGGGCGCGGGGGCGCGGCCTCGGCGTGCGCCTCGGTGGCGGGGGCGGCCGGCTTCTCCTCCTCCGCGCCGGCGGCGCCCGAGAGCGTGAGGGCCGCGAGGCCGAAGGAGGCGGCGAGGAAACGAGCGCTCGTTCGCATTCCCCGTCGTCGCACATTTGTGACCGAAATACGCGCACTTTTCGCCGGTCGCGGCGCGCGAGCCCGCCCGGCCGACGCCCGCGCGGGTATGCTCGCGGCGTGACCACGGAGATCGTGTACCTGACCGACGTCGAGGGGCGCTGGGACAAGCTCGCCGACGCGCTCGCCGGCCACGCGGGCGTGAGCCTCCGCGGCGACGTGATCGACGTGGCGGAGGGCGCGCGGCTCGTCTTCGGGGGCGACGCGATCGATCGAGGCAGCTCGGGGCGCCGCGTGACGCGGGCGCTGCTCGACGCCAAGGTGCGCCACCCGGACCGCGTGGTGCTGCTCGCGGGCAACCGCGATCTGAACAAGCTGCGCTTGCGCGTCGAGCTCCGCGGCAAGCCGTCCGCCCGGGCGCCGGAGGAGGTGCGTCAGGGCCCGCGCGCCGAGCTGCTCCGGTGGCTCTTCGCGAACACCATGGGCGCGCGCGAGGCGTTCGCCCACCGCGCGAGCGAGCTCGGGGTCTCCGGGCCCGGCGCCGACGACGCGGTCGTCGGGTCGTTCCTCGACGACGTGGGGCGCGACGGCCTGACCACCCGGTACCTCGCGCAGTGCCAGCTCGCGGCGCGCTTCGGGGAGACGCTCTTCGTGCACGGCGGCGTCACCCCCGAGAGCCTCGGGCACGTGCCTGGGAGCCCGACGCGTGAGGAGCGCGTCGACGCGTGGCTCCTCGGCCTGAACCGCTGGTACGCCGAGCAGCTCGACGCCTACGCCAGCGCGCGCGACCTCGAGAGCGACGCGTACGAGCCGCTGATCGCGTACCAGGCGCCCATCCCGGGCACCCGCCTGCACCAGGCGAGCGTCGTGTACGGCCGCCTCGCCGACGCGCACAACAACCCGCTCTTGCCGGCGCCGGAGGTGCGCGCGGCGCTGCGGCGGGCCGGCGTGTCGCGGCTCGTGGTGGGGCACACGCCCACGGGCGACGTGCCCGTGGTGCTGCGCGCCCACGCCGAGCCCTTCGAGCTCGTGTGCGCCGACAACTCGTACGGGCGCCTCGAGCGCGGGCCCCGCGTGGTCGTGCGGGGCGAGGAGCTCACGGTGGAGGGGAGCGCGCGGCTCGACGGAGGCGACGAGGCCCGGCCGCGCACGACGCTCTCTCTCGCGGAGCCCGCCGGCCCGCTCGGGCTCCGCGATCGCGGCACGGGACACCTCGTGGGCGGGCGCCTCGCGGACGACCAGGTCTACCTCTACCGGGCTGCGGGCGGCTTCGTGGTGGAGCAGCTCGCGCAGGCGGAGGCAGAGGCGGCGCGACGACCGCTCGGCGAGCCGGCCCCGGGCTGAGGCCGCGGCGCGCGCATGCGTGCACTCTGCATGTGTATGGCCACGCTCAATATTTGTAGAGCGCAGCTATTTCCGTCGAGACGCCGTTGGCGATCGCGAGGCGCGCGCAGCGCTCGGCGACGGTGAGCTCGGCGCGGGTGCCCAAGAGGCCCTGGAGGTCGTCGTAGCGGTTCGGCGCGGGGGCGAAATCCCAAACGTAAATGATGGGATACGTGTTCACGATGGGCGAGGCTCCGGAGGGGAACACGACGCCACGCGCGTCGGTCGTGGCGGTGTGCCGGTAGTCGGACTCGTGGCGCACCGAGAACCTCGGCGCGCCCGCCTGCGTGTAGAGGATGAGGTGCGTCGGGAACGAGAAGGTCTTGTAGTCGGTGACGACGCCGCCCGAGTAAGTGAGCAGCGCCTGCGTGTGGACCACCGGTGCGCCCCAAGGCCCGCACGTCGCGGGGGTCGCGCCCGAGCACGCGCGCGTACGCCGCAGGAGCGTGGCGTCCGCGAGCTTGAGCCGGGGCGCGCCGCCCAGCTTCGCGAGCGCCGCCGCGTCGGTCAGAGCGGGCCCCGCGCAGCTCGCCGGATCGAACGGGTCGTCGTTCACGGCCGCGTCCGCCGCGTCCGCTGCGTCCGCTGCGTCGGCGCTCGCGTCGCTCGCGACGGCGTCGCCGCCCGAGTCCCCGGCGCCCGCGTCGACGACGACCGCGTCGACGCCGGCGTCGCGAGGGGAGCTGGAGTCGGACGCGTCCGGCGCGTCGGGCGTCGTTGGGCTCGGTGCGGGCGCGACGATCGGCGCAGGCCCCGCGTCGTCGCTCGCGGTCGTCCCGCCGCCGCACGCGACCCCGGCGGCCGCTCCGGCGACGGCGAAGAACCCAGCGAGGTGCAGCGCCCGTCTCGCACCGAGCGCGCCGAGCGCGCGCTGCCGTCGTGATCGACTCATCACCTCATGGTACGCGTTGAGCGTCGCGGTAGGGGGACGCGCGATATCTGCCCGCGGGCTGAAGCCCGGGGCAGGGAAAGCTCAGGGTGGCGTTGCGCGAAGCCCGCCGCAGCGGCGGGCTGTTCGACTCTCGTCGCGACCTCGACGGCGAGCCCGCCCCGCGGGCTTTGAGCGGGTTGATCCCCGGATTTCCCTGCCCCGGGCTTTCAGCCCGGTGGCGGCGAACCGGGATGGGCCCCCTCAGTTCGGCTCACCCTCGGGGTTGTCCGCGGTGCGCCCCGTGGTGCACCGGGAGACGCACTGCTGCTGCTGCTCGCCGCAGTCGTAGTGCGACGTGCCCGAGGGCGCCTTTCGCACGCAGTCGTTGTACTGCTTGTCGCAGGCCGAGGTGCAGACCGAGTTGCACGCGCCGGAGAGCGTGGCCAACGTGGCCAGCCCGACGAGCGCGGCCCACGCAGCGACGCGGAGAGACGCAACGGGGCGGGGCGCGGACACGGGATCGCTCACCCCCGAACCATGCGCTACGGTGCCGGCCATGGCAACCTCGGCGCCGCGCGGCGCGCGCGATCCCGGGCTCGGCGCGGTGGAGCACCGAAAGACGCTCTGCAACCGCGACTGCCCCGACGTGTGCGGCATCGTCGCGACGGTCGAGGGCGGCCGGGTGACGCGCCTGCGCGGCGATCCCGACCACCCCATCACGCGCGGCTTCTTGTGCCACCGCACGAGCCACTTCCTCGAGACACAGTACGACCCCGCACGCCTCACCACGCCGCTGTGGCGCGCGCGGCTCGATGAGGAATTTCGACCTATTTCGTGGGACGAGGCGCTCACCCGCGCCGCCGAGGCGCTCCTCCGCATACGCGCCGAGTCTGGCCCCGCGGCCATCTTCCATTACCGAAGCGGCGGCTCGCTCGGGCTCCTGAAGCACCTGACCGACTACTTCTTCGAGCGGTTCGGGCCGGTGACGCAGAAGCGCGGCGACATCTGCTCGGGCGCGGGCGACGCCGCACAAATGCTCGATTTTGGCGAGGAGGACAGCCGCGATCTGTCGGAGCTGAAGGATGCAAAGCACATCTTTCTGTGGGGGAAGAACGCCTTCGTCTCGAGCCCACACCTCATCCCGCTGTTGAACGAGGCGCGACGGCGCGGGACCACGCTCGCGCTCGTCGACCCCATCCACCACAAGACCGCGTCGATCTGCGATCTGGTCGTGCAGCCCCGGCCGGGCGGCGACTTCGCACTCGCGATGGCGGTCGGGCGGCGGCTCTTCGACCTCGGCCTCACCGATCCCGAGGCGGCCACGTACTGCGACCACCTGGAGGAGCTCCGCGCGCTGTGCTCCTCCCGGACGCTCGAGGCCTGGCGGGAGGAGGCCGACGTGCCGCTCGAGGCCATCGACGCGCTCGCGCGGCGCCTCGGCGGCGGGCCGACGACCGTGTTCATCGGCTGGGGCATGGGGCGCCGGCGCAACGGCGGGGCCATCGTGCGCGCGCTCGACGCGCTCGTCGCCATCACCGGGAACCTCGGCGTTCCCGGGGGCGGCGCGTCGTTCTACTTCAAGCGGCGCGGGGCGTTCGATCTCTCCTTCATCGGCCAGGCGCCCCCGCCGCGCACGGTCTGCGAGCCGCTCTTCGGCGCCGAGGTGCTCGGCATGAGCGACCCGCCCATCCGCGCGGTGTGGATCACCGCAGGCAACCCCGTGGCCATGCTGCCCGAGTCGCGCACGATCGAGCGGGCGCTCCAGAGCCGCGAGCTCGTCGTGGTGGTCGACGCGTTCCTCACCGACACGGCCCGCTGCGCGCACCTCGTGTTGCCCACCACCACGCTGCTCGAGGCCGACGATCTGCTGGGCTCGTACGGGCACTCCTTCATCGGCGCGGCCGTACCCGTGGTGCCGCCGCCCGAGGGCGTGAAGAGCGATCTCGAGATCGTGCAGGCCCTCGCCGCCCGCGTGGGCCTCGAAGGCGACCTCGCCGGCGACGCGCGCGCGTGGAAGGAGCGCCTGCTCGCGAAGGTCGCGCCCCACGGCCTCACGCCGGAGCGCCTCGCCGAGGGCGCGGTGCCGAGCCCGATCGCGCCGAGGGCCCTGTTCGAGGGGCGGGTCTTCCCGACACCGAGCGGCAAGGTCAACCTCCTTTACGAAGCGCCCACGCAGGGTGCACCCCGCGTGACGGAGGAGCACCCGCTCCTGCTCACCGCGCTGTCCACCGAGCGCTCGCAGTCCTCGCAGTGGGTCCGCGGACGCGCCGGCGCGGACGAGCACCTCGCGATCGCCACCGTGCACCCCGACGCCGCGGCGAACGCCGGGCTGCGCGACGGCGACGAGGCCCTGGTCGAGGGGAGCCTCGGCGCGCTCCGCGTGCGCGTGCGCTGCGACGCGCGGCAGCGCCGCGACGTGCTGCTGCTGCCGAAGGGCGGCCACCTGAGAGACGGGCGCTGCGCGAACGCGCTCATCGGTGCCCGCACGACCGATCTTGGCGAAGGGGGCGCGCTGCACGACGAGCCGGTGCGGCTGCGACGGCCGTCGTGACTACTCACCGTTGAATCATGGCGCTGGCGCGGCGCGGCGTCAGATCCGCGCGGCCCCGCTCCCGCCGGCGCGCGCCGCGCTGTCCGCGGGCGGCGAGTTCGAACTCTTGCAGCAGGCCGGGCAAGGTGTGGACCTCCAGATCGCCACGGTAGCGGGCGCCTTGGTTCGTCAGCCGCGTTCACGTGACCACGAAATGGCTCGCCCGGTCGGTGTAGGACACCCGAACGTCCCGTAGTCGCGGGCACGTAGTTAGCCGAGAGGTCGAGCCCGCTCACTGCTCTCTGCTCTCCTCCGGAACGAACCAGGCCGCAAACAAGGTCTCCGTGGCGTCGTCGACGCAGAGTGTCGGTCCTGCATGCCCCGTCTCCGAACGTCTCCGAACCATGGCGCTTGCTCCGTCGTGGTGCACGGGCATGATTTCCAGCGCCCGTCAAAGATCTTCCTATGCAGCGACAAGCGAATGGAGCACCATCGGCTTGCAGGGACCTGAGTTCGGAATTTGGAGGTTACGATGAAAACCGTAAGAGCCACAGGGAACGCCGCGTTATTGGGTCTGCGGCATCTCCGCGCAGTCGCCATGTTGGGCATAGTGTCAGTTCCGCTGTCTTGCGCCGGAATCGCCGGGAACGGCAACGACGGACACAAGAGCGAGCGAGTTGATCTGTCGCACGATTTTTGGGACGACGGGACTCCGTGGTCCGTCTCACCGGGTAACCCTGGCTCGAGGACATCGCCAAACGTAGGCGCGGTGAGTCAAGGACTTAGCGCGTCCGCGACTCCCAACCTATGGACCAACCACACAATACCTGTTTGCTTCGAAACCGGTCTCGATGAGGTATATTCCACGGGCTACCCGGGACGAACAGCCGGCGTCGAAGACTTTGCCACCTATAAATTTTGGATACAGGAAGCTGTCGAAGACAGTTGGGCCCGGAACGCCGACATTCGGTTTGTGGGATGGCAAGACTGCGCGTCCACCAACGATTCCGAGCTGAGCGGGTGGGTGACGATCCTCTGGAGCAACGCGAACGGCACGACAGTGGGACCGCAGACGAACACTTGGACACGAATGGGGCTGGTGATCCCCACATATGCGCCTCCGGCCGGGATGACCCTCAAGGAGCACTTTCAAGGAACTGTACGGCATGAAATGGGCCACGCTCTTGGCTTTGAGCACGAACTTGATCGCCTCGACGCCCCCTGGAGTCCGACCGGCGGAGTCGATGATTGCAATTATGGTCAACGAGACGCTCAGACTACGAACTATACAACAAACGATGCGCCGTCTGTGATGAATACAAGTTACTGCACGGCCGCGTCGGCCGGAAGGTTGTCGACACGCGATATTCAAGGGGTTAGAGTGGCATACGGGCACAAGGCCAGGGGCTCACTGGTTGGGTATCGCGGCCGTTGTCTCGATGTCGCCAACGCGAGCACGACCTATGGCGATCCCTTGCTGGCCTATGACTGTTATGGTCAATCCAACGATCGATGGCATTGGAACAAGTCGCTCGAGACGCTTAGCGCGCACTATGACACGTCCGGGAACTACCTTGCTGGAGTTCCACTTCCGCTGAATCAATATGGAACGGACGCCGTTCTTGCCTCCCCGTCCAGCTCACTAACGCACGAACTGAGGTGGCGGTTCAATTCGGTTCGCTGGAAAGGGCTTGGCGGCCTCTGCGTCGAGCCCGCGTCGTCACCGGCTTCCAATGTTCTCCTTGTTATGAACAATTGCGACTACTCTCTAGCCGAGTGGGACTTCTTGCCGGATTCGCGAATTCGCCTGTCGGGAACGAACTACTGCGCCAACGTTCTCGGAGCCGGCACGTCTGATGGAACCTACCTCGGACTCTATCCGTGCAGCAGCGGGACGCCTTATGTCAACGAGGTATTTGACTTTTCCCACGCCTCGGGATCACTACTCTACGGCGGGAAATGCGTTGACGTTTGGGGGGGAGAGCCCGATGTTGGAGCATCTCTTCGTTTGTATACGTGCTCGACGAGCACGCCACACCCGAACGAGCGGTTCTACGCGAGTGGCTTGGTGCATTCAGCGGCATCGTCTGAGTCTCAGTGCTTGGACATCATGGGCGGACTGGCGGACAACGGCACGCTTGTCGAGGCCTACCCCTGCGATAGTCAGGCCAAGAATCAAATGTGGGACTTTCACTGGTAGCGAGGCAATCTAGGAGCTGCACCGCGTTTGCTCCGATCATGCGGTGCGTGCTCCCCTAGAAACCCGGCCGTCGCGCTCGTCGGATCACCCCTCTGCGGGTCGGGCGCGGACGGCGCCTTGGCGTGATGGTGGGGCGCGGACATGAACTCCACGACTACTCTGAACCGATCTAGCAGTGCGCGCGGCCGCGTACGAAGCCTCGTGCGCGTTTTCGTGCTGGGCCTTGGTCTGGCGGTGTTCGCGTGGTGGCCGATGCTGGTTGCCTACCCGAACACTCAGTCCGGGGACGGGCCGCCGTTCCATAAGATGCTCGAGGCCGCTCGAGTAAGCGTTGTTCGCTACCACGAACTTCCGCTGTGGAATCCGTACGAATGCGGAGGCATCCCGCTCTGGGACAATCCCCAGGCACCAATAGCGGCACCACTGGTGTGGTCGATGTTGCTCGTCGGCACCACTGCGGCGATGTACCTCTGGTATGTGCTGCATTCAGCCCTGGGCTTCTGCAGTATGTGGTTTTTCGCTCGGGACGAGGTGAAGCTGTCGCGCGCGGGCACGTTCGTGGCGAGTGTCGCGTGGACGTTCTCCGGCTTCCATCAGCAGCACTACGCCGGCGGACACTTCGCGTTCGTACCCTTCCTCTACTTTCCTCTCGCCTTCTTGCTCTGGCGGCGGGCCGCCTCGGATCTTCGGTATGCAATTGGCCTCGGTTGGTTGGTTGCCTGGATGATGCACGAGGGGGCAGTCTATCCGCTCCCGCATCTGTCCGTGTTTCTCTTCGCCGAGACTCTCACCCGGGTCAGCAAGAGGTCCCTAGCCCGGATCACGCGCGCAGCCGCGGTCGTGATGCTGGTAGGGTTGTTCGTTGGCGCCGCGCGGTTCTTGCCCGTGATGGACCAGCTTCGAAGCCACGTACGCCCGATCGGAGTCGAGAACGACAGCATTCGTTGGGAGACCCTCCGCGACATGTTCCTCGCGCGGCATCACGCTCGCGGGGCCCCCGGGCAAAGCTACGTGTGGCCCGAGTACGGCAGTTATCTCGGTCCCTTCCTGTTCGCGTTCGCGGCCGTCGGCCTGCTCTTCGCGGCGTTCGAAGCACCATGGCTCGTGCTACTCTTCGGCGTGGCCTTCGTGCTCATGATGGGGCACTTTTCGCCCGTCGCGCCATGGGCTGTCTTGAAAGGGAACGTGTTCCCGTTCAAGGAAATGCGCGTGCCTTCCAGGTTTCGATGTGAGGTGTTGCTCTTCCTCGCGGTGTTCGCTGGGCTGGCGGTCGATAGACTCCCGAAGATCGCGGTTTTCCTCCCCGGCAGGCCAACGCGCGCGGTGCGCACGCTAGCCCTAGGCGTCGCGCTCATCGGCGCGGGCGACATGATTGCGGTCGGGATCGAGTGGTTCGGTGTGTGCTTCGGCAACCCTCCCGAGCAGCGCGTGGCGGCCTCGACGAGGCTCTACGTGCACGGGCCAGCGCTGGCTGCGATGATCGATCAACCCAGACAGAACCGAATCCGGCTAGCCTGCTGGGACGAGTGGGCCTTCGGTGTGGGAGCGCCGATGTGGGAAGGCGATATCCCGCAGGCACGGCCTGCACCTGGCGCTAGGGCGATTGTCGAGGCCGCGCATCGGACACAGAACACGTTCACCTTCGACGTGGTGGCTGACGAGCGCTCCCGGATCCTTCTCAACGGAACCTACGACCGCGGGTGGCGGAGCGACGCGGGTGTGGTTGCCGAGCAGGACAAGTTGCTCGTGGTAGACGTTCCGGCCGGGCGCCATCACGTCACTCTTCGCTATTGGCCACGGGGCCTGACGCTGGGGTTCATACTTGCCAGCTTCGGACTGATCGCCTCCGCGCTTGCGATGCGCCACCTGTCGCAGAGCGCGCGCGAGGTTCGTTGACTGACCGCCGACGGGTTCGTGGCGTAAGAGCGCCGAGGAGCCTGGGCCGCCTGGGCCACGAACGACTATCATGCGACCTCCTCCACACGTACTGTATGCTAAAGTGGGCTGACATACTCGGAGTCACTCGGATCAGTGGGACTGGCCCGGCCCATCGTCTATCAGATGGACGCCGCTGGCACTGTCTCCCGCGGGCAATGGTGGCGCGGCGCGCTAGTCCGGCACCAGGGAGTCCGGTCGAGCAGCAAGGGGAATGATATGGATCTCATCGAAGGTCAACAGGGGAATTCGCGTCGCCACCCGTGGGAGGAGGCGCGATTCGAGTTCTTCGCCGCGGCGCTCTCCGAACGCCGGCTCCTGACGCCCGACGTCACAGTGCTGGACGTTGGTGCCGGTGACGGCTGGTTCGCCCGCTCACTGCTGGCTCGCGCCCCGCAGATTCGGGTGACGTGTTGGGACTCAAATTACGAAGCAATCGACTGCGATGCTGCTCCCGACGGGGTCGCGTTTACGCGAGCGGCCCCGCCGGGACGATTCGACGTTGTGCTGATGCTCGACGTGCTTGAACATGTGGAAGACGACGCCGCGTTTCTCTGCTCTATCGTCCACGAACGCGTGCGTCCGGGCGGGGCGCTGCTGTTCAGCGTGCCGGCGTGGCAGCGGCTTTTTTCGCGCCACGATACGGCCCTGAAGCATTTTCGCCGCTATCGTCCCTTCGAGGCAGAGCGCCTTCTCTGCGCTGCCGGGCTCGAAATACTTGTGCAGGGCGGCCTCTTTCACTCGTTGCTGGTGCCTCGAGCCGCGAGCATCCTCGCCGAAAACACCTACAGGCTTCCCCCACTCGACCCTGCGGCGTCGTCGCGCTGGCAGGCGCCGCGGTGGGTGACGGCGTGCGTCCGCGCAGCGCTCCGGGCTGACAACGCGGTGTCCCGACTCGCCGCCGCGTCCGGCGTCAACCTACCTGGACTCTCCTACTGGGCGCTCGCGACGAGGCGTGCCTGATTTGCTCCCTGTAGCGGCGGATCATCACTCCCGCATCAATTACTTAGTTAGGTTACGCGCTGACCCCATAGGCGGACTAAGTCGATCAAGCTTATCGCCATTCCCCCGAGGCTCACCTTGGACTCCGGCACGTCGGTCCAAGATTCGAGTGGGACTTCCAGGCAACGGCTTCGATCCAGTCCCGGTCCACGCGAGTGACCCAGGAGCCTCCCGAGAAGTTCAACATCAAACGCCCAGGACGTGTTGAACGGTTCCTCGAGGGCGTCTACCAGCGGGCCGGTTCTTCGAAACCACTTGGCGCCGCACTGAGTGTCGTAGACTTGCTCGTCAAGCGCCAGCGAGGCGAGCGTCGCGAAAACCCTTCCGAGCACGTGGCGCGTGCGTGTGCGACGGATTCGGGATCCGAAGAGCGCGAGGCGCGCGCCCCACACCGCGTCGAGGTCTCGGCTCCTCAGGATATCCAACAGGCGTAGAATTTCCGCGGGCGGAGTGGCGAAGTCTGCGTCGGCGTAACCCACGATGTCAGCTTCCAGCGCGTGGAGCGCAAAGCGTAGGCCGTGCCTCACCGCTTGCGCCTTTCCTGCGTTCCGTCGCAGCGACTCGACGTGCACGCGGGTGGGCTCGCGCTGCCTAAACTCGTTCAGGACCTCCCTCGTACCGTCGGTCGAGCCGTCGTCCACGAAAATAATCGACAGCGCCTCGCGCTCAAGGAGCACCGCGGGCGCGGCGTACGACAGCCGGGTCTCCTCGTTGAAGCAGGGGACGACCAACACCTTTTTCACGTTACCCCCGTCGGCGCACGCCGGCCGCGCGCTAGAATGTCACCCCGCCCGCACCGCGTCTTCGGGGTCCTCGCACCACGCGACGCGGCGCAGCGTTCGAACGGTAGCGGCGCGTGCCGGTGGCCGATAGATCTCAGTGTGGCCTTCACTTGCACACAGGTCTCCACAGCGTGCAGCAGGGGGCGCGGGCGGACGCGGGAGACGACTCGGGCGCGGGAGACGACTCGGGCGCGGGAGACGACTCGGGCGCGGGCGAGGCGATCTTCACTTGCAGGTCTCCGGGGCGACGTCGCCAGCGAGCGCCGCGTGCCGCGCGGCCTCGGCGTCGAGGGCCATGCCCTTCTCGAGGGCGGCGAGGCGAAGGTAGCCGCAGGGCGCGTGCGTCTTGGCGACCCGCTCGCGCAGCTTGGCGATGCGGTCGCGGCCCGCGGGCTCCCACACCTCCGCGAAATACCGGCGCGCGGCCACGCCGCCGTCGGTGCCCTCCTCGGGGGCCGGCTCGCTGAACGCCGGGACCAGCGCGAGGCACGCCACCACGAGCCCGAGCGAGGCGCGGCCCACGCGGCGCGCCCAGCCCTCGCGCCAGAGCGGGGCGCCGACCAGCAAGAGGCCGCACGCGAGGCCCCCCGCGAGCACCACGACGTAGCCGAACGTGGGCGAAGAGACGCCAGCGAGATCAAGGAGATGGCGAGGCACGAAGCCGGCGCGGAGGAGCGGGAGCGCGACCTCGGGCAGCGGCCGGCCCACGCTCTCGGGGAGGGTGTTGCACAGCACCGACACGAGCCCGGTCTGCGCGGCGCTCGCGAGCGCGGCGCCCGCCGCGATGGCCCGCACCCACGTCCGCCGGGCGCGACCGCCGCGCGCCAGCTGCTCCTGCGCGGTCACGGCGCCGAGCACGAGGAACGCGGGGCACGCGCCGAGGTAGCGCGGGCCCACGGTCCACCCGCCGCGCCAGTTGATGGCGGCGCTCACGGTCAGCACGAGCACGGCGCACGCGGCGAGCCACACGAGCGTGGCGCTGCGCCGACGGCCGCGGCTCCGCGGGCCGCCGAACCCCGAGAGCACGCCGAAGGGCACGACGAGCAGGCCGAGCCACAGGTACGGGCTCGTGCCGAAGAGCCCGTAGCCGCGGTTGAAGAGGAGGCTGCCGGCGTGCCCCAGGTCGGGCGTCTGGATGCCGAAGTAGCCCTGGTTGAGCAGGCGCGCGAACTCGCCGTTCTCGCTCATGCGGTGCCCCGGGGTGAGCGGGCTGCCGAACGCGCGCCACTGGAAGAGGGCCATGAGGGCCACGTGCACGAGGCCGCCGAAGGCGAGCGCGGCGAGCGGGCGAAGATCGCGGCGCGCGAAGGTGATCGCCGCGTAGAGCGCGAGCACGACCGACACCGGCAGCGCGTGGTACTCGAGCAGCGTGACCCACCCGGCGCAGAAGCCGGCCACGAGCGCGTCACGCGACGTGCGCTCCCGCCGCGGCGTGGCGCGGGCGCGCGCGGTGACCGCGAACGACACGAAGGCCGCGACGGCGAAGAGCGCGTGGCTCGCGAACATGAGCGCGTACGCGAGGTAGTTCGTGCCGAGCCCCAGCGCGGCCACGGCGGCCAGGCGGAGCACCGGATCGCGGGTCGTCGCCCGCAGGTAGCGCTCGAGCCACACGAGGAACGCGAAGCACGGGAGCTGCACGCTGAAGAGCCGCAGCGCCCACGTCGCGTCGGCGAGCCAGCGCGCGCGCTCCTCCGGCGGCGACCGCAGCGTGGGCACCGGGCGGCCGAGCCGCGGCATGACCTTCGTGAAGGCCCAGTAGACGGGCACGCCGGCGTAGCTCACGGCGGGCGCCTTCACCGAGTAGAGGTGGAACGCGCCGGTCTTCTTGTCGGGCGCGCGGGCCATGTCGTTCGTCCAGCCGTGGCGCTCGACGATGGCGTCGATCTTGAAGGTGCCCTCCTCGACGAGGGCCATGGTCATGTACGTGCGGACGTTCTCGTTGGGGTTGTTGATGACCCCGAGGTACGGGAACACGCCCACGTAGACGACGAGCAGCAGCGCGAAGAACGCGCCGACGAACCCTGGCGTCTTGACCTGCCGAGCGCCCACCCCGACCCGTGTATCACCTCGCGCACGCGGCCGCGCGGCTCGCCAGCGGTGCCGAGCCGAGCGCACGCGCGCGCGTGTGCGTTGGTGTATACAGATGTAGTCCTCCGCCCCGTCACGCCACGCGGCGGAGGTGGCGCGGCGCGGGCTCGGCCTCGCTCTCGACGTGGGGCGCGCGGTCCATGCGGAGGAGCGTGCCCTCCTCCACGAGCGACCAGGCCTCGCTCGTGAGCTCCTCGGAGGCCACGAGCGCCTCGCCGTGCGGGCGCTCCAGCAGGAACATGCTGCGCCCGAAGCGGTGCGCGTAGGTGCTCTCGCCGTCGGACAAGAGGAAGTTGAACGCGCCGATGCCCGGGCGCGCGCGGAGCTCGGCGCAGGTCGCGGCGAGGAGGCGGTCGGTGGCGGCGCTCGCCGGGGCCCCCGTGAGGCCGGCCTCGTCGAGGCGGGTGAGCAGGAAGGCGAAGAGGCGCTCGCTGTCGGTCTGGCCGCGCACCTCCCGGGCCCGCTCGGGCGCCGTGTGGGCGCGGAGGTAGGCCACGTCGGTCACCGTGCCGTTGTGCGCGAAGACCCACCGGCCCTGGGCGCACGCGAACGGGTGCGTGTTCTCGAGCGACGTGGGGCCGACGGTCTTCTGGCGAATGTGCCCGATGAGGACCGACGCGCGGGTGGCGGCCGCGAGCGCCCGGAAGCGCGCGCAGTCGAGGGCTCGGTCGACCCCGCGGTGGATCTCCCAAACGCGGCCGCGCGGCTCGAACAGCGCCACGCCCCAGCCGTCCGGGTGCTCGCGGGAGAGCTCGGCGAGGCTGCGCGGCCCCGCCTGGAGGCAGGCCCGAAGCTCGACGGCGCGAGCGGCGACGATGGCGAGAAACCTGCACATTTTCGTGGAGTTCAGTTTACCTCGCGCGCCGCCACGGGGCACGAAAGTGGCGCCATTTTCCAGGAGCGAGCGGCCTCGGCCTCAGGGGCTCGTCGCGGGCGCCGGGAAGCTCGGGGTCGCGGGCGCGAGGCGCGGGTCTAGCGTGACCTTCACGGCGGTCGTGTCGGAGAGCGCGAGCTCGATCGAGGTGCACTGCTTGGCCTCGAGGTCGACGTCCTCCGCGTGCTCCGCGAGCTTCCCGAGGGCGGTGAACTCGCGGTCGGCCGTGGCGGCGTCTTGCCGTGCGAGGGCGTCGCGGAGAGCGCTGGCGCGCGCGTCGGCGGCGCGGGCCGTCACGTTGAGCTGGGTGAGCTTCTCGGTGAGACAAGTCGAGACGACGAGATCCCGATCGTGGCGGGCACGCTGGAGGCGCTTGCGGACGAGCGTCGCCGAGCCCCGCATGCGGTCGAGGCGGCGCTGCGCCTCGACGAG
Organism: Polyangiaceae bacterium; assembly: GCA_035439005.1. Lineage (GTDB taxonomy): Bacteria > Myxococcota_A > Polyangia > Polyangiales > Polyangiaceae > JAAFHV01. The sequence goes on along the minus strand of DAORJJ010000060.1, from coordinate 1,218 downwards.
CTGCTCCTGGGGCGTGAGGCGGGTCTTGCGGGGCGCGTCAGGCGCGGCGCGCGCGGCCGTCGCCTCCGCGGGAGGCGCGGTCGCGGGTCGCGCGGTGGCGGCCGCCGGGGTGGGCTCGGGGCGCGGCGGCGCGCTTGGCTTCGTCGCGGCGGTCGACGTGCTCGTGAACGCGAGCGAGGGCGCGGCGGCGGAGGGCGGGGTGGCGAACGCCAGCGCGCTGTGGGCCAGGATCGCGGCGGCGAGCGGCAACCCGCGGAGGAGGCTCTTCGTCTTCATCGTATCCAGTCTGGTGCGCGGGCCGCGCCGACCATTCGACCGACGCGGGCAGATCCGCGCGCGCGTGCGCTCGCCTCGCCCCGTGCTATTTCACGTTGGGTGAAGCTCACCAAGCCCGCCGCGTGCGCGTTCTTTCTCGTCGCGCTCGTGGCGTGCGGAGGCCCGCGCGAGCGCGCGAGCACGGGCCGCGGCGCGAGCGCCATCCAGGGCGGCGCCGAGGACGACGTGCACACGTTCGCCGTGGCCGTCATCATGCCGGACTCCACCTGCTCGGGCACGCTCATCGCCCCGAACCTCGTGCTCACCGCGCGCCACTGCGTGGCCGACAGCGGCAGCAGCGACGCGGTCGACTGCTCGCGCGACAAGTTCTCGCCGCCCGCGCCCGCCGCCCGGTTCGCCATCACCACCGAGAAGGTCGTGCGCAGCGGCTCGGCGAAATACCGCGTGGCGAAGGTCCTCGTGCCGACCGAGTCCAAGTTCTGCGGCAACGACATCGCCCTCCTGCTGCTCGACGAGAACGTGCCCGCGTCGGAGGCCACGCCGGCCGCGCCGGCGCTCGACCCGCCCATGAGCACGCACCCGCTCTACGGCACGACCGTCGCGACGCTGGGCTACGGCATCTCGGGGCCGAGAAAGAACGACGACGGCACGCGCAGGCTCCGCGAGGACGTGCCCATCCAGTGCACGCCGGGCGACCCCACGAAGAGCTGCCGCCTCTCGGACTTCGACATCACGGACGCCGAGTTCGTGGCAGGCGACGGCCTGTGCTCGGGCGACTCCGGCGGCAGCGCGTTCGACCAAGAGAGCTTCACGCGCGGGCGGCCCGTCACGTTCGGCGTGCTCTCCCGCGCCGGCGAGACCGGCCTGAAGTGCGTCGACGCCGTGTTCACCCGCACCGACGCCTTCTCCGACCTGCTCGTCGGCGCCGCGAAGGAGGCGGCC
>DAORJJ010000059.1:0-20248 GCA_035439005.1 Polyangiaceae bacterium | reverse complement strand
CCGCGGCCTTCGCCTCCGCCGCGGCCTTCGTCACGCCCGCGCCCTCCGCCGCGCCCGTCGCTCCCGCCGCGGTCGCCCGATCCGGCGGCGGGGAACGCGGGCAGACAGGCGACGTACGCGTCGCGACACGCCGCGGGGTCGCGCGTGGCGCGGCAGGCGTCGTGGCTCGCGCGGCAGGTGTCGGAGTCGGCGCGGAAGAGCTTGACGTCACACTGGGACTTGGCGAGCGCGGTGGCGACGCTGGCCCCCTTGTCCTGCTCGTCCGAGCAGGCGAACGTGACGACGACGAGAGCAAGAGCAGAAAGAATACCAATAGTTGTACGCATGATGGGCTCCGCCTCCCCCCAGGGAAGGTGACTCGCGCTGATCGTGCGAGCGGCGCGCCAAAGCGATCATCGGAGCGTGCGTATTTTCTTGGCGACGCCGGCACGCGCCCAGATGGTCGGCGCAGCGCCCGAGGCACGCGCTCGGCGCCCTGCCTAGTGGCCGGCGGGCGTCTCCAGTCTGTGCCGCGTCTTGATGGCCCGGACGCTGGGCGTTCGGGGTGGGCTCTGGCCCTGCGGCGCGTCGCGCGCGCTGACCGCGCTGACCTCGCCCCACATCTTTTGGATCGGCCGGTCGAGCTTCACGAGGAACGTGTACTGGCCCTTCCCCGTGATGGTCCAGGAGGTGCCCGGCGGGCTCGGATCCTGCGGGCGCATGCGGAAGACGACGTCCTGCGTGACCGTCCCGACGTCGCCCGTCCACTCCTTGAGGAGGAAGCGGTTCACGCTCGTGTGCTCCCCGCCCTGAAGGACGTCGGCGCTCGACACCTCCCACCTCGCCCCCACCCCGATGGGCTCCTCGGGGAAGGGAACGACCATGAGCTCCAGCATCCGTCCGAGCCTGTCGATGACGTCCGCGGTGCCGGGCTTCGCCCCTCGCTCGTCACCCACGACGGTGAGCTCGCCGAACTGACCGCGCGCCGTCACGTCGACCTTGGCCGCGACGCCGAGGAGGGGCGGCAGCCGACCCCAGGCCTCCGCCTCGGACCGCGGGTCGAGCCCGTGTCCCGGGGCGAGCGCGACCTTCTCCACCGTCACGCCGAACGGAAAGACGCCGCTGCCGCCGTCGCCCGTGGTGGAGAGGCGCATCGTGACGTCGAAGACCGGCTCCGACCACTGCCGCGGCGCAGCGCCGGGAGTCTGCACCGTCAGGGTCTCGCTCACCTGGCCCACCCGCGTCTCGCTCTTCCCCGACACGAACGCGTAGCGCCGGACGACCCGCGGCTCGGCCCCAGGCTCGATGAGCTTGAAGGACGCGGGGCCGTCCTCGGGGCCCGGGCCCGGCGGCCCGGCGACGCTCGCATCGCCGGCGCCCCCCTTCGCCTTCGCCTCGACGGGGAGGACGGAGTCCGACGGAGCCGGGGGCACCTCGCTCCTCGGGGCGGGGACGCCCTTGCAGGCAAGAAGGACCGAGAGGGCGCCAACGAGGAGAGCGTTTCGCACTGTCGCACCGTATCAGCGAGCGGGCCCGTACTTCAGGTCGAAGAAGCTCTCCATCACGCTCACGAGCGCGTCGAGGTCGGCCCCTTCGGACACGGAGACGCGGCAGATCTGCACGTTGTCCTTCTTTTGGGCGGCCTTGGTCGCGGCCGAGAGCGAGCCCTGCGTCGACTCTTGAGGGTTGATCACATACACGTAGTCGGGCCGGTGCTCGCCCGCGTATTGCCCATAGCTCACTCGGTTCTTCACGAGCGTGGGCGCGTTCGTGAGCAGATAGTCGACGAACTCGTCGACCAGATCGGGCGCCGTCGTGGGCGCGGGCGGCAAGTAGAACGAGAGCAGCCCCGTGGCGAGCCCCTGCGCCATCCCCTCTTCGCTGACGTGGTAGAGCGTGACGCTCTTGCCGCGGGCCGTGAGCGCGCGCTCGATGCGCCCGGCCAGGTCGCGGGTCTTCTCGGCGACGCGCGCGAGGCGTGGGCGAAGGCCCGAGAGCCCGCCGAGCGCCGCGGCGAGCTGCGCGGGCCTCGCGAGGGTGTCCGTGTCCTCCCCGTGGGCGCGCGCGCGGCGCAGGATCGAGAGCGCCATCGGCTCGTCGGTGCAGAACGCGACGCCGAGCGTCGCCTTGCCGCGGGTGAAATACTTCGAGCCGCTCTTCACACACAGGACCGGCCAGCCTCGCGCGAAGGGCTGCGACAACAGGGGATAGAGCGGCGCGAGCGTGGTGTCGACCAGGACCGGAATGGTCACTCCGTGCTGCGCGCGGTAGCCGCGCAGCGCGGCCATGAGCGCGCCAAAGTCGTGGAGCTGGAGCTCGGGGTTCGTCGGCATCTCGAGGAACAGGCACGCCGCCCCGCCGCGGAGCGACGGCAGCGCGGCCACCACGCGCTCGATGAGCGTCACGCAGCGCCCTTCGGCGTCGCGCTCGAGCACGGGCAGCGGCGCGGGGCGGATGGGGATTGGGCTCGTGCGCGGAAGGAGATCGCCCAAGAGCTGGCCCGTGCCACCGTAGCCGTTCTGCGCGTAGAACAGCGTGACCGCCCCGACCTCCTCGGCCACGGCCTCGAACACGGCTGCCTCGGCCGCGAGGCCCGTGCAGAAGTAGAGCGCCTCGCGCATCTCGGGGAAGAGCCCCCGCAGCAGCGCGTCGCATTCGGCGGGCGTCGCGCTCGGCAGATCGGTCGGCGCGGCCAGGCCCACGGCGCGCCGGAGCTCCACGAGCGCGCTCGACGCCAAGAGCGCGCCCGCCGTGCGCTTGCGCAGGACACGGATGGCGCCGACGTCGATGCGCGGCGAGCGCACGAGGAGCACGCCTCCCTCGAAGACAGAGAAGCACACGGCGTCGGCGGCGACCTCCATGAGCTCGGGCCTGTACGGGCCCTCCGCCACGTACACCGTCAGCGCACCTTCGGGTCCCGGAGGGATCGGCCCGCGGTGCCCTTCGCGGAGCTCCGTCCCCCTCGCGCGGAGGCGCGCCTTGCGCCCCTCGGACAGCGGCAGATTGCCCTCGGAGAAGAGGCGCACGGGCCCCGCGGCGGCGTCGATCACGGAGAGATAGGGCTTGGTGCGGGACGCGAACGAGACCACGTGCGAAGCGCCGCTCTCGGCCTCGACGAGCATCTCGTAGAGCGTCGACAAGGGCTGGCCGAGGCGCGCGTAGTCGTACGGGAGGCCACACGACGCGAGCAGGTCCTGAACGCGCTCGGGCGCTTCGATCCTCTCGGCGAGCAGGCGCTCGGCCACCGCGTAGAAGCGCTCGGCGAACGTGGCCTCGGAGTGAAAGCGCGTGAGGTCGTACGTGGTGGCTTGCACGTCCCAGTCGTCGGGGAGGGCGCCGGGGGTGCCCAAGAGGCGAGGCAGCACCTCGCGGAGCACGGAGAGGTTCGGGGTCGTGCTCGTGCTCATCGGGTGTACCTCGGCGAAGCGGTGCGGGCAGTGGAGGCGCCCTTTTCGCGCGGGCGCACACGCGGATCAAGCACGAGTGACGGGAGGGTCGGCCACGACCGCACGGTACCACCGAAGCGAGAGGGAGCGATCCGCCCGCGCGCGCACCCAGGGTCACGGCGTCGGGTTCGGGACCGAGTTCTCGCGGAAGCGGATGCGCGCGCCGCACCGGCCCTTTAGGCACGTGCACGCCTCGAGTCCACCTTGCGTGCAGTCGACGTCGTTGCAGTTCTTGGGGGCGTCCTTCTTCGCGACACACGTACGAGACCCGCAGCAGTCCGAAGGGACGCAGTCGGCGGCGGCGCGGCAGGCGCCCCGGCCGGCGATGTCATGCAGGACGTAGTCGCGCGGAGGGGGCGGGAGCGGCTCGGGCGTGGACACGGACGGGGGCGGCGAAGCGCTCGTAGGGGCCGACGAGGACGCGGGCGCGGACTCCGAAGCTGCTGTCGCGGGGCGCGCCGCCGACGCTGCCGCAGCGGTGGATGTAGAGCCTGACGGCGGGGCCGCCGCCGGCTCCGGACACCCAGCGAGCGTGGCCCCGACTACGACGACGCGCGTGGCCGTCGCGAGGGTGTGTTTGGCCGAGACGCCGAAGGGTCTATCCATCGCAACCTGCCCGCGGTGCTCTCCCCAAGCAAGTCATAAGCCGCGTCCTTGAGAGTGTCGAGTCAGCACGCCGGGTCGTGGCGCGGAGACGCACGCGAATGCCGTCGCGACAGCCGCCAGCACAAGGTGCGCGCGGTGCGGCCACCGACGCGGAGCCGCTACGCGCGCGACCTGCAGCTGCGGCGCGTCAGAACGACGAGCAAGTGCGGTGGACCGGCGCTCTCGACGCCTCGACATATCGCGCTCCGTTGAAGCGAAAGGTGTAGGCCACCGTGTCGCGACAGCAGTCGGCCCGACACGCGCGGTCGCCCTCCAGGTCGAAGAGCCCCCGGGTCTTCGTGCTCCCCGGTGACCAAGCCGCCTCGGTCGACAACACGCCGACGAAGTGGGCGCAGGCCCCCCTTCGCACGTAGAGAAAATGAGTGCGGGTGATGTTGGTCGCGCCGGTCATGAACACAGGGTCGGGCGTGCCGTCGCCGTCCAGATCGACGTCGGGGCGCTCGATCGGTGCGGCGGCGGCGCCGAGCGCCCTTCGAAGGTGCTCTTCGGGCTTCAGGCAGGCTCCCGGCAGCCGTACGGCGGGCCCGCGCTGGACGGGGGGCGGCTTGGCGGCGGCGTCTTCGCTCGAGCCGGCGTCCGGGGGATCCGGTGTCGGGGGCCGCGGGCTCGCGTCGAGCCCTGCGTCGGAAACGACCGACGACGCGCTCGCTGCGGCGACGGCGACGGTCCGAGCCTCCTCATCGAGCGGTCGGGTCGCGGGCGCCCGAGGAGCTCCGCACGCCGCGGCGAGGACAGCAAACGACAGAGTGGCGAGAAGCGGCCGGACGACGCCCATGCCGATCACTCTAAGCCGGGTCGCGAAGTGAGGTAACGCCTCACGAGACCAGGGGTCGCGCCGCGGCGACGCGGCACGCGGCGTACACGCTCGACGAGCGCGATGCGCTCACGGCGCGCGCCATTGCGCTGCGCGGCGACGCGAGGCGCGTCGTCTTCGAGACGAGCGTCGCGCCCCTGACGTCGGAGCTCCTCACCGCGCGCCTCGCCTAAGGGAGCGTGCGGCGCTCAGGGGGAGTCGCTCGGGAGGCGGACGTGCGCGTCGAACCAAGCGAGCACCGCGCCGACGCTCATGGCGTACTTGACGTCCTCTCGATGCCGGCAGTCGTAGTCCTCGGCCAAGTAGGAGGTGGCCACGCCGTCGCGGGTCACCACCAACTCGGCCGTCGGGCCGTCGGAGACACACGCGTCCGGTATTGGCATCTCCGCGACCCGCGCGAAGAGCGCGTCGAGCTCGGCGCGCTCGGCCGCGCTCAACTGCTTTCCCCCGAGCAGACTCGACAACGTGACGAACACGTCGTTGGAGGCCAGGTCGAGCCGGTAGCTCCGGCGGCTGGGGCGACCCCCGCCGAGCGCGTCGCCACGGATCTCGAACTTCGTGGCTCCGGCGAGGAAGGCGGGCAGATCCGCCGCCGGGGGAGGGCGCGGCTTGCCCGCGAGCGGATCGGCCGACGGCGGGTTCGGGTTCGGGTTCGTGCCCTCGGTGACGGTGGTGCCGCCTCCGCCCGGCTCGCCCTCCACGCCTCCCCCGATCGACGCGGGGGGTGCACACCCGACCGCGAGCAGGAGGGACGCCAGGGGGACCAGGACCAGCTGCGTGAGAGGATTGCGCATGCCCTCGCTAGAGCAGGCGATGTGCCAACCCTCGACGAGCGGCGCTTCGCCCAGTTCGGCCAGGAAGACGTGGCCGCGAGCGCGCGAGCCGTGTGCCAAGCTGTGCTGCCGGCGGCCCCGCGTCCGATGCGCGCCGTATCGCTGACGGGCCGACGCGCCATCCCGTGCAGTCTACAGGCACTCCCGTTCGGGGCGGTGTGCGGAAATCACCCTCCCGACCTTGACAGTGCGCGCTGTCGCAATCATAACTGTCACGGTGATGACTGACGCAGCCAACCTCCTCTTCGGCGCTATCCTCGGTCCCGACATGGCGCGCGAACGAGAACGTCCCCTTCCTCCCGACGCCTCGGCCCACGCGGCCGACGCCTCGGCCCAGCCGGCCGAGCGCGAGCTCACGATCGACGAGCTCGCCGAGCAGACCCGCGTGCCGAGCCGCACGATCCGGTTTTACCAGTCGGAGGGCGCGCTCCCGAAGCCCACGATCCGCGGGCGCGTGGCCTACTACGGCCAAGTCCACGTCGAGCGGCTCGCCCAGATCACGCAGCTCCAAGACCGCGGGCTCCGCATCCGGGCCATCCGCGACGTGCTCGAGCGCACCGCCAAGGGCGAGTTCTCGCTCAACGAGTGGATCGGCTCGCACGATCAGCTCTCGTCGCCGTGGGCCTCGGATCGCCCCAAGGTCATGACCGAGGCCGAGCTCGGCGCGGAGCTGGCGGGCCGGCGCCCGGGGCTCCTGGGAGAGCTCACGAGGGTCGGCGCGGTCGAGCGGCGCGGCGACGCGTACCTCGTCGCGAGCCCGGCGCGGCTCGGCCTGCTCCTGCGCCTCGACGCCGTCGGCATGCCGCTCCACACCGCGGAGGGCGCCTTCGCGCTCATGCAGAAGCAGCTCGGCCGCCTGGCCGACGACCTCACCGCCTACTTCGTGAAGAACGCCGACGCGCTCGGCGACGACGTCGACACGACCTACGCCGAGCTCCGTCCGGTGAGCCTCGAGGCCGTGCGCCTCGTGTTCGCTCGGGAGATGGAGCGTGCGCAGCGCAGCGCCACCGAGAGCGGCGCGGCCGCGGTGCTCACGAAGCACAAGCGCCAGAAGGCGCGCCGCTAGACCTTAGCGCTCCGCGCGCGCCTCGAAGTTCCCCCCTCGCCTCGCGGTCCATCAGGCGTCGCGAGCCTCGCCTCCCTTTGCCGGCGCGCCTCGCGCCCGCGCTCTTCCCCCCAGAACGCCGCGTCGCGCGGCACGGAGCCTCGCGTCGTCTACGCGAGGTCGAAAGGCACGCTCATGCTCGACACGCTCGACATGCTCGACACGCTCGACACGCTCGACACGCTCGATCCTCGCTCGTGGGGCGCGCGCCTCGCGTCCGCGCTCGTCTACCCTCGCACCCTCGACGACTTCGTCGGCCTCGTTGCGCCGCTGCGCTCGCGCAGAGCCCACGTCGCCGAGGTCGCCTTCGTGCGGCGCGAGACCTACGACACGGTCACCCTCGTGCTGCGCCCGGGCCCGCGCTTCCCGCTCCACCGCGCGGGCCAACACACGGCCCTCACCCTGGAGGTCGACGGGGTCCGCCGCACCCGCGTCTTCTCGATCGCGAGCGCCGAGCCGCTGCACCACGCGCGTCGGCGCACGATCGAGCTCACCGTCCGCGCGCGGCCCTCCGGCGTCGTGACCCCGCGCCTCATCGCGCGGGACGCGCCGGCCCTCCGCGAGGGAGACCTCGTCGAGCTCGGCCCCCCCGCGGGGGACTTCGTGCTCGGCGCGCCGATCCCGGATCGCCTCCTGCTCGTCAGCGGCGGGAGCGGGATCACCCCGGTGATGGCGATGCTGCGGACCCTCGTCGAGCGGCGTCACCGCGGCGAGGTCGTCTTCCTCACGTGGGCCAAGACGCCGCGCGATGCGCTGTTCCGCGCCGAGCTCGAGGCGCTCGCGGAGGCCGCTCCCCTCACCTGCCCTGGCCTGCGCGTCGCGATCCAACACGGCCCCATGCGCGAGGGAGACCTCTCCGCCCAGGTGCCCGAGCTCCCGTCGTGGGAGGTGTTCGCGTGCGGCCCGCCCGGCATGCTCGACGTCGTGCGCGCCGAGCTCGCGACGCGGGGCGATCTCTCGAGGCTCCACACCGAGGTGTTCTCGGCGCCGGCGACGCCGCCCGTCCACGAAGGCGAGGGCGCAGGCGAGGGCGGCGAGGTCACGTTCGCGCGCTCGGGCAAGACGGCCCGCGGCCGAGGGCCCATCCTCCCCATGGCGGAGGGCGCGGGCCTCCGCCCGAAGCACGGGTGCCGCATGGGTATTTGCCATACCTGCGTGTGCCGAAAGCGCTCGGGCACCACCCGCGACACGACCACGGGCGCGCTCTCGACCGACGGTGACGTCGATATCCGCATTTGCACGAGCGAGCCCGTGGGGCCCGTCGTCGTCGATCTCTGAAGCACGAAGCGAGGACACCATGGCTCACTCTCCCCTCTCCGCTCACTCTGCTCACTCTGCTCACTCTGGCCTCTCCGCAAGCGATCTCGAGGCCTTCGGGGCCGACATCGACGCCCTGCTCACCCGCACCAAGGCCGATCTCGGCGCGCGCGACACGCGCTACATCCGGCGCGTCATCCGCGTGCAGCGTGGCCTCGAGGCCGCGGGCCGCGCGCTGCTCTTCGCGAGCGGCTTCTCGCCGTTCTTTCCGCCCTTGTTCCCGGCCTCGCTCCCGGCGTGGGCGCTCGGCACGGGCGCGCTCGCCGCCTCGAAGATCCTCGAGAACATGGAGATTGGCCACAACGTGCTCCACGGCCAATACGACTTTGCCAACGATCCCGCGCTCTCTTCGCAGACCTACGAGTGGGACATCGTGTGCCCGTCGGAGCAGTGGCGGCACTCGCACAACGTGCTCCACCACACGTACACGAACGTGCGCGGCGTCGATCACGACCTCGGCTACCGCATGCTCCGCGTCGACCCCTCCCAGCCGTGGACGCCCCTCGCCTTGCTCCAGCCCGTGTCCACCCTCGCGCTGGGCGTCCTGTTCCAGTGGGGTGTCGCGGCCCACGACGTCGACATGCCCAAGTACCTCTTTCGCCCGCGCGAGCGGACCGCGGAGGATCGCGAGAAGGTGCGCGAATTCCTCGCGAAGGCGAGAAAGCAGCTCCTCAAGGACTACGTGCTCTTTCCGCTCTTGTCGGGTCCCTTCGCGCTCTCCGTGCTCGCCGGCAACCTCGTCGCCAACGTGGTGAGGAACCTGTGGTCGTTCTTGGTCATCTTCTGCGGCCACTTCCCCGAAGGCACCGAGACGTTCCCGCCCGAGGTGCTCGAGGGCGAGACGCGCGGCGGGTTCTACCTGCGCCAGCTCCGAGGCTCCGCCAACTTCGAGGGCTCGTGGCTGCTCCACGTGGCGAGCGGCCACTTGAGCCACCAGATCGAGCACCACATGTTCCCCGACGTGCCCGCGCACAGATACCCGGAGATGGCGCGCGAGGTCCGCGCGATCTGCGAGAGGTACGGCGTCGCCTACAACTCGAGCTCGCTCCCCGCGCAGGTGTGGAGCGTCGCGAAGAAGATCGTCCGCCTCGCGCTGCCGGGTCGAGCCGAGGCCACCGCGGAGGCCGCGTGAGCGAAGGACGCGGCTCGCGCGCTTCGAGGGACGGCTCGCGCGCTTCGAGGGACGGCGTCCCGAGCGGCTGAGCGGCTCTCAGTTGGGTATCCCGTTCACGGGGGCCGCGGACGCCTCGCCGCACGTCGGCGTAGGCGTCCGCCGGGCCGCGGCCTACTTGCCCTTCTTCGCGCCCTCGGCGGACGACTTGCTCGCCTTGGCCGCCGCGGCCGCGCTCTTCTTGTTCTTGTCGGAAGCGTCCTGCTTCTTTGCCTTGTCTTTGCTCTTCGGTGACTTATCGCCCATGGAATGACCGCCCTGTAGGAGTGTGGTGAGAGCATCCGCGCTTCACGCGGACAAGTCCACGTGGGGCGGAGGGCGCGCGTGTGATTCCTCCGCTCACCCGCGCGGGGTGAAGAGCGCGCGGAGCCTCGTGCGAGCCCGGGGGCGCGCCGTGGCGACCTGGAGCGCCGCGAGGCGCGTCTCTACGGGACCCAGCGTCCAGCAGTCCGCCGCGCGGAGCTCCTCCAGCGCTTCACCCGCCTCGTTCTTGGGGCAGATGTCGCGCAGCTCGTAGCGACCGAGTGGCTCGCCCCCTGCCGGCTGATCCGCGCGCGGCTCGTCCTCTTCCAGCCACCGCAGCGGCAGGCCCTGCGTGCGGCACACGTACGGGCGGTCCGCGTAGATGCGACAGGCGCCCGCCCCGTCCAGGAAGGCGCACGCCCCCGCGGGGTGGGCCTCCCCGCCGGCGAGGAGAAGGCCGTGGTGCCGGCGGATGCGGGCCGCCTCGACCTCGAACACGGTCAGCTCGTCCACGCAGCACGAGGCGCAGCCGCTCCGGCACTGGAGGCGCGACGCGTGGAGCACGTGCAAGTGGCGTGTCGCACTCTCCACCTCCGCGTGGAGGCCGACGACCGCGTCGGCGAGGTCGGCCTCTTCCGCGTCGGTCAGGGCGTCGGGGCGGGGCAATTCGATGAGTCCATGGGACCTTGTAGCCCGTCTGCGCCCCGCGGGTCGGAGTTCAGCGGCCCGCAGGGATCCGCCGCGGGCGTCTCGCGGCGTGGGCCCGCGCGCGGGGGCTCAGCTTCGCGACGTGACGCGCACGTAGTACCCGTCGGGGTCCACCAGGCGAAAATCGGTGGCGCCCCAAGATTGCCGCTTGAGGCCCTCGCGGATCGGGTACCCCGCCGAGGAGACGGCGGCCGCGTAGTTCGCCACGTCGTCGACCTCGAGGACGATCTCGACGCCGAGGCCTTTTCGGGCGCTCGCGAGCTCGGGGCGGAAATAGTGGCTCGCCCCGAGGTCGGCCTGCCGCTGGAGGCCGACGCGCACGCTGCCCGCGCGGAGCGCCGCGTAGCCGTCCTCGGTGCGCTCGACGACGAAGCCGAGCGCGCCGGTGTAGAACGCGAGCGAGCGCTGCACGTCGCTCACCATGAGCTCGTGCCGGAGGCCCATGCTGTCGCGGTTGGCGGGCGCGAGCGCGGCCGGTGGCGGGCTCGCCGTGTAGGTCTCGGACGAGCAGCCCGCGCTCAGCGTGACCAGCGTGACCAAGGTGACCAGCGCGCGTCGCGCGCCAGCGGCGCTGTGGGATCCCATGAGCCCAGGGTACGCCAGCGAGGCTCCGCCATCACGCGGACGGCTGGGCGCCCGCGGCGCGCGGCGCGCCCTCGGGCGGCGGGGGCTCCCGGAACGCGCGCACCGCGCGGATGCCCTCCTCGAAGGTGCGCTTGGTCAGCGCGTCGAGCGGCGCGCCCCCGAAGCGAACGGCGAGGTACGCCAGGGTCATCGCGTGGACGTCCTCCGCGAGGGGGTGGCTCCTCTTGCGGAGGTCCTCGGCGTAGCGCAGCGGCGGAGTGGAGGGGGCCCGCGCGAGGCCCCGCGCCGCGAGCGCCGAGTCGAGGCCCTGGTAGAGCTCGGTGACGAGGAGCGCCGCGCGCGCCTTCTGCGTGGCGGGCTTGCTGGCCCCCCTCTCCTTCGGCCGCTGCCTTCGCCACGCCCAATAGGCCACGACGCCGAGCGCCACCACGATGCTCGCGAGCACGGGCGCGCGAGTGAGTCGACCGGCGAGCCCCTGGGTGAGGCCGGCGCGCGAGCGAGCCTGGTTGTACGAGCGATTGGCCGCTTCGAAGAGGCGCACCTGCGTGCCGAGGTCGTACCCCACCACGTAGCGATTCCATCGCTGGGACACAGCCTCGACGAAGTCGCGCAAGTACAGATACGCGCCGCCAGTCTCTTGGAGAGGTCGGGCGGCGGCGGTGGGCGTGGGGTCGAACGTGACCCAGGCGGGGTGTGGCTGCTCCAGGTGCGCCTCCACCCAGGAGTGTGCGTCGCCCTCGCGGACGGCGTAGTACTTTCCAAAGCGGTTGTACGTGCCGCCGACGAAGCCCGTCACGTTGCGCGCGGGAATACCCACCTCGCGGAGCATCATGACCATGGCGGTGGAGAAGAACTCGCAGTGCCCGCGCTTGGTCTCGAACAGGAAGTGATCGAGCGGCTGCGGCTTGCCGCCCGAAGGCGAGGTCACGTCGTAGTGGAAGTCGTTTCGGAGGTGCTCTTCGATGGCCTTCGCCTTGGCGACCGGCGTCGGCTGATTGGCTGTCCACGCGCGGGCGAGCTCGGCCACGCGCGGCGGCAGCGGCGGCAGGGTGAGGTACCGTGAGCGGTCTGCCGGGGAGAGGCGCTCGCTCACGATCTCGCCCGGGCCCGCGAGGAACACGTCGTAGCGCACGCCGTGGGTGCTGGGGCTCGCGTAGCGCAGCTCGCCCTCCGGCCCCGCGGACACGTACACCCCCTCTTGCTGCCCGGGGGTCGTGGGGAGTCGGAGCTGGACCGCCACGGCCTGGGGCGGGAGGAACAGCACCGGCGGGTCGATGGGCTCGAGGTCGAAGGAGATTCGCCGGTCTTGGCTGGGGTGAGGCAGCCGCGCCATCGGCACGATGTTCGGATACGCGAGATCGATCGGGCGGCGCTGGGTCACCGACCGCGACCACGCGCGACCGTCGTAGGTGTCGAAGGCGGTGCCGCGGAGCCGAATCGTCATTCGCAGCGGCGGGTCCGGGGTCTCGGGCAGAGTGAACCTGAGCGCGACCGTGGGATCGCTGCGGAGCGTGCCGACGTCGCCGAGGTCGACGTGGTCGGAGAAGCCGACCATTCGACCCGACCGAGTGTGATTCACCAGGAGCAGCGAGAGGCCGATTCGCGGGAACAGGATGAAGAGCGCGCCCGTGAAGATGAAGATAGGTAACGAGAGCAGGCAGGTGGTGAGCAGGAAGCCGCGGCCCACCACGCGGCGACTGCGGAGTATCCGCGGGACGTCGACGGGCAGCCCCGTGCGGTCGCGGGCGCCTTGTCGGTAGTTGCCCTCCACCTCGCGGCGCAGGTGCGAGAGCACGAGCGCGCCCGGCGCGACGATGAGAAAGCCAATGAAGCACAGGCCGTAGGCGAGGCCGCCACCGAGCACGGTGCCGGCGACGAAGTGCAGCAGGGCGAGGATGATGATCTGCTGGTCGTGGGCGGCGCCGCGCCGCGTGGCGACGCGCAGCACCTGGAGGAACCCCGCGAACTCCACGGCGATGTCGAGGGCCGATGCGCCGAAGATGACGCGGACCACCTCGACGATGAAGAGCGCGAGCGGCCCGAGGGTCGCCAGCGTGCGCATGAAGGGCTTCACCTGCAGGGTCTCGGGCAGCGCGACCGCGATGGCGAGGCCGCCGAGGACCGCCCCCGCCGTCCACGGGGGCATGCCGGCGGTGTTCACGATGGCGAGCACGCCGAGCGTGGCCAGGGCGTTGGTCATGAGGCGGTGGACCAGCCCGAAGCGCATCAGGCGCTCCCTTCGGGGGGCTCGGGCGCCGCGCTCCAGTCGACGAGGGCGAGGTACCGCAGGAGCAGGTCCGAGCCGCTCCGCTTGTCGCCACGGAGCACGTCGCCCGTGGAAGAGACGAGCTTCACGCGGTCGCCGCGCTTGATGTGCGCGACGACGCGGGAGGCGACCTCGCGGATGCGCCGCTCGAACACCGCGGGGAAGTCGTCGCCGGCGCCGCGTGGGCGTTTCACGTCGAGGCGGAGGGTGGTCTCGGGGTGCGCGTCGCGGGCCCGCTCGCGGCGCACGAGGCTGCCGGTCGCGGCGCTCTTCTTCCAGTGGACGTCGCGCAGGTCTTCGCCGTCGCGGACAGCGCGCAGGCCGAAGTGGTCCTCGCCGTGACCGCGCCCGAACGTGGACTCGCCCCCGACGTCGCGGCCGGGAGGCGACACCCCGAGGGTGATGGGATCCGCCGCCGGGTAGATGATGAGATCTCCCACGGACTGGACCTCGCGGGACTTCTCGAAGAGTCCGAACGGGAAGCGGGTGGCGATGCGGAAGCCCACGTGCCGATCGCGCCCGCGGCGCTGCGGCGTGCGGCGGTACGCGGCCACCTGGGCGCTCTTGGGGCTGATTTTCAGGAAGAAGCAGCGCTTGTCGGCGGGCTGCCCGGCGCGCAGGTCTTCGACCTCGATGGCGTACGACGGCACCCGCCCCTTGTGGTTGAACACCTCGATTTCGACCAGGTGGGCGCGCCCGACTTGGGCGCGCGGCGGCAGGCGTCGCACGACGGTGAGGTCACGCAGAGACAGCTCGCTCATGATGCCGCTCACCATGATGAGGGCGAGCAGCAAGCCGAGCAGCAGGTAGAGCAGGTTGTTGCCGGTGTTGATGGCGGCGAAGCCCACGCCGAGGGAGATGCCGACGAAGAACTTCCCCTCACGGGTGAACTTGAGGCGTCGCGGCGGCTTACGACGCGTCGTGAAGCGCGACCAGAGCCGACGGAGCCCGCTCTTTGGCGACGGGTCGACGAGCGCCTCGGCGGGGACCGCCGCCGGCGGGCTCACAGCGGGACGGGCACGCGCGCGACGAGCTCGCGCACGGCCGCCTCGGCTTCGTCGCGGGTGGGCATGAAGCCTTCGGCGGTGGACGCGAGCCGCACACGGTGCGCGAGCGCCGGGACCGCGAGGTCTTGGATGTCGTCCGCGATGCAATAGCTCCGACCGCGGACCAGCGCCCGCGCCCGCGCGCCGCTCGCGAGGGCGATCGCGCCGCGCGTGGAGGCGCCGAGAGAGAGCGTCGGGGCGGAGCGGGTGGCCTGCACGATGGCCTGGAGGTAGCTCACGAGGGAGGTGTCGAGCGCGACGCGCTGGACGGCCCGCTGCAGCTCGACGAGGCGCGCGGGATCGAGGACGGGCGCGACGTCGCTGGGCCGATCGAGCCCCTCGGTGAGCAGGCGCATCTCCACCTGCGGGGGCGGGTAGCCGATGCGGATTCGGAGGAGGAACCGGTCGAGCTGCGACTCGGGCAGCGGGAACGTGCCCGCGAAGTCCTGCGGGTTCTGGGTCGCGATGACGAAGAAGGGATCGGGCAGCGGGATGGTCTGCCCGTCGATCGACACCTGGGCCTCGTTCATGGCCTCGAGGAGGGACGACTGCGTCCGCGGGCTCGCGCGGTTGATCTCGTCGGCCAAGAGGACGTTGGCGAACACGGGCCCCTGGCGGAGGACGAACTCGCTGCGGCGCTGGTCCCAGATGGAGATGCCCACGACGTCGCTCGGCAGGAGATCGCTCGTGAACTGGAGGCGCTTGAGCTCGCCGCCCACGGCCTGAGCGAGGGCCCGCGCGAGGGTGGTCTTTCCGACGCCGGGCACGTCCTCGATGAGCAGGTGGCCCCGCGCGAGGAGCGCGACGAGCGCGAGCTCCACGACGTCCGCCTTGCCCTCGAGGGCACCCTCGACGGCCGTGCGCAGCGCTTGGATGGCGGGAAGCTCCTCGGTTAGGAGGGCTTTGGCGGCCGTCATAGGCCTAAGACTAGCATGATGTGTGGGCCTTCCTACCATGCTGGTTGGGGCGGGGACGGGGCCGCAGTTGTTTCGCCCACGCTGCGGCGGCGGGGTAGGATGGCGCCTTGTCCACGATGGTCCGGCTCGAGCGCGTCACGAAGACGTACGGCTCCGTGCGCGCCCTGGTGGCCGTGAGCGCGGGGTTCGCGACGGGCGCGGTCACCGCGGTGCTCGGGCCCAACGGCTCGGGGAAGAGCACCCTGCTCTCGCTCGTCGGCACGCTCTCGCGGCCTACCTCGGGCGTGGTCTCTCACGGCGCGCTCGGGTCGAGCGCGGCCGAGGTGCGCCGGAGCCTGGGCTGGGTGGGGCACACGTCGCTGTGCTACCCGGACCTCACGGGGGCAGAGAACCTCGTGCTCGCCGCGGAGCTCTACGGTTGTCCTCCGGCGGAGGCGCTCCGGGAGGCGACCGAGCGCTTCGAGCTCGGGGCGTTCATGAACCGCCCCTTTCGGGAGTACTCGCGCGGGCAGCGGCAGCGGGTGTCGCTCGCCCGGGCGCTGGTCCACCGGCCGCGGCTCCTGCTGCTGGACGAGCCGACGACCGGCCTCGACGCGTCCGGGGTGGTGCGGCTGACCGACGTGATCCGCGCCGAGGTGGCGCGTGGGGCGACGGTCGTGGTGGTGTCGCACGACGAAGCGTTCGCTGACCAAGTGGCCGGGAGCCGGCTTCGGCTCGAGCGGGGCCGCGTGGTGGACAGCGCCTAGCTAGCGGCTTGGTGAGCTGTCGACCGAGGCCCGTCGTCGTCCGCGCCCGACCCGCCGAGGCGCGATCCGAGGAGCGGGCGGGGCCTCGTCTTCTAGGTGAGCGCGCGCCGCAGGGTCGCGAGGGAGACCGCGCCAGACCCCGCGCTGGATGTTTCACGTGAAACCCCCGAGTCCGCTGGCGAGGTGAGTCCCTTCAGACGACGGTTCACGGCGCCGTAGACGCCGGAACCTTCGCTCGCCGGGCCAGGACCGGAGGGACGGGCGCTCCGTGTTCGGCGCCGGCGGGCGCCTCCCGCGCTCGGACGTCGTTCCGATCGATGGAGGGCAGCGAAGAGGCAGTGCCGAGGGTCGTCCCTGCGGGGATCCGCGCGAGGACGCCGATGGCGAGCCCGCGCCGGGTCCGAGGTCTCGCCATGGACATTCGGGCACCTCCCAGCAGCGCCGGAAGTGGAGCACCCCGCGCTCCTCTACAGCCGAGGACGCTCGAGCCGCACTCGCTACGGGGAAGACGTTCCCACGGGACGAGGCGGACGTCGGGCGCGCGGCCGCCCGCTCCGAGCCGCCCGACGTTTCACGTGAAACGCTGTCAGGGCTGGCAGACGCCTAGGAGGGACCGGACGTCGTCCACGGAGAGGCTCGCGACCGACGGCGCGGGCGTCGGCCGCCACGGGACGAGGTGGGTGCTCCGGAACAGGCGCCGCAAGGCCGGCGCGTTCGTGCCCGTCGAGGCGTCGGGGACCCGCGGCTCGACGAGGACCAGGTGGAGCGGGCGGAGCCCCCTCGCGCGCGCGGCGAGCTCCGCGGCCCGCGCGTGGTGGAGCGCGCCGAGGGCGTCCGGCACGACGAGCAGGGCGTCGTCGGGCTGCAGCGCCGCGAGGAGGGTCGCGTTGTCGGTCTCCGGCCCGAGGGGAGTGAAGAGTCCCCCGGCGAGCTCGACCAGGAGCACGTCGACCTCGGTGCGCGCCTTGGCGACCACGGCGGCGATCGCGTCGAGGTCGACATGAACCCCGGTGCGCTCGGCCGCGAGGTGCGGCGAGACCGGCTCGGCGAACGCGTAGAGCGGGGTAGGTTTCACGTGAAACGTGCCCGCCGCGTCGAGGGCGGCCGCGTCGCCGACCACGCCGGGGCCGAGGCCGCTCTCCACGGGCTTGTACCCGCAGACCCGCGCGCCCCCGCAGACCAGCCCGCGGACGAGGGCGACCCCGAGGGTGGTCTTCCCCACCTCCGTGCCCACGCCGGTCACGACGACGAGGCGGCCCATGTCTCCCTCGTCGCGCGAACCGCAGAGAGCAGGCCGTGGACCTCCTCGGGCGTGTGGCTCGCCCGCACCGAGAGCCGGAGCCGCGCGGAGCCCGCCGGCACGGTCGGCGGTCGGATGGCCTGAACGAAGTACCCCGCGCTCTGGAGGGCCGCGGCGGCGTCGACCGCGCGCCGGGCGTCCCCGAGGACCCACGGGACCACGGGGCCCTCGCCGAGCACCTGGCAGCCGAGGTCGCGCAGGCCGGCCCGGAGCTGGGCCGCGCGCGCGTGGAGGCGGGCGCGCGCCTCGTCCATCGCCCGCGCTTCACGGACGCGGGTGGCCGCCTCGGCGGCGACCAGCGGGCTCAACCCTGTCGAAAACACGAACGAGCGCGCGCGGTTCCACAGCCAGCGGTGGAGCGTCGCGCTGCCGGCGACGAACGCGCCGCCCGCTCCGAGGGCCTTGCCCAGGGTCCCCACGAGGACGTCCGGGACCACCCCCACGTCCGCGCACCGGCCGCGCCCCTCGGAACCGTACACGCCGAGCGCGTGCGCCTCGTCCACGTAGTAGCCTGCGCCCGCCTCGGTGCAGGCCGCACCCAGGGCCTGAAGGTCGGGGGCGTCCGCGTCCATGCCGAAGTACGACTCGGTCACCACCCACGTGCGGGTGTCCGGCCGGGCCTGAAGCGCGGCCTTCACGTAGCCGACGTCGAGGTGCGGATAGACCTCGACCTCGGCGCGAGCCAGGCGGACGCCGTCGATGATGGAGGCGTGGTTGAGCGCGTCCGAGAGCACGCGGTCGCCGGGCCGGAGCAGGGCGGCGAGGGCGCCGACGTTGGCCGCGTAGCCGCTGGTGAACACGAGGCTGGCCTCGACCCCGAGCCACGCGCAGAGCTCTCGCTCGAGGTCGGCGTGGTGGTCGGTGTTGCCGGACACGAGGCGAGAGGCCCCCGCGCCCACCGGCGCGTGCGCCCGCGCTGGGGACGAGGCGAGGCCCAGGTAGTCGTTCGAGCAGAAGGTGAGCTGACCCGGCGCGACCTGCGTCGGGCGGCGGAGCAGGCTCCGAGACTCCAGGTCCCGAAGCTCGGCCTCGAGGGCCTCGAGCGGCGAACGTTTCACGTGAAACACACCCAAGGCACCCCGCGCGTCATCGCTCGGGGCCCGTGCTCTCGATCGCCTGGTCGACGCGCACGAGGAGGCGCCGGAGCGTGTCCCGGGTCTTGCGCTCGAGGGCTTGCCGCTTCCGGCGCTCGACCTCGAGCTCGTGCGCGAGGGCGAGGGCGGCCAGCGCGATCGCCTGCGGCGTCGACGGGCGGCCCCGTGGGCTCACGGCGCTGACCTTCTCGGTCACGGCGTTCGCGAGCGCGTGGAGCTCGCCGGCCGAAGCGGAGCTCACGACCTTGACCTTTTGCCCAGCGACGACGACTTCGACGGCTCGACTCAACATGGCGCCTCCGGCCCCCGGCCAGCGGCACAGTACCACCGCCCGGACGCGGCGCCACGCCGGCGTCGCGGGCCGACTACCGGGCGGCGTTGACGAGCAGCAGGAAGGGCAGGGCGAGCACGACCGCGTCGATCTGCACGCCCGTCACGAGGTCGAAGGTGCGGAGATCGCCCAGCCCGTACCGTCCCTGGGCGAAGAGGCCGACCCCGAAGCCGTAGATCGAGTGGAAGTTGTAGCTGCGCGAGCCCCAGAAGAGGCCCCACGTCGCGCCCGGCTGGACGGTGCCCGCGGCCACGCGCGCTTCGGCGCCGCCGGAGAGGATGAAGGAGGTGCTCCCAGCCGGGACGAGCCACTCGAGGCCGCCGCCCGTCTCGAGCGAGTCGAACCCGGAGGTGCCGACGTTGACGTAGGGCCCGAGGCCCATGTCGCGCTGCGCCGAGCGCAAGAACAACGCGTCGAACCGGCCCCCGAGATGGAAGGCCGGCTTGGCGGGACCGACGCGGAGGTTCCGAAACGCGGGCCCTACCGTGACGCCCGCGCTGAGCTGCGGCTCCGCCCGCGCCGGCGCGCTCATCGCGCTGAGGGCGCCCATCGCGGCGAACGTGACGGCGAGGCGGCGCGCGAGCCGCCCGATCACTTCTTGTTCAGGCAGTACGGAACGGTCGACTTGCACAGGAGGCAGTCGAACGCGGAGTCTTGCCCGACGCGGCACGTCCCCGGTATTTTCTCGGTCGAGCCCGTCGCGGACGCCGGCGGGGAGGGGCACTTGTCGTCGGGGTTGGCCGTGTCCGGCGCGCGCGGGAAGCTGACGAGGCACTTCGAGCACACCGTGATGGGGAACTGGAACTCTTGGCTCTCGATGGAGAGGCCGCCGAGCGTCTGGCCCTGGACGCGCGCGAAGGCGATGACCGTGAGCGTGGGGCTCTTGACCGAGGGGTTCGCCGCCGTCTGCTGGGCGAGCAGGCGACGGAGCTTCTTCACGGCGGCGCTGTCGAGCAGATCGACCGTGGCGATGGCCTGCCCGCCGCCCGGCGTGACGAACCCGCTGCCCGGCGTGCGGTACTCGTTGCCGGTCCGCCCGTCGTCGATCGCGAGCTTAGGGTCGGCGTTCGGGATGATCTCGGCGTCGAGGTTCACGCCGTCGACGGTCTGGCGCACGGTCGCGCCGAGGAGGTAGACGCTCGAGCTCTCGACCCGGTTTCGCGCCGGATCCGCGGCCGCGCGCAGCTGGTTCTTGACGACGAGCGTGGCGGTGTAGCTGTCGGCGACCGCCACGTCGAGCCGCCCAGTGATGAGCTCTGGCGTCCCCGGATCGTACAGGCAGACGCCCTCCTCGTCGGGCTTGGAGACGACGACCTTCGTCACGACGAGCGACTGCGGGTACTCGACGCACGCGGGCGCTAGCCCCGCGGCCATCAGGGCCCCGACCACCGCGACAATCGCCCCTCGAACGGTTCGCTTCATGACATCTTCTCCGGCGGAACGACGCGTCGGTCGTCGGCGTTTGAAACCGTATCGTTACTACACCGCCCGCGTCAAAAAGGTGTCACCTCTCGCACCGCGAGACAAGGACGACGTGAGCCTCACGCGCGGCGCATCGCGCCCCGGAGGTCGTCGGCGAGCACGGGGAGCACCTCGCCCCGGCCGACCTCGACGGCGAGGGGCAGGCGAACGCGCTCGCCGCGCCGCTTCTTGTCGACACCGAGGTAAGCCGCCGACGCCG
>DAORJJ010000058.1:0-20263 GCA_035439005.1 Polyangiaceae bacterium | reverse complement strand
CGCCGCGTGCTCGAGCCCCGCCCTCACCAAGCCCCCTCCTGAGGCGAGCCCCGGGCTGGTGCCGGTCGAGGCCGCCTCGCTCGACGCGCCAGTCGCCGACGCCGGTGACGCCGCCGAGGCGGACACCTTCGTCGATCCGTGCGCCGACCCGGGCCCGCCCGTGTGCCCACCGGGCGCGACCTGGAGCGATCCGCAGCCTGTCTTGCCTCCAGGCGTCGGAGTGGGGGAGGCCTTCGGCGCGCTCTCGCTCGACGAGCTGCACCTGCTCACGTTCACCGCCGCGGACGGCGGCGCCGCCGAGCCGCGCGTGTGGGACAGAGCGAGCGCGACCGAGCCGTTCGCCCTCTCGACGCCCCTCGGCTTCCCCTACGACGTGGACGGCCTCGGCCTCTCGCCCGACGGGCTGCGCGTCGTCGGCACGGTCGGCGGGCTGCCCCGCTTGCAGGTCCGCGCGGCGGTGGGCGGGGCGTTCGGAGCGCCGACGACCGGCGAGTTCCGCTTCGACCTCGAGGGCGACCGCCTCCGCGCGCCGGTGCTCGGCCCGTCGGGCACGCTCTGGTTCGGGCGCGTCGCGCCCAGCGCAGGCACCCCGGCGATCGCGCTCATGGTGCTCTCGGGCGGCCTCTACCAGCGCGGGCACCTGGTCGACGGCACGGACCTGCAGGCGCGCGACGGGCGGACCCTCGCGCCCACGGGCGTCTCGTCCGACCTCCGCGTGCTCTTCTACTACGACGAGACCGCCCGGCTGGCCCGCGTGGCGATCCGGCCCGCGCCCGGCTGCGTGTTCACCTCGTTCGCCGACCTCGGCCCGCGCCCGAACGCCCAACCCAACGGCGCCTGCACGGCCCTCACGTACGCCGACCCCACCACGCGCGCGCCCGTGCGGGTCACGCGGAACTGAGCCCGACCGCATGCGGGGGGCCGCAGCCTGCGCTCGGGCCCGTTCCCGAGTTGACGCGCCCCGCGCTTGGGGGTAATTCCGCCCCTCCCGGGGACTTCACTCGGGCTTTCGCGCGCCTCGGGGGCTCCCGGTGGCCGCGGCCTGTCACAGATTTGCCAAGGATTCCAGGAACATGGGCTCGCTCTCACTCTCCGGGTTGTCGCTCCAGCAGGTAGCACCGAAGGCCGGCACCCCCGGCGTCGCGCAAGATCCCGCCGCCGGTGGCGGCGCGGGCGCGGGTGGCGCGGGTGGCGCGGGTGGGCAAGGCAGCCCCATCATGATGTTCCTGCCGTTCCTCATCATGATCCCCTTCTTCTTCCTCATGTCGAGGCGCCAGAAGAAGGAGCAGGAGGCCCGCGCCAAGCTGAAGAAGGGCGACCAGGTCGTCACGCAGGCCGGCCTGATCGGCGAGCTCGTGGAGACCGACGAGCGCATCTCGAAGCTGAAGATCGCCCCCGGCACGACGGTGCGCGTGCTCACGAGCAGCCTCGGCCCGCTCGAGGCGCCCGCCTCCAAGACCGAGGCCGAGCTGAAGGACCTGAAGGAAGCCAAGGCCTCCGCCGACAAGAAGTGACCGCGCGTCGCGGCGCTCCGACCGGTCCTCGCGGCCGGCCCCGCGAGCCGCACCGACCCCGACGCGCCCCGCTCACTCCCCGCACTGCCCTGTCCCCGCTGCCCGCTGCCCGCTGCCACGTTCGCTTGAGGAACGCCCGACGATGACCCAGAACAGAAACGCCCTTCTCCTCGTCCTCGGCTGCGCCGTGGCGGGCTATTTCTTCTACCGCGAGGACGCGTTCTGGGGCGTCGTGACCGCCGCGCTCATCGCGGCGTGGGCGCTCTTCACCATGCTGCCCCTCATGGACAGCGGGTGGCGGCTCAAGGCCGGCTTCGTCTTCACGGTGTTCCTCGGCGCGACGGTGGTCCTCTTCCCGACCATCGAGTCGATGAGCGGCGGCAAGCTGAAGGCGCCGGCCTACGTGCGGGACCACATCAAGTTCGCGATGGTCAAGGGCCTTGACCTCCAGGGCGGCATGCGCCTCGTGTACACGGTCGAGGTGGAGGAGGCCATCCGCGACAAGCGCGACCGCTTCGCCGACGAGATGCGCCAGGAGCTCGCCGTCGCCTTCCAGATCCACTCCGGCGAGGGCCGCGTCACCCGCGACGAGTACAAGAAGCTCGGCGAGAAGGTGAAGATCTCCCTGGTCGAGGCGAACACCCTGCGCCTCGAGTTCGTCGACGCCGCCGACACCGCGAAGGTGGACGAGCGCTTCACGAAGAAGTTCGCCACCGAGCTCAGCATGCTGAAGAGCGGCCCGAACGCCTTCACCTTCAAGATCCGCCCCGAGGAAGAGTCGCGCATCCGCGACCGCGCCGTCACCCAGGCGAAGGAGACCGTCAACCGCCGCGTCGACGGCCTCGGCCTGAAGGAAGCGGGCGTCACCACGCGCGACGAGGACATCATCATCGAGGTCGCCGGCAAGGACGAGAAGGCCTTCGACGACATCAAAGAGATCATCAGCAAGACCGCGCGCCTCGAGTTCAAGATCCTCGACGACGAGGCCGACTACTTCGGCAAGATCAAGGACACCGATCTCCCCGAGGGCGAGAACCTCGACATCCGCTGGGAGGAGGCCCCCGCGGGCCCCGGCAAGCGCGTGAAGTCGCACTTCGCCCGCATGATGAAGCGCGACAACGAGACCATGCAGAAGTGCCTCGAGCGCTTCAAGGCGTGGACCAAGACGCTCACCGTGCCCGACGACCACGTCATCGGCTTCGAGCAGCTCACCACCTACGACCAGGACTCGGGCAAGACCACCGAGGAGGGCTGGCGCACGGTCTACCTCTACGGCCGCGCCGAGGTCACGGGCGATTACATCACCGACGCCACCGTCGCGCGCGACACGCAGTCCACGTTCGGCGGCTTCTACGTGTCGATCACCTTCAGCCCCGCGGGCGCCGACCGCTTCGAGGAGATCACCGGCGCCAACGTGCAGCGCCGCTTCGCCATCATCCTCGACGACGTCGTGAACTCGTCGCCGGTCATCAAGGCCAAGATCGGCGGCGGCCGCGCGAGCATCACCCTCGGCTCCGGCGATCCGGAGCGGCAGCTGGCCGACGCGAAGAAGCTCGAGATGGTGCTGCGCTCCGGCGCGCTCCCCGCGCCCATCGCGAAGTCGAACGACTCGCGCATCGGCCCCACGCTCGGCGAGGACGCCATCCAGAAGGGCGCCACCGGCGCCGTCGTGGGCTCCGGGCTCGTGCTCATCTTCATGGTGATTTACTACCGCAAGGCCGGCCTCATCGCCGACGCGGCGGTGCTCTTCAACCTCATGCTGCAGATGGCCATCTTGGCCTCCTTCAGCGGCACCATGACCCTGCCGGGCATCGCGGGGCTCGCCCTCACGATAGGCATGGCGGTCGACGCCAACGTGCTCATCAACGAGCGCATCCGCGAAGAGCTGCGCGCCGGGCGCAGCGTGCGCGCCGCCATCGAGGCGGGCTACGACAAGGCCTTCTCGTCGATCGTCGACGGCCACGTCACGATCTTCATCACCGGCCTCATCCTGGCGCAGACCGGCACCGGGCCGGTCAAGGGCTTCGCGGTGACGCTCATCATCGGCATCATCGCGAGCCTCTTCACGGGCGTCTTCTGCACGCGCATCGTGTTCGACTGGTGGGCGCGCGGAAAGACCAACAAGCTTAGCGTTGGCGCGGAGTTCTGAGATGGAGTTCTTCAAGCCAGGACGTACGTTCGACTTCATGCGCCTCGCGTGGCGCTTCTGGATTCCCCTCAGCTTCACGCTGATGGCGGCGTCGATCGTGCTCATGATCGTGCCCGGGCCGAACTACGGCACCGACTTCCGCGGCGGCACCGAGATCGAGGTCGCGTTCAAGCAGCCGATCGACCAGGGCCGTATTCGCGAGGCCGTGGTGGCGAGCAAGCAGTTCTCCGAGCCCGACGTGGTGAAGGTCAACGCCGAGCCCAACCCCGACCGCCACTTCCTCATCCGCGTGCAAGAGGTCAGCGCGATCAACGAGGGCATGAAGGACGACGTCCGCAAGGCCCTCTGCTACACGATCGACGGCTCCGCGCCGGGCGGCGACGAGGCCACGTGCCCGGCGAGCGCGCGCGCCACCGAGGTGAAGTTCAGCCAGGGCGGTGACAAGATCACCCTCCGCTACGACGCTGAGCCCGACCTGAAGAAGATCGGCGAGCAGCTCGGCAAGGTGCCCGCGCTCGTGCTCCGCAAGGGGTCTGCGCCGCAGCTCATCAGCGCCCGCGACCACCGCGTGGAGCTCCAGCTCCAGTCGCGCGGCGACCAGCTCCTCGACGCGCTCACGAAGGAGCTCGGGCCCGAGATGGTGCCCGACCACTCGCTCCGCGTGGAGTGGGTCGGCCCCAAGGCCGGCAAGCAGCTCCGCGACAGCGCGCGCAACGCCGTGGCGCTCGCGATCGTCGCCATCATGGTCTACCTGGCGTTCCGCTTCGACCTCCGCTTCGCGCCGGGCGTCGTCATCGCCTGCATCCACGACGCGGTGGTCGTCATCGGCGCCTTCGTCGTGCTCCGCAAAGAGGTGACGCTCTCCACGGTGGCCGCCATCCTCACGGTCGTCGGCTTCTCCATGAACGACACGGTCGTCGTGTACGACCGCATCCGCGAGAACCTGGGCAAGCACCGGAACAAGTCCTTCGCCGAGATCATCAACCTGTCCGCCTCGGAGACACTCTCGCGCACGATCCTCACGTCCGGCGCCACCATGCTGAGCGTGCTCGCGTTTTTCGTGTGGGGCACGGGCGTCATCAAGGACTTCGCGCTCGCCATGGTCATCGGCATCGTCGCGGGCACGTACTCGAGCATCTACGTGGCGGCCCCCCTCACCGAGTGGATCGACCGCAAGATGAAGGCCCGCTCGGGCAAGAGCGTCGTCAAGGGCGCGGGCGGCGCGGGCGGCGGGAAGCGCGCGAAGGCCAAGGCGACGGCGTAGCCTGGCCTCCGGCGCACGACGCGTGGTAGCTTCGCCCCACCCCATGACACGCTCTGCCGCGACCTCGTCCCTCGCGCTCCTCGCGCTCCTCGCGCTGGGCGTAGGCGGCTGCTCCCACCGCGACGAGCGCTTCGAGTCGGTGCTCCAGCTCGTCAACCGCACCGACGTCGAGCACAACGACAAGGGCGAGGTCGACCAGGCCGACTTCGAGTTCGAGTGGGACCCATGCCCCGGCGACCAGTTCCAGGTTGTGCGCGGCGGCCACGACTTCGCGAAGTGCATGGAGAAGTACGAGAAGGGCGACTACGTCTCCGTCGAGGTGAAGCACTACTGGGACCCCCACGGGTTCTACAAGTGGGACGTGGAGAAGGTCGGCGACTGCCGGCGCGACATCGAAGACGACAGCGAGGGCTCCTTCGAGAAGTCGCAAGAGTGCACCGAGCACAAGATGTACGGGCGCGAGTCCGGGTTCGACTGCTCGCGCCGCCCGTTCAAGCGCCTCGTGGGCATCTGTCCGTGGATGGCGCGGCACTGAGCGACGCCGCGGGGCCGGCCGCACACGCGCGCCGCGTCTCCTCGGTGGGGCGCGTGGCGTGGATCGCGCGCGCGCTCCTCGTGGCGCTCGCCTGCCTGTTCTCGCCCGCGAGCGCCCGCGCCGACGCGCCCACGCGGCAGGTCGAGCTCCTCACGATCGGGGTGGGGCCTTACCTCTACGCGCGGTACGGGCACAGCCTCCTCTGCGTGACCGAGGTCGCGCCGGCCGGCCCGACCACCGGGACGCCCGGTGGCGCGCTCAAGGGCGACTGCTACGATTTCGGGGTCCCCGAGCCCGCGCACGCCGACAGCATGTTCTGGGAGTCGTACCGCGGGCGCGCCGTCTTCATCACCGCGCGCATCCCGCGCGACGTCGTCCTCGCGACGTTCCAGGGCCAAGACCGCACCATCGAGCGCCAGCGCCTCGCGCTCACCGCGGAAGAGACCACGCGCCTCTCCGCAGCGCTCGAGGCGAGCGCCGCGCGGGGCGACGCGTACGCCTACCACCCGGCGACCGCCAACTGCGCCACGCGCGTCCGGGACGTGCTGAACGAGGCGGTGGGTGACCGGCTCCGCCAGGGCGCCGCGCCCACCACGCGCGCCACGCTCCGTGAGCTGATGGAGGAGGGGCTCGCGGGCCACCCGCTCGAGCTCGCGGCCGTCGAGCTCGTGTCGGGGCCCATGAACGAGCGCTACCCGAGCACGTGGGAGGCGCAAATGCTCCCCTTCCTGCTCCGAGACGCCGTCGCCGAGCGCCTCGGCAGCAAGCCGGAGGTAATCTACGAGCGCGTCGAGTACCGCCTCGAGCAGAGCGTCGCGGCAGGTCGGGTCTTGTTCCTGCTCGTGGGGCTCCTCCTGTGGGGCGCCATCTCGCTCGCCGCGCGGCCGCGGGCCAGCGATCCCAAGCGGCGCGCCCTGGCCGTCGCGCTCAAGGGCGTGGGCCTCGCGCTCGGGCTCCTCGCGCTCGCGGTGGACCTCGTCGCCCTCACGTGCGCGTACCCCGAGACCCACGCCACGTGGGTGCTCGTCGCGCTCGTGCCCACCGACCTCGCGCTCGGGTGGCTCCCGCGGCTCCACGCGCGCGCGCTGCCCGTCTACGTGAGGTTCCGCGTGGCGGCCCTGGCGGCGCTCGTCGTCCTCGACGTCGCCGGCGTGGTCCACCAGCTCCTGCTCCCCGTCGTGGTGTTGGCGGCCCTGCCGATGCTCGGCGCTCTCTCTGCCACGCGCCAGGCCGCCGCGACGGGGCCCACGCCCGCGAAGGCCTGACGGACAGCGGCTCGGTAGAGGGGCTGTCTGCGGAACTTGCCCTAACTATTCAGCTTTTGGCTGTCACTGGCGCGCCCACTTCGTGCCGTCCGCGCACGCGTACGCGTCGACGTGGGCGACCCCGAGCGAGGCGATGTCGGTGTGCTTCAGCACCTGGGCGTGGATGTGCTTGCCCCCGTTCGGCTCGATGCCGATGTCCTTGTCCTCCGTGGCGTTGGAGCGGAACGCCAGGTAGCTCTCGCCGGCGGCGTTGGCCTTCGCGGGCCGACCGCGCGCGTCGTAGGCGTAGGCGATGCCCGAGTACGACGTGATCTTGCAGGCCGCGTGGTTGCGCATCATGAGGTGGAGCTCGCCCGTGGTCTCGCCGTTGCCGAACGAGGTCAGCGTGACCTCGAGCGGCTCGCCCTTGGTGAGCTTGGCGGCCTCCTGCCGCATGCGCACGAAGGGCAGGATGGCGAGGCGCTTCGCGCCCGCGGGGGGCGTGGGGTCCGCGTCCTTCGCCTCGCTCGAGCGCTTGTAGTCGGCCGGCGACACGACGCCGAGCGGGTTCGACCACTTGGCCTCGAGCATGGCGCGGCCAACGACGAAGCCGATCGCGATCCCGGCGAGGAGCGCGAGTCCGACGATGAGAGGCAATCTCCAGCGGGGCGATTTCTTCATGGGATCAACGAGGGCGAGGCGGGAGCTAGACGACGACTAGACGAGGGTGGCGATGGCCATGACGACCACGGTCAGGGGAGGGACCCACGCCCGGAAGCGCCGGAACCAGTGCTCGACTTGATCTTCCTCGACGATGAGGAACACCCAGGTCGTCAGCATGTTCATGAGCAGCGACACGTACACCCCGAGCATGAGCTTGTCGGCGTGCGTGAGGTAGCCCGTGGCGGGGAGGGCCGAGATGAGCGAGTAGTGGAAGAGGACGGCGGCCGCGAGCATGGGCGCGCCCGCGTTGGAGCGGACCTCGAGCTCGTCCGCGGGCACCCAGAGGCCGATGAGCGAGATGAGCACGATGATGTACGCCGGCACGAACACGCTGAACGCGGCCGAGGTGGCGAAGCGGTCGAGCCCGAGCCGAAACTTGTACCGCGACATGTAGAGATCGTCGCGGTCGAAGCGGGCGGGGTAGGCGTGCCGGTAGCTGTGGGCGCCGATGGAGGCGACGCCGAAGCTCGCGACGTCGAATCCCTCGTCCAGCGACGTGCGCGTCTTGTCGGGGACGAACAGGAGCTGATCGACGCCGGCGGCGCGGTCCTCGAGCTCGATCTCGAGGTTCTGCGTGTCGAACGGGTACTCGCGGAGGTCGACGGCCGAGACGAACTTCCCGGAGACGTGGAAGAGCTTGAAGGTCGGCCGGTCGGCGAGGGGCTTGAGGTCGACCTCGTGGCCGTTGGTGAACACGAGGTCGAGCTTGGGCATGTCCTTGTCGCTCGTGAGCGACAAGAAGAACTCGGCCTCGAACGCCCCGCTCTGGATGTTGTACTCGCGGACCTCTTGAATCACGAGGCCCACCTTGACGGTGGCGGGGCCCCCGAAGCGCGGGTGCGCGAACGGGGACTTGTACGGGCCCTCGCGGTGGATGGGCACCTTGCCCGTGCCGATCGCCGCGCGCTCCTCGCCCGACATGTCGGCGGGGAAGTCGGCGTCGGTCTGGATCTCCGCGTAGTCGAGGGGATCGCCG
Source organism: Polyangiaceae bacterium (assembly GCA_035439005.1). Lineage (GTDB taxonomy): Bacteria > Myxococcota_A > Polyangia > Polyangiales > Polyangiaceae > JAAFHV01. Next base: position 11,858 of record DAORJJ010000058.1, on the reverse strand, counting down.
GCGTCCGCTCCGCCCGCGGCCGCGCCCGCGTCGGCGCTCTCGGCGGGGGCCGCGTCGGCGCCCGCGTCTTTCGCGTCTTTGCCCTTCGCGCCCTTGCGCGGGTCGGCGCCGGCCTTCGCGTTGGTGGCCTTGCCCTCCTTCGCGACGATCGTGGCGGCCGGCTTCTCGGCGGGCTTGGGCTGGGCGAGCACCTTGCGCGAGACGATCAGCCCGCCGACGAGCACGACGACGAGGACCGCGATCACCTGGACGAGGCGACCGAGCGAGCGGCGTGGCGGCGAGCGCCGAGCGGGCTTGAGACGTAGCATCGGGCGCGCAAACCCTACACCAAGGTGGGCGACCCGTGCGAAATCTGGCAATGTCCGCCCCGTGGGAACCCCGTTCAGGGCGGACGCCGCGGCTTCGTTGCAGCTCGGTCGACCGGCGTCGCGCTGGCGCGGCCTCGCGCTCGCGCTGATCCTCGCCGCTTCGCTCGCGTCCGCGTGCAAGGCGAAGGAGGCGCCCTCCGAGGCCCCCAAGGCCGCGGCGAAGGAGCCAGGCGTCGACGTGGCGCTCGCCCCCGTCGCGCTGGAGGCGGCGGGCATCGTGGTGGTGCCCGTCGGGACCCAGCCACGACGCTCGAACGTGACCCTCGTGGGGCTCGTCGACTTCAGCCCGAGCCGCGTCGCCCGCGTCGGGCCGAACATCTCCGGGCGAGTGGGCAGCGTCCTCGTGGCGCCCGGCCAGGTGGTCGCGCGAGGCGCGGTCGTCGCCACGCTCGTGGGCGTGGAGGTCGGGCGCGCCCGCGCGGACTGGGCGTCGGCCAAGGCGCGGCTCGATCTGGCGTCGCTCGAGGTCGAGCGCGAAGAGAAGATGAACGACGCCGGCGCCTCGTCCGACAGAAACCTGCAGACTGCACGCAACGAGAAGCGTCAGGCCGAGGCCGAGCTCCGCGCGGCGGAGGGGCGCCTCTCCACGTTTGGCGTGCGCGGGGCGGAGGGGCCGGTGTCGTCCACGGTCCCGCTCGTCACGCCCCTCGCCGGCACGGTGCTCGAGGTCCACGCGCGCGTCGGGCAGCCGGTCGGCGCGACCGACACGCTCGTCGTCATCGGCGAGACCACCGAGGTGTGGCTCTCGGTGGACGTGTACGAGCGGGACCTCGCGAAGGTGCACGAGGGCGACGAGGTGCGCGTCTCCGCCATCGCCTACCCGGACGCGACCTTCGTCGGCAAGGTGGACCACGTCGACACGACGGTCGATCCGGAGCGGCGCGTCTTGCGCGCGCGCATCGTGCTCCCGAACGCCGACGGTCGCCTGAAGCCGGGCATGTCGGCCGTCGCGCGGGTGCTCGGCGCCCCCGAGACCGCCGACGGCGGCGCTCTGTCCGTGGTCACCGTTCCGCGGGGCGCCGTGCAGACCATCGACGGCGCGCCCTTCGTGTTCGTGGAGAAGGGGAAGGGCAAGTTCGAGCTCCGCGCCATCGAGCGGGGTCAAGACCTCGAGGGCGCGGTCGAGGTGCTTCACGGCCTCGTCGCGGGCGAGCCGGTGGTCTCCGCGGGCTCGTTCATCCTGAAGAGCGAGGTCCTCCGCGAGCAGATGGGGTCGAACGATTGATCGACCGGCTCATCGCCCTCTCGGTCCGATCGCGAGGCCTCGTGGTCGTGCTCGCGCTCGTCTTCCTGGTGATCGGCCTCGTCGCCAGCACCAAGGTGGCGATCGACGCGGTGCCCGACGTCACGAACGTGCAGGTGCAGGTGATCACCGCGGCGCCCACGCTCGGCCCCGTCGACGTGGAGACGAGCGTCACCTTCCCGGTCGAGCGCAGCATGGCCGGGCTCCCGAAGCTCGAGGAGGTGCGCAGCATCTCGCGCGCCGGCATCTCGGTCGTCACGCTCGTCTTCAGCGACGAGATGCCCATTTTTCTCGCGCGCCAGCTCGTCGGTGAGCGCCTCACGCAGGCCGCTCGGGAGATCCCCGCCGGCTACGGGACGCCCGAGCTCGGCCCGGTGTCGAGCGGCCTCGGCGAGGTGTACCACTTCGAGGTGAAGGGCCCGCAGTCGCTCATGGAGCGGCACCGAATCCTCGAGTGGCTCATCGCGCCGCGGCTCCGCCTCGTCCCCGGCGTGGTCGAGGTGAACACCTTCGGCGGTGAGGCCAAGACCCTCGAGCTCACCCTCGATCCGCAGCGCATGGCCGTGGCGCGGGTGGGCGTCGCCGAGGTCGTGCACGCCATCGAGGAGAACCACCTCGCCGCCGGCGGCGCGTACATGGTCGACGGCCGCGAGAACGTCACCGTGCGCGGAGAGGGGCGGCTCGTGACGCCGGAAGACGTGGGGAGCGTCGTCGTCAGCGCCGAGCCGGGCCGCGCGCCCCTCACCCTGCGCGACGTGGGCACCGCCCGCTACGCTCCCATGGTGCGCTACGGCGCGGTCACCCGGGACGGTCGCGCCGAGGAGGCCGTCGTCGGCGTCGTGATGATGCTCCGCGACGCCAACAGCGGGCGCGTCGTGGGCGACACGAAGGCCGCGATCGCCGAGATCCAGAAGACCCTCCCCGAGGGCTGCGTCATCGACGCCTACTACGACCGCACCGAGCTCGTGCGGCGCACCGTGCGCACCGTCTCGAAGAACCTCGTCGAGGCGTGCGTGCTCGTGCTCGTCGTCCTCTTCGTGATGCTCGCCAACGTGCGCGCGGGCCTCGTCGTCGCGGTCACCATCCCGCTCGCGCTGCTCGGCGTGTTCGTGGGGATGTGGGTGTTCGGCATCTCTGGCAACCTCATCAGCCTCGGCGCCATCGACTTCGGCTTGGTCGTCGACGGCGCGATCATCCTCGTGGAGAACGCGATCCGTCGCATGGGCGAGCGCCGCGAGCAGCTCGGTCGGACGCTCACGGACCAGGAGCGCCAAGACGTGGTCACCGCCTCGAGCATCGAGGTGCGCTCCGCCACCACCTTCGGCGAGGCCATCATCGCCCTCGTGTACGTGCCCATCATCGCGCTCGGGAGCACCGAGGGGCGCATGTTCCGCCCGATGGCGCTCACCGTGCTCTTCGCGCTCGCCTCGGCGTTCGTGCTGTCGATCACCGTCGTGCCCGCGCTCGCGTCGTGGGCCCTCTCGCGCGACACGAAGGACACCCACAGCCCGGTGCTGCGCCTCGCCGACAGGCTCTACGTGCCCGCGCTCGCGTGGGCCACCCGCTGGCCCCGGCTCGTCGGCGTGGTCACGGTCGTCATCTTCGCCGTCTCCATCACGCTGGGCGCGGGCATGGGCAAGGAGTTCCTGCCGAAGCTCGACGAGGGGACCGCCGTGCTCGCGATGGTGCGGCTGCCCAGCGTCTCGCTCGAGCAGTCGCTCGACCAGTCGCGCCGGCTCGAGAAGACGTTGCTCACGTTCCCCGAGGTCACGAGCGTGGTGTGTCGCACCGGGCGCGCCGAGATCGCCGTCGACCCGATGGGCATCAACATGACCGACGTGTACGTCATGCTCAAGCCTCGCGAGGAGTGGACCACGGCGCACGACCGCGAGGGGCTGGTCGAGGCCTTCGACAAGAAGATCTCCGTCGAGGTGCCCGGGGCGGGCTTCGGCTTCACCCAGCCCATCGAGATGAACACGAACGATCTGCTCGCGGGCATCGAGAGCGACCTCGCCATCCACCTGTACGGGCACGACCTCACGCTCCTCCGGCAGAACGCCGATCGCATGGTGCGTGTCCTCCGGCAGATTCCGGGCGCGAAGGACGTGCGCGCCGAGCAAATCGCGGGCTTCAACGTCCTCACCGTCAACGTCGATCGCGTGGCGATCGCGCGCGCGGGGCTCTCCGCGAAGGCCGTGCTCGACACCGTGTCGGCCCTCGGCGGGATGCAGGTCGGCGACATCGTCGACAAGGGGGAGCGCTTCCCGCTGCAGGTGCGCTTCTCGGAGGCCGCCCGCAAGGACCGCGCGACCATCGCGGCGCTCCCCGTCCGCGCGCCCGACGGCCGCCTCGTGCCGCTCGGGCAGCTCGCGCACATCGAGGTCGGCCCCGGTCCATCGCAGGTGAGCCGCGAGCGCCTGCAGCGCCGCATCACCATCCAGCTCAACGTGCGCGGCCGCGACATCGGCTCGTTCGTCGAGGAGGCCCACTCCCGCCTCGACCGCGACATCAAGTTGCCGGCGGGCTATTTCACCGAGTGGGCCGGCGAGTACGAGCGCTTCAAGAGCGCGACCGCCCAGCTCGCCGTGGTGGTGCCCATCACCCTCGCGCTCATCCTCGTGCTGCTCGTGGCGACGTTCGGCAAGTTCCGTCCGGCGCTCGTCATTTTCCTCAACGTGCCGATGAGCATCTCCGGGGGCCTCTTCGCGCTGCTCGCGCGCGGCGAGCCCTTCAGCATCTCCGCGGGCGTGGGCTTCATCGCCCTCTTCGGCGTCGCGGTGTTGAACGGCCTCGTGCTCGTGTCGAGCGTCGAGCACCTGCGCGACGAGGGCCTCGCGGCGCTCGAGGCCGTGCGCCTCGGCGCGACCGGGCGCCTCCGCCCGGTGCTCACCACCGCGCTGGTCGCGTCGCTCGGCTTCTTGCCGATGGCGCTCGCCACCGGGGCGGGCGCGGAGGTGCAGCGGCCGCTCGCCACCGTCGTCATCGGCGGGCTGCTCTCCTCGACCCTGCTCACGCTGCTCGTGCTCCCCGCCATCTACGGGACGCTGCTCGAGCGCGAGGAGCGCAAGCGCGCCGCTGGGCAGACCGCCTAGCCGCCCGCGAACGCGTCAGGCGTCCGCGCCGGGGCGCTCCGGGTCGCAGCCCTCCGGGCCGCACCGCTCCTCGCTCGCGCCGCTGGCGTCGCTCGTCACGTCGTCGCTCGCCTCGCGCCACGCGCGGCGAAGGGCTCCGAGCAGCGTCTCGGGCGACTGCGCCCCCGACACGCCGAGGCGCCCGTCGAAAACAAAGAATGGAACTCCAGTGATTCCAATGGTTTGCGCCATCGCCTCGTCCGCCCGGACCTCGCGCGTGCCCTCGTTCGTCGCGAGCGCTGCGCGCGCTTCTTCGGCGGGCAGGCCCACGTCGGCGGCGAGCCGGGCGAGCGTGTCCACGTCGTCGAGCGCCTCGCCGTCGGTGAAGTAGGCGCGCAGCATGCGCTCCTTCAGCGCTCCCTGGTGGGTCGCGCCGCGCCCCGACGCCCAGTGGAGCAGCCGGTGGGCGTCGAACGTGTTGCAGGCGCGCGCGCGATCGAACCGGAGGTCGAGCCCCTCGGCTGCGCCCGTCGCCGTCATGTTCGCGATCATCCCCTCCGCTTGCGTGGTCGACGTGCGGTACTTCCGCGCGAGCCGCGCGGCATAGTCGCCCGCGTCGGCTGCGCTCCTCGCGGAGGTGTCGAGCTCGAACGAGCGCCACACGACCTCCACGGCCTCACGCCCCGCGAACTGCGCGAGCGCCGCCTCGAAGCGCCGCTTGCCGACGTAGCACCAAGGGCACGCGATGTCCGACCAGATGTCGACGCGGAGCTTCTCCATCGAGCCACCTTAGCACCCGCGCTCGCGCTGGCCGAACGCGCGCCGGCCGCCGACCTGGGCCCCCGACCGTGGGGCCGGTCGGGGCGCGGATCTAGGTCACGCCATACCTCTTGAGCTTGTCGTACAGCGTGCGAAGGCCGATGCCGAGCTTCGCCGCGGCCGCGCGACGGTTGCCGCCTACCTCGGCGAGGGTCGCCTCGATCGTGCGCCGCTCGAGGTCGGCCAGGGACTCGGCGCCGATGGGCTCGGCGCGCTTGCTTCCCCTGTCGCCGCTGTCGTCGCTCGGGTCGATCCAGAGGTGCTCTTCACGGAGCACGTCGCCGTCCGCCAAGATCATCGCGCGCTCGAGGGCGTTGCGAAGCTCGCGCACGTTCCCCGGCCAGGCCTCCACGACGAGCCGCGCCTTCATCCCCTCGTCGAGCTTCGGTACGACCCTCCCCGCTGCGCGCGACAGATCGGCGACGAGCGACTCGGCGAGGGGGACGATGTCCTCGCGGCGCTCGCGGAGGGGCGGGAGCTTCACCGGGAAGACCGCGAGGCGGTGGTAGAGATCTTCGCGAAACGTGCCGTCGCGCACCATCGCGCGCAGGTCACGGTGCGTCGCCGCGACCCAGCGCACGTCGACCTCGATGACCTGCGCGCCACCGAGGCGCTCGAATTTCCGCTCCTCGAGCACACGGAGCAGCTTCGCTTGCAACCCGGGATGGAGCTCTCCCACCTCGTCGAGGAAGAACGTGCCGCCGTCGGCGAGCTCGAGCCGGCCGCGGCGCTGCGCGTGTGCGCCCGTGAACGACCCCTTCTCGTGGCCGAAGAGCTCGCTCTCGAGGAGGTTCTCGGTGAGCACGGCGCAGTTGATCGCCATGAACGGCTTGGCCTTGCGCGGGCTCCAGTCGTGGAGGAGGCGCGCGGCGACCTCTTTGCCGGTGCCGCTCTCGCCCTGGAGGAGCACCGTCGCGTTGCTCTTCGCGACCCGCTCGAGCGCGGCGGTGATCGCGACCATCGCGGGCGCCCCGAACGTGAGCGACGAGCGCTTCGTCTCGCGCGTCGATGGCACCGCCAAGTTCGCGCGCCGGTCGAGCGCGCGTAACACGAGCTCGCGAACCGCGCGCGGGCTCTGCAGCGGCTTCTGCAGGTAGTCGAGCACACCGAGCTTCATCGCTTCGACCGCGGTGGCCACCTCACCGAACGCGGTCAGCACGACGAGCTCCACGTCCGGCTGCTCGGTTCGAAGGGTACGCACGAGGGTCATCCCGTCCATCTCCGGCATTCGAAGATCGGTGATCACCACGTCGAACGGCTCTTCGCGCGCGGCAGCGAGGGCGGCCTTTCCGTCCGGCGCTTGCACCACGTCGTGACCGTCGCGCTCGAGCGACTCGGCGACGAACGAGCGCACGCCCTCTTCGTCGTCCACCACGAGGGCTCGCCCGGTGCGCTTTACGCTCATGCCTTCTCCATCGTACGCGCGAGACGCAGCACGAACTCAGCGCCTCCCTCGGGGTGGTTCGCGCCCACGAGCGACCCGCCGTGCTGCTCTGCGATGCGTCTCGCGACAGAGAGCCCGAGCCCGACACCGCGGACGCGCGTGGTCACGAACGCCTCGAAGATGTGGGCCTCCGTGCCGACGGGAATGCCTTCTCCGCGATCTCGGACACGAAAGACGAGCTCGCCCGCCTCGACCGTGACGGACAGCTCGACCACACCGCCCTCGGGGCTCGCTTGGAGCGCATTTTGAACGATGTTGTGGAGCGCGCGCGCGACCCGCGTCGCGTCGAGACGGACCGTCTTTGGGGCGCTCTCGAGGTGAATCTTCAAGCGATCACGAGGTAGGTCGTGCAGCGCGCGGTCGAGCAAGTCGACGGGCGAGATCGCCTCGATGTCGACCGGTCCGTCGCGGACGAAATCGAGCAGGCTCGTCGTGAGCTCCTCGATGCGCACCGCCTCGGCGACGACACGCTCGGCCTTCGCGCGTTGCCTGTCGTCTTCGAGGTCCTCGGCGAGGAGCTGGGCGTGCCCCTTCAGCGAGGCGAGCGGGTTCCGGAGCTCGTGCGCCATCACGGACGACATCGTGCCGAGGGCGACGAGGCGCTGCTCTCGCGCCGCTTGCGCCTCGACGACAGCGAGCCTCCGGGCGCTCCGAGAGAACGCGAGCGCGAACGCGACGAGGACCGCACCGGCGAGCGCGGCCGTCACGGAGATGCGCGTGAGCCCGCCGCGGAGCCGGGCGAGCACGGGAGGCTCGAGCTCGATCGCGAGCAGCACCGGAAAATACGGGCCCCGATCGAGCGCTGGAGGACGCGCTCCGTCGTCCGGCGGGGCGTGCGGTCCGTCGATCGGAGGGTGGCCTCTCTCTCCGGGAGGGACGTGCGTTCCGTTGGGCAAGACTCGCGATCCATCAGGCAACATGCGGCTTCCATCCGGCATGCGATGAAGGAACCGCGACCGACGGCGGGGCATGATCGGGACGACGACGCGCGCGCGATCGTCGGCGATGACGGGCACCCCGTGCGGCGCATTCCGGCCCGCGAGACGAGCATCCCCGGCTTCCACGATCGGCGCTCCCTCGCGACCGATGAGCGCGACGTAGCGAAGACCTTTGGCCTCGTGCTCCGTGAGCTCGCGCCCGAGGTCCGCGGCGGTCGGGGGCGCCTCGCTCTCGGCGAGATCGCCCAGCACGGCGCCCGCGAGCGAGTCGGCCTCGCCGCGGACGACCACCTCGGAGGCCTCGCTGAGCGTGCGTTGGGCCACGGAGACGGTGGCGACGAGCGCGAGCGCGGCGAGGATGGCCATGGGAAGGCTCCCGCGCGAGGTCCACGAGCGCGGGGGCTTCGACGCAGCCTTCGGTCCTCCCGCTGGCTCCCGCGCTTCGGTGGCCTCGGTGGTCGTGCTCATGCGGTGGCTCGCATCGCAAGTCGCGTACCACGCTTGGCACCTGCACGCGGCCGCAATGCCCGCAAGAAGAAGAGTGGACGGAGCTGCGGACCGGCCTGCAGGGAGTGCGGAATCCGCACTCCTCCACTGCGGACCCCGCACCTTCACCGAGGCTCGCCTGCGAAAAAGGCCAGCATTTTCGCGTGGCATGACCGCTGCAGTGAGTGTCCGCGTGCTCGATGCGATGCCCGCCGAGCCAGGCCCCCAAGTGACGGGCCCTTCCCCGACTTGACGACGTTGCGTTTCCAAAGGAGCCCTTCGATGAAATCGTTCCGCACCTCGACCTCGCTCTCGATCTTCGGCCTTCTCCTCACGATGGCGGGTTGCAGCGCCAACGCAGCTTCGACGGACCCGGCCTCCTCCGCGAGCCAAGCGCAAGCCCAAGCGGGGGCCAGGAACGAAGGGCGCCCGATGCACCACGCGTTCTTCGGCCCCGAGCGCCTCCTCGTCGTCGCGCTCCACGAGGACATCGGCCTCTCCGACGCGCAAAAGGCCACGATTCGTAGCGCCCTCGACGCGGCCCGCCCGGCGCGGCCGCAGGGTGGCGAAGAGAAGATGAAAGCGCACGGCGCGAAGCTCGCCGCCGCGGTTCGCGCCGGCAAGGTCGACGTCGCGACCCTCGCCGCCGATGGCCCGACCGCTCCTGATGCGACGGCGATGAACGCCCACCTCGAGTCTGTGAAGAAGGCGCTCACGACCCTCCACGCGACGCTGACCCCCGAGCAGCGGCAGAAGCTCGTCTCGGCGGTGGAGAACCACGAGGGCCGGGGCGGCCCGGGCGCACACATGGGACGCGGTGGCCGCCACGGCGGATCGCGCCCCGAGGGCGAAGCGCAACACGTCCGCGGCGAGCACCCGCGCCCGGAGGGCATGCACGGCGCGATGGGCCTCCTGAAGGACCTCGACCTCTCCGACGCTCAGAAGGAGCAGATCCGCGCCAAGCTGCAGGCGAACCGCCCCGCCGCGCCGTCGGAGGCCGACCGTGAGGCGATGAAGGCCAAGTTCGAGGCGATGCGTGGTGAGCACAAGGCTCGCCTGGAGAGCTTCGCGAAGGACGACTTCGACGCCAACGCCTTCCTCGCCAAGCCCGCGAACGCCCCGGAGATGGGCAAGGGAATGAAGGGCATGCACGAGCACATGCTCCAGGAGCTCGCCGTGATCACGGAGGTGCTCACCCCCGCCCAGCGCGAGAAGCTCGCGACGAAGATCGAAATGGGACCCGAGCACGGCATGCCGGTCGCGCCCGCGCAGCCGTGACCTCGCTCGCGCGGTGAGGGGGGGGCGCGGGACGCGCTCAGCTGGCGGGGCGGGCGACGTCGGGCGCGCGCGTCTTCGGCGCGGGGCTCGCCGCGGCGTAGCGCGCCTCGAGCGCAGCGAGGAGGGCCGCGTAGGTGGCGGCGTCCCCGAGCCCCGCCGCGCGCTCGGCCGCGGCGTAGCCAGCCACGAGCCGCGCGTCCTCCTCCGGGCCGAGGGCCTCCGCGGCCATGCGGAAGAGGACGTTGTTCTCCTTGTGGATATGAGCGCTCAGCAGGTGCACGTAGGTGTGCGCGGCGACGGCGAAGGTCCGCCACGCGCCCGGGTCCGACGCGGCCGCGGCGAGGGCCGCGTCCATGGCGTGGGTCGCGGCGCGCCCGTGGTCGTGCTCGGCGAGCATGCAGCCGAGGGGGCCGCCGCTCCGAGCGATGCCCGCGGCCTCGAGCGCCGGGAAGAGCACCTGCTCCTCCTTCGCGTGGTGGCGCCCGTCGGCGAAGTCGCGCAGGAACGTGACCATCGCGACGCCGTCGGCGATGGGGAACGGGGGCTCCTCACGCGTCTCCGCGGGCTGGTACGCGAGCCAGGCCAGGCGGCCGAGGACCGCGACGCCGCGGAGGATGAGCTCGTGTTCCTGCACCAGAATGTCGGTGGCCTTCATGCCCCCCACGAGACCGCTCCGCCGCGGCCGTCGCGTTGACATCGGTCATCAAGCGGCGCGGTCCGGAACCCCTCGCCTCGTCGCGCGCGCGGCGCTAGCGTGGGCGATACCATGGCCTCCCGCACGCTTGGGCTCCTCCGCGCCTCCCTCCCCGCGCTCGCGCTGGCCTACGCCTGCGCGCTCCTGCCCGCCTGCTCCGCCGAGGTCGAGCCGGGCGCGCCGGACGACGACGCGCAGGACGAGGCGCTCGGCGCCCTCCCCGGGGCGGTCCGCTACCCGCGCGGGCGCACGCAGGGGCCCATCACCACCGAGATGGTCGCGCGCTGGGCGACCGCGGCGGCGCGGGCCCCGTCGCGCAAGGCCGACGTGTTCTCGAAGATTGGCGACTCGCAGACCGTGAACGCGGGCTTCATGCACTGCTTCTCGGACGCCGGCGTCAACCTGGCGGGCCGCGTCGAGCCGCTCGAATCGCCGCGCGGCGCGCAGGGCCTCGCCGACACGATCTCGCTCTTCCTCCGCAACGACAAAGGCAAGCTCACCTTCGATCGCGAGAGCCTCTCGGCGAAGGTCGGCGCGCGCAGCACCTGGGCCCTCGGCGGCCCGCTGGTCAGCGAGGTCGACGCGACGCAGGCGCGCTTCGCCGTCGTGCTCTACGGCGGCAACGACATCATGGACGCCCCCACCGGCGGCATCTTCACCTACGCGAAGAACATGTTCTCGATCGCCGACGCGCTCCTCGCGCGCGGGGTGATCCCCATCTTCACCTCGACCGTGCCGAAGCCCATCCGCGCGACCGACGTCCCTCGCTTCGGCGCGCTCGGCGCCGACGTGTGGGTGCCGCGCTACGCGGCGGTGGTGCGTGGCGTCGCGCAGGCGCGCCAGATCCCGTTCGTCGACCTCGAGAAGGAGCTCCGCGCCATCCCCGGCTACGGCGTCGGGCGCGACAACCTCCACCTCTACGCCTCGTCGCTCGGCGCCTGCGACTTCAGCGCCGAGGGCTTGAAAGCGGGGGTCAACACCAGGAACCTGCTCACGATTCAGGCGCTGCACCGCGTGCGCGTCGCCTTCGAGCGCGGCACCGGCACCGACACGGGCGCCGCCACGCTCGCGGGGAAGGGCACCACCGCGGCGCCCTTCGTCGTCGACGAGCTGCCGTTCAGCGATTTTCAGACCACGAAGGGCGCGGACCTCCAGACCACGCTCGGCGACTACGCGTGCGCCTCGCCGACCGGCACGCTCCAGCGCAAGGGCGCCGGGCACGAGCGCGTCTACCGCCTCACCCTGCCGACCGCGCGGCGCGTGCGCGCCACGGTGTTCTCGCGCGGCGGGGCCGACGTCGACGTCTACGTGCTGAAGGAGGGCGCGACCCGCACCTGCGTCGGCCGCCACGACCGCGAGCTGTCGATCGATCTGGACGCCGGCAGCTACCTCGTCGTCCTCGACTCCGAGTCGGTCGCCACCGAGGGCGAGTACCTGCTCACCCTCGTGCCCGAGGAGGGCTGAGCGAGCGCCGCCTCCTGTCGTTGACCGCGCGAGCGCCCTCGTGCACCCTCGAG
>DAORJJ010000057.1:0-20356 GCA_035439005.1 Polyangiaceae bacterium | reverse complement strand
TCTCGCCGGCGGTGAAGCCGATCACGAGGATCCGGCCCTCCTGGCCGAGCGCGGCCTGCCCGCCGTGTTCGGCTACGCGCTCGACGCGTTCTGGGCGCCGCTCGACGGCCTGCTCCCCGCGCTCGAGGCCGCGCTCGGCCCGCTGGAGGTGCTCGCCGACGCGTGGGCCTGGCACATCCCCGCCGAGGTGGGGCGCGCCGGCTGGCCGCCTCACCGGGGAGTGTATGAAAAGGTGCGAGATGCGTCGGGTCGTCCCGCGCTCGTGAACGTGTGGCTCGCCCTCTCCGACGTCGCCCACGACACGGCGTGCCTGCACGTGGTGCCACTCGGCCGCGATCCCGGCTACCCACACGAGCTGCGGCGGGAGCCCCTCCCGACGAGCGGCGCCGTCGCGCTCGAGGTGTCCGCCGGCGACGCGCTCGTGTGGGACGCGAACGTCGTCCACTGGGGCGGCCCGATGCTCCCCGGCGCGCGCCACGCACGCGTGAGCCTCTCGTACACCCTGCGCGCTCGCTCCCACGGACACGCGCCGACCCTCGCCGAGCACGCGGCCGTCGCGTGGCGGGGCGCCTCCCGCCGCGCCCGCCTCGACCTCGTCGCCGAGCAGGTGCTCCGGTATGGCCACCTCGACGGGCGCCTGTCCCCGGGCGTCCTCGAGTGGGCCGCGACCGTCGCCGCGCTCCAACGTCGCGCGCGTCCGGCGGGCTGAGCCTACGGAAAGGAGGCGAGCTCTCTGCCGTCGCGCACGGAGAGCGCGACGAGCCGCTCGTGGCTGCGCGCGAGCACGTGCCCGAGCGCCACCGTGTGGCACTGGTGCGTGCCGATCGGCCTCGCCCAGAGCCGGTTGCCCGCGGCCGCGTCGACCGCGACGAGCTCGCACTCGTTGGGGTCGTCGCTCGGGCTCCCCACGTAGACCATCGTCTGCCCGTCGGTGGCGAATGTCTCGACGCCGATCGTGGGCTCCGAGCCGATGAGCCCGCAGTCGAACCGCACGTGGAGGCTCGTGGGGTCGAGGCCGAGCACGCGGCGCACCTCGGTGCCTCGCGCCTTGACGAGCAGGAGAAAGAGCGTCGGGCCCGCCGCCTTGAGGCCGGCGATGCGAAACCCTTGGGCGGGGCAGGGGACCGCGCTGCCGCGGGGGCCTACCCAGAGCCCCTCGCCGTCCTCGGTCGCGAAGAAGACCCGCGCGCCTATGGCCTCCGGCGGGATCTCGTCGGACAGGTCCTCCACCTCCTCGAAGAAGTGACGCTGGCCGGTGAGCGCGTCGAACACGAGCACGCCGTCCTGGTCGGTGTCGGGGCCGAAGCTCTCGACCCGCGTGATCACGGTGCGGCCTACCAGGTGGCAGGCGCCGAGGTCGGTCGACCAGTCGCCGTCTGCGCCGAGCCCGTGGACGGACAGCGGCTGAGGGTACGCCGGGTTCACGCGCTCGCACTTCGTGTAGGGCGCGCCGTACGCGACGAGCGCGACCTGCCCCCCTGGCACGGGCCGGACCAGGAAGTCGGAGGCGTCTTTGCCGAGGGTGCGCTGGTAGAGCGGGCGCCCGGTGTCGCGGTCGAACGCGCACAGCACGTTGTCGTCGGTGCGCACCAGCACCGCGCCCGGCTGGTTCGGGGGGAACACGTCCTCGATCGCGAGGCGCGGCTCCTGGCCGTAGTCGGCGAGGCGGGCCACCGCGTCGGAGAGCTGCGCGCCCCAGCGCTGGTGCCCCGTGGCGAGATCGAGGGCCACCAGGTTGCGCTTGCTCGCGACGTAGAGGTGCCTGCCGTGCAGCCGAAACGAGGAGGCCTCGAGGTCGGTCACCCACGTCTGCCCCTTGAACGCCTCCCACAGCACGCGCTTCTGACGCGCGTCCCAGGCGCGGAGCGACGGCGGCGCGCCGTACGGCTCGTGCTTGCCGATCACGAGCGGCCCGAGCTCCGGGTCGAGCACGAACGCCGCGTCGTCGGGCTCGGCGGTGAGCTCGCGCGGCGGCCCGTCGTGGTCGCCCGCGTCGTACGAAGCGTAGGCGACCTGGGCCGAGGCGGGCCCGAAGGCGCCAGGCGGGTGCGGCGCCACGACGCGGGCTTGGCAGTAGGGGCAGACGATCGACTGGCCCGGCGCGCCGTCGAGGCGAGCGCCGCAGTGGCTACAGTGGAAGGAGCCTAGCGTCATGGGTGCAGACTACCCGCGATCGGTGGCGCGAGGCGAGCCGAACCCCCGACCGTGCTAGGGTCGGGGGATGATCGACCCGGACCACCAGGCGCTCGCGAAGCTCCTAGAGGGCTACTACGCCGAGATGGAGGAGGCCTTCCGCCGCAACGACATCGGGGGCATCACCCGGTTTTTCTCTCCCGACTACGTCTCGTACGAGCGGGGCGGCACGCGGGTCGCGCGCGCGCAGACGGTCGAGGGGCTCGCGCGCATGATGGAGACCCTCCGCGACGTGAGCTGGAAGCGCGAGGTGCGCGCGCTGTTCGTCGACGGCGAGCGCGCGATCGCCACCGTGCACGGCGTGTTCGAGGCCACCTCGGTGGAGGCCGACGGCGCGTGCACCCCCTTCGCGTTCGACATGACGGCGGAGGAGGTGTGGGTGCGCGACGGCGACACCTGGCTGACCACCCAGGCGCGCAGCCTGGGGCGTCACGAGGTGCCCCCGACGCCCACCGCGTAGTGGCGCGCGCCGCTCGCGCCTCCCGGCGCGCGGCCGCGTGAGGTTTGCAACCGTAGCCAAAGAGAGTAGGTTCCGCGCCCCCCATGACCGACCCGGACCAGAGCCCCACGATCGACGACGTGCCGTCACCCTTTCGGGAGGCGCTCGCGGCGCGTGGGTTCAGCGAGCTGACGCTCGTGCAGCGCGCCGTGCTCGGCGAGGCGCTCGCCCAGTCCGACCTCCGCGTCTCCTCGCAGACCGGGTCGGGCAAGACCGTCGCGGTCGGCCTCGTGCTCGCGCAGATGTTCCTCCGCGAGGCGCTCGCACCTGGGCGCAACCCCTTCGCGCTCGTCATCGCGCCCACGCGCGAGCTCGCCGCCCAGGTCGGGGCCGAGCTCTCCTGGTTCTTCGCCCCCGTGTCGGCGGAGGTGGTCGTCGTGACCGGCGGCACCTCGGGCGGGCTCGAGCGGCGCGCGCTGTCGCGCGGGGCCTCGATCGTCGTCGGCACGCCGGGCCGCATGCTCGACCACCTGAAGCGCGGCTCGATCGACCCGAGCTCGGTGCGCTCCGTCGTCCTCGACGAGGCCGACCGCATGCTCGACATGGGCTTCACCGAAGACCTGCGCGCCATCCTCGACGCCGTGCCCGAGGGGCGCCGCACACACATGGTCTCGGCCACGTTCCCGCGCGAGGTCCTCCGCCTCGCGGACGCGTACCAGTCGAACGTCGTCGACGTCGAGGGCACGCGCCGCGGCGACGCGAACGAGGACATCGCCCACGTGGTGCACATCGTCCCGTACTCCGACCGCGAGGCGGCCGTGATGAACGTGCTCCTCACCGCGCCCGACGAGTCGACGCTCGCCTTCACGAAGACGCGCGACGGCGCCAGCGAGCTCGCCCACGCGCTCATCCGCGCCGGCTTCTCGGCCACCGCCCTCACCGGCGACATGGAGCAGAGCGAGCGCACGCGCGCGCTCGACAGCTTCCGCGTGGGCCGCACCCGCGTCCTCGTCGCGACCGACGTGGCCGCGCGCGGCATCGACCTGCCGGACGTGACGCGCGTGCTCCACGCCGATCCGCCCGGCGATCCCGAGTCGTACACCCACCGCAGCGGTCGAACCGGCCGCGCGGGCCGCAAGGGCACGAGCATCATGCTGGTGCCGCCGGCCTCGAAGGAGCTCGCGCGAAGGCTCCTCAAGCGCGCGGGTATCTACGCGGACTTGCTGCCTATTCCGACGCCGGAAGACGTCCGCCGCGCCCAGGCGACGCGCCTGTCGGAGGTGCTCGCGGCCGACGACGACGCGCCGCTCGCGCACGGCGAGGTCGCCGCCCGCGTCGCCAAGGAGCTGCTCGGCAAGGTCGAGCCCGAGGCGCTCGTCGCGCGCCTCGTGTCCCGCCTGCTCGCGGCCACCGCGGCCGAGCCCCGCACGCTCTCGGCGCACGCGCGCGCCGTGAGGGCCTACGGCGACGGCGATGCCCGCGCCCCCGAGCGTGACCGCGGGCCCCGCGCCCGTGACGAGCGCCCGCCGCGTTACGAGCGCCCCGTCCGTCCGTGGCCGCCCGCCGCCTTCCCGAGCGACGAGCGCCCGCGCGCTCCCTACGGGGGAGATCGCGCCCAGCACGCGTCGCACGATCGCGGCCCCGCGCCGCAAGCGCCCCGCGCGAGCCGCGCGAACGACGCCGTCGATTTCGTTGGGTTTCGCGTCACGTGGGGCGCTCGTCACGGCGCCGACGCGCGCCGCCTGATGGCGCTCTCGTGCAGGCGCGGTGGCGTCGGTGGCTCCGACCTGGGCGCGATCCACGTGGGCCCCGAGGCCTCGGTCGTCGAGGTCAACGCGGGCGTCGCCGACGCGTTCGAGCGCGCGGCGCGCCGCCCCGACCCGCGCGATCCTCGCGTGCAGTTCTTCCGCACCGAGCACGCCCGCGACACGCGCCCGGGCGCCGCGCCCTCGAGCCCCTACCTCCCCGTCGTCGACGACGAGCCGCCGCGCCCTCGCCGGCCGTGGGCGCCGCCCGTGGGTCGACCCGCCGCGGGCCCTCCCGCCGGCCTCGAGAAGCCGAAGCGCCGCCCCCGCGAGTGACCGCGCCGCGCAGGCCTGCCGCTCAGTGCCCAGGCGGCGCGAACGCGCCGGCGTCGTAGGCGCCAAACGTGCAGGCCACCTCGAGCTCGAGCTCCTGCTCGTTGGGGGGGGCCTCGATCGAGGCGAGCCGCATCGCTTGGTCGACGCAGTTGTCCCGCGCCGGGCACGTGGGCGTGCCGGGCGCGATCTTCGCCTCGGTCACCGCGCCGTCGGAGTACACCCGCACGAAGTAGACAGCGGCATCCGAAACGCGCGGGCAGCGCTGGGGGCACATCAGCAGCGTCAGCGCGAGCTGGCTCCCGAGGCCGGTCTGCGTCGCCGGTGGGAAGACCCTCCACGGGCCCCCTCCGTCGCCGAAGGGGCGGTAGCGGTTGGCCGTGCACGGCACCATCGTGGGCACTTGGATGGCCCACTCGGGCGCGATCGGGCCCTCGTCTGCGGGGGGCTTCGGCGCCGGCGGCGGCGGCGCCGGGGGCTCGTAGCCGAGGGGGCCCTCTCCGTCCTCCTCGGGCGCGCCGCGGGCGCCCAGCCCACGCAGCGGCCCGAGGTAGAGCGACGCGGCGATCGCGACCACCGCGAGCGCCATCACGCCGCCGAGCAGCACGAAGAGCCAGGGGCCACGCGCGCTGCGCCTGGCGGGCGCGGGCGGGCCGGCGTGCGCGAGCGTGCCCGTGAACGCCGGCGCCGTGACGAGCGCCGCGGGCGGCCCCGGGGCCAGGCTCGCGCGCGGATCGGGCAGCGGGGCGTAGAGCTCGGTGCGTGGCCGCGGCGCGCCGTGCAGCAGCGGCGCGAGCGCCTGCTGCATCTCGGCGGCGCTCTGGAAGCGCTGCGCGGGGTCCTTCGCCATCGCCCGCTCGACGACGGCGATCATGCGCGGATCGAGGCCGGGCGCCGCGAGGGCGAGCGGGGTCGGCGGCCGCTCGGCGATCCACGCGAGCAGCTCGCCGAGGCTCTGCGTGTCGAAGGGCAGGCGCCCCGCGAGGGCGTGGTAGAGGGTCGCGCCCGCGCAGTAGAGGTCGGTGCGGTGGTCCGCCGCGCGCCCCGCGGCCTGCTCGGGGGACATGTAGGCGGGCGAGCCCATCCGCGCGCCGTGCGCCGTGAGCGGCCGCTCGCTCTCGAGCTTCGCGATGCCGAAATCGAGCACCTTCACGAGGTCGGAGACGCCCGCCATGCGCGCGAGGAACACGTTGTCGGGCTTCACGTCGCGGTGCACGATGCCTGCCGCGTGGGCCGCGCCGAGCGCGTCGAGCAGCTGGGTGCCGATGAGCGCCACCCGTCCGGCCGGGAGCCGCCCCTCCCGCGCGATCGCGGCGCGCAGCGACTCCCCCGCGAGGCGCTCCATTACCAAGAACGGCGGCGACGAAGCGGCGTGAAAATCCGTCACCTGGACGATGTTCGGGTGCCCGAGCGCGGCCGCGGCCCGCGCCTCCCGGCCGAAGCGCTCGAGCTGCCCCGCCGTGAGCTCGTCATGCCCGACGCGGGTCTTCAGCACCTTGATGGCGACGGGCCGCCCGAGCACCTCTTGGGTGCCCTCGTACACGGCGCCCGCCGCGCCCTCGCCGAGGAGCCGCCCGACGCGGTAGGCCCCAGCGAGGAGCGCGCCGGTCAGCGGAGGGGACGCATCCATGGCCCGTAGAGTAGTCGCGGGGAGGCGACAGGTGGGAACTCTAGGGGAGCGCGGGTCTTCGGCGCCCGCGGCGGGGGCGAGGCCGCTACGTGGCCGGCCTCGCGGCGGCGCGCCTCGCGGCGGGGTCGTCCTTCGCGAACACCGTGCCGAAGATCGCGAACGCGAGCCAGAGCAGCGAAAAATGCAGGATCATCGCGCGGCCGCTCACGTGGTCGAACACGAGCCCGGAGAGCGGCGGCCCGACCAACATGCCGGCCGCGTAGAACACGTTGTAGACCGCGTTCGCCCGCGCGATCTCGTGCTTCTCGGTGATGGCCCCCTGGAGCGCGAGGCTCACCGGGGAGATCGACGCGAGGGTCGCGCCCACACCGAACACGGTGAGGCACATGAGCGAGAACTTGGTCTGCAGGACGAAGCTCGCGACCATGAAGAAGCCCGCGGCCGAGAGGTTGCGCATCACCAAGAGGTGCCCGAAGCGATCGCCGAGCTTGCCCGCGTAGTTCGAGAACAGCAGCATGCCCAGCGCGAAGAACGCGGTGATGAGGATCGTGTCCTTCTCGGCGACGCCCCGGTCCTTCATGAGGTAGAGCGGCAGGAACAGCACCGCGCTCGACTGGAAGTAGCCGTAGGCGAAGGTGGCGAAGAGCGAGGTCTTGGTGCGCCACGCCAGCGCGCGGGGCGCGGGCGCCGCGTCCGCCGGGGCGTCGTCCGCTGGGGCGCCCGCCGGCGCGGGGTCCTCGTGCGCGCCGATGCCCCCGTCCAGGCGTGAGGCTACGAGGGCCGCGAGGAGCGCGAGCGCGCCGGCGCACACGAACGCGGTGTGCATGGGGAACACGGCGACGATGCTCTTCGAGAGGATCGGGCCGATCACGTACCCGATGGCGAGCGACATCGCGTAGAGGCTCGTCACGAAGGCCTTGTTCTCCTTGTCGGCGCGCGCGAGCAGCACGGTCTCGCAGCTCACCCACACGCCCACCGAGAACGCGCCGTCGAAGAAGCGCGCGATCGCGAGCCCGAGGAACGAGCCGAGGTAGGGGAAGATCGTCACGCACACCGAGTACCCGAGCAGCGCGCCGACCAGGGTGCGCTTGGCCGACACCTTGCGCAGGATCCACCCGATGGGCAGCGAGAGCGCGCAGATGCCCGAGGCGAACACCGCCGCGAGGCCCCCCATCGCCGTCTTGTCGAAGCCGTGCGCGTCGAGGAAGAGCGCGAGCAGC
This sequence comes from Polyangiaceae bacterium, assembly GCA_035439005.1. Taxonomy (GTDB): domain Bacteria; phylum Myxococcota_A; class Polyangia; order Polyangiales; family Polyangiaceae; genus JAAFHV01. The sequence continues at coordinate 12,796 of DAORJJ010000057.1, read as the reverse complement.
GCGATCGAGAGCCCGTAGGCGATGCCCACGAGGAAGATCGACGCGTAGACGAGCCAGATGTTCTTGTCGCGGATGCGTGACAGCACGGGGCGGCCCTGAATACGCTGAAACGCGCGCCGCGGCTCCAACAAAAGCGGGCGCCCACGCGGCACAAAACGACGAGAGCCCGCGGGATGGCGGGCTCTCTCGAGCGAGCGGTGGCGCGTCGCGCGTCTGCGGCGCTCAGCGCACCGTCACCGGCGTGGTGGTCGGCCGGAAGACGTTGTCGACCTCGCCGTCGACCACGCGGAGCGAGTCGGTGGCGGAGGCCGCCGCGAGCAGCTCCTTGTAGCTCGCGTTCGTGCCGCCGAGCAGCGTCGACACGAACCGCCCGAGCGCGAAGCCGCTGCGGAACGAGGGGGCCTCGACGCCGTTCGTGATGAGGTCGAGGTTCGCCGTGCCGCCCTCCTTCAGGGGGATGTAGTCCTTCTCGTAGTAGTTGTAGGATACACACCCGTCGATGAAGAGGATCTGGTAGCTCTTCGGGAAGTCCGCGGCGGTGAAGCGGCTCGGGTCGAGCGGCCCGAAGCCGATGTACGAGTGGCCGTTGTAGAGGAAGACGTCGCTGTTCTTGATGGCGAACTTGTGCGGCGTCGAGTCGCTGTCGGCCCCGTAGTAGACGATGAGCTTCTGCTTGAAGTCGCGCTCGGCCTCGCTCCCGACCTTGACCTTCACGGGCGCCTCGAACGTGAGCCACTTGCGCGCGATGCGGGTGCCCACGAGGTTGCGCACCTCGGTCGCCTCGGCCGACGACACCCCGCGGAAGCCGCGGCCGTTGTCGAGGTCGACGATCTCCTTGAAGTCGACGTTGTCGAAGGTCTTGCCCGACGCGAGCCGGAGCGTGCTGAGCGACTCGCCCTCGGTGCGCACGAGCTTGAGGCCCGGGCGGGTCTTGTAGACCTCGTTCAGGTTGTCCATGAGCTGGCCCCAGGCGTAGTCCTCGCTCGGGTTGCCGTGCGACTCGTGGTCGATCATGCCGTACACGAGGCTGACGACGACCGCGTCCTGCTCGACGCCGCCCTTGTAGAGCCTGTGGTACTCCGGGTACGAGGTGCCGCGGTTCGTCTTGTTGGCGCCGAGGGCGATCCGGATGGGCAGGTAGAGGCGATCGACCTCGGCCTTGGCGACCTGGGTGCGCACGTCGCGGATCTTGCCGCGCTCGGTGGCGACCTTCTCGCTCTCGGCCTTGATGGCGTTCTTGCAGGTCGTGCCCGAGGGGTCGAACACGTACCAGAGCGAGCTCGCGAAGTCGCGCGCGTGCGAGTCGTTCGCGGTGCACTCGGTGAGGATGCGCTCCGACTGGCTCGTGTAGCTCGGGTTCAGCACCGCGAGCGACACCGAGGTGCGGCGCGCGTAGAGCTTGTCGACGACGCCGTTGTCCACGTAGGTGTAGCGCACCTCGGTCATGGGCGAGCCCGCGCCGAGGGGCGAGGCGGCGGTGTCGATCACGTCGACGTCGCGCTTCACGAAGGTCGCGGGGTCCACGCCCTTGAGCTCGCGGTTGTTCACCGCGATGCTGGCCTCACGGAGCGGGCCAAAGGCGGTCTTGGTCTGCGCGTGCACCGCGCGGAGGATGGTGTCGGTGCTCGCGCCGCGGGCGACGTACACGACGCCGGAGAAGCGCACCTCGCGGGAGAGCGCGGTGAGGCTCGTGAGGTCGTCCTCGCTGTCCGACAGCGCCGGATCGCCGGCGCCGGTCTCGGCGGAGCAGGCGGGCACGAGGGCGAGGGCGGCCATCACACCGAGGCGAGCGAACACGGAGCGGTTCATCTTCATGCCGGCCCCTTTCGCACGATGTGTGCCAGAGGCGCACACGGTCACACCCCCGGGTTTCGCCGGTGGATCGGGCGTCGCTCGGGCGTCACCTGGTGACCAAGTGATCCACCGTTTGGATCGAAAGTCACCAGGTGCGCAGGCGCCGAAGGAATGGCAAGCTCTCGCCATGGCCTTCGCGAAACTCCTCTCCGGGCTCCTGGTCCTCTCGAGCGTCGCCGCGCTCGCCGCCGTCGGCTGTGGCGGGAAAGATACGCTCCCACCGCTCGGCGGCGGCGGCACCGATGAAGACGGCGGCGGCGGAGGCGGCGGCGGAGGCGGCGGCGGGAACGACAAGATCTGCCTGCTCAACAACTGCGACAAGGACCGCGACTGCCAGGACTGCACGGGCGCGCGCACGACGTGCAACCAGAAGGAGCACCGCTGCGTCGCCTGCGGGCCCGACGCGGCGGGCAAGAGCTGCGTGGCCGGCCAGACCTGCACGAAGTACGGCGACTGCGTGCCCGGCGGCGCGGCCTGCCCCGAGGACACCGACGGCAAGCCCACGATCTCGTGCAACGGCGACGCCGACTGCGCGGCCTGCGGTCCGGCCTTCAAGGTGTGCGACACGGGGTCGAAGAAGTGCGTCGGCTGCACCACCACGAACGTGACCAACTGCCAGTCCACGGACGTGTGCAAGGGCTCCGCGTGCGTGGCGGCGTGCCCGGCCACCTGCGCGAAGGACGAGGACTGCGGCTCGTGCGGCGCGCCCGGCGCCGAGAACCACGCGTGCAACCGCGGCGTGTGCGCGAAGTGCTCGCCCACGAAGAACTGCGCGACGGCCAGCGAGACCTGCAACGACGTGGGCGACTGCGAGAAGGTCTGCGGCCTCGCGACGAACCCCAACAAGTGCAACTCGGACGCCGACTGCTCGGCGTGCATGGGCGGCCTCACGAAGTGCCAGAAGGCGATCGGCGGGTCCATCGGCACCTGCGTCGCGCCGGCCGCGGGCTGCGAAGCCCTCGGCACCGGCGTGTTCGTCCTGCCCGATCCGTTCAGCCGCGTGACGCAGGCGTGCTCGACCGACGCGAACTGCGCCAGCACCTCGGCCAAGTTCGACGTGGGCGCCATCATCAAGAAGGCGACGGGCCTCAACGTCGGCAGCGCCACGATCGACTACCCCATGCACGCGTGCGCGTCGGTCGAGATCCTGGACGGCAAGAAGTGCGGCGTCTGTGTGCCCTGCAAGAAGGACGGCGACTGCACCCCCATCGACGTGCAGAAGTTCGCGGGCGACGCCTTCGGCCCCATCGGCAGCATCGCGGCGGCCATCCTGCTCGACAAGGTGTTCGGCCCGAGCGACCGCAAGGTCCACATGTACTGCCAGAAGATCGGCGGCGTGGCCGGCGGCGAGTACGGCGCCTGCGTGCCCTGCCCGAGCTTCTTCCAGCGCTGCGGCGACGCCGCGGTCGACTCGGAGCCCGCCACGGCGTGCGACCACGGCGTCTGCACCGTGGGCCCCGCGCTGAGCGCCACGTGCGACGCGGGCTGCGCGGGCCGCGTGGGCCTGAAGGACCCCTTCTGCAACTCGAAGATGGGCTTCTGGGACGCGAAGTGCAAGGCGCTCGTCGAGACCGAGTGCACCAACATCACGTGCACGCCGAACAGCTGCGCGGCGCCCCGCGACGCGGGCTGGTACTGTCGCCAAGAGTCCTCCGAGGGCGGCTACCGCTGCGCCGGCGGCGAGACCGGCCAGAGCACCGCCGAGGGGCGCCAGTGCCCCGGCAACCCCAAGTCGTATTGCCACCGCCAGAACCCGAGCGACGTGAAGTCGAAGGCGGTCCTCTGCGCGTCGGCGAGCGAGTCCGGGTGCGACGCCGCGAACGTCGGCAAGCCGCGCTGCTTCCCCACGCCCTGAGCGGCCGGGCGACGTGACCACCAGGCGGCCCGTGGCGTTCTGCCGCGGGCCGTCGCGTGTGGTGGCTGGCGAGGCGCGCGGGCGCCGCGTTTGACGACGCGCGCGTCTTCGTGGTTGGCTTCCCGCCATGAAGCTCGCGCTCGCGCTCGTCGCGCTCGGCCTCGTGTCCGCTCCGGTCCTCGCCGCGTGCAAGAGCAGCCCGTCGCAGGGGGCAGGGGAGGCCACCGCCGAGGCGGCGTCCGGCGGCTCGTTCCACGAGGTGCGCCTCGAGCCCGGCAACACGCCGCTGCCGGAGGTGCTCGCCGAGCACCAGAAGAAGGCCCGCGCGATGGGCCTGCGCCTCTACGTCGAGCTCGGCGCCACGTGGTGCAAGCCCTGCAGGGAGCTCGAGGCGAGCATGAGCGATCCGCGGATGAAGGCGGCGTTCAAGGGCACCTACATCGTCCACCTCGACATCGACGCGTGGGGCTCGAAGCTGGCGACGGCCAAGCTCTCCGCGGCGAGCATCCCCGTGTTCTTCGCGCTCGACGCGGCGGGCAAGCCCACGGCGACCATCAACGGCGGGGCCTGGGACGCGAACACGCCGGAGAACATGGCGCCGAAGCTCGCCAAGTTCTTCTCGGAGCGCTGAGCGACTCCCGCGCGCCGCCGCTACGCGGAGCCCCGCGCGAAGCGCGCGCCCCGCGCGAACCGCGCTTTCGCGAACCCGCGCGCTCGTGTAAACACACGCCCAGACGGAGGTTCTCAATGGCGAAGCGTAAGAAGATTGCACTCATCGGGGCGGGAAACATCGGCGGCGAGCTCGCGCGGCTCTGCGCGAACACCCAGCTCGGCGACGTCATCCTTTTCGACATCCCCGCCAAGGAGAAGTTCGCGCAGGGCAAGGCGCTCGATCTCGAGCAGAACTCGAGCGTCCTCGGCTACGACGCGCGCATCACCGGCACCTCGAAGTGGGAGGACGTGGCCGGCGCCGACGTGCTCATCATCACCGCGGGCATCCCCCGCAAGCCCGGCCAGTCGCGCGACGACCTCGTCGCGACCAACCTGCCGATCATCCGCGACGTGGCCAACAACGCGAAGAAGCACTGCCCCGACGCGTTCGTGATCGTCATCTCGAACCCGCTCGACGCGATGGTCTACGAGTACATGCGCGTCACCGGCTGCTCGAAGAAGAAGATCGCGGGCATGGCCGGCGTGCTCGACTCGGCGCGCTTTCAGCTCTTCCTGGCGCGCGAGGCGAACGTCAGCATCAAGGACGTGCGCGCGATGGTGCTCGGCGGCCACGGCGACGACATGGTCCCCGTGCTCTCGATGTGCACGATCAACGGCGTGCCCGCCACGCAGTTCATCGCCAAGGACAAGATGGCGGCGATCATCGAGCGCACCCGCAAGGGCGGCGGCGAGATCGTGAACCTGATGGGCACGAGCGCCTACTACGCGCCGGCCTCCAGCGCCGTGGCGATGGCCGAGGCGTACCTGCTCGACCAGAAGCGCCTCCTGCCCGTCGCGAGCTACCTCGACGGCGAGTACGGCTACAAGGACCTCTTCATGGGGGTGCCCGCCATCGTCGGCGGCGAGGGCGTCGAGAAGATCGTCGAGCTGCCCCTCACCGACGAGGAGAAGGGCATGCTCGCGAAGAGCGCCGCCTCCGTGCAGAGCGTCGTCGACGTGGTCAAGAAGGCCCCCGGCTGACACGAAGACGGGCCTACGCGCTCCCGCTCCGGCGCGGGGCAGCAGGGAGGCGCTGGCGACCTGGTCGTCGGCGCCTCTCGCGCGTCCACCTTCGGGGTCAGCGCCGCGTGATGAGGCGCGCGTAGGCGTCGCGCGCGGCGTCGCACACGCTCGTGAGATCGACCGCGGCGGTCGCCGGCAGCGGGCCCCCGCCGTGCGCGTGCGCGTACACGAGGTTCACCACGCGCTTGCCGAGCGCGATCGGTGCGACGATGAGCTCCTTCGGCGGCGGGCACCCGAGGGCGCGGAAGAGCCGCCCGTGGAGCGAGGCGCCCTCGGCGGGCGGCGCACCTCGGAAGACGGCGCGCCCCTCGTACGCGATGCGCAGGGCCGACGGCACGGCCGCGGGCAGCTCGAGCGCCTCGATCGTGCCCTCGGGCGCGCCGGGCGCGAAGCCCTTCCACCCGACGAGCGACGCGTCGCGCAGCATGAACACCACGCCGCACTCGTAGCTCGAGCGCAGGTAGTCGACGACGAGGTCCCCGACGTCGTGCTTGCTCAGCGCCTCGCCGAGCGCCGCCACCGCGTCGGCGGCCGAGAGCGCGGGGCGCGGCGCCTGGCCCGGCGGCGGCGGCGGCGCGATGGTGAAGAACGGGGCGGGCACCGGCGACTCGCGCGCGTCGCCGAGCGGACCCGGCACGAGCGACACGATGCGGGAGGTGGTGACCGCCGGGAGCCCGGTCATCGGCGCGACGCCGGCCTCGCCGTAGTCGTCCGGGACGGGGCTCTTCGAGAACGGCGGGACCACCGTCGCGAAGCCGCCGAAGGTGGGCACGCCCGGCGGCGGCGGCGGCACGCTGCCGAAGCCCGTGAACGAGGCGTAGCTCGGCGAGGGCGCGCGAGGCGGCGGCGGCGCGGCGAAGTTGGCGAAGCTCACGTAGCTCGGCATCGTCGCGCGCGGCTCCGGCGGCAGGCTCGCCTCGGCCGCGGGCGGAGGCAGCGAGTCTCGGTGCACGGGTCGCGCGAGCACGATGGCCTCGCTGTCGGGCCCGCTGCGCGCGACGGCGTCGCGCCGCGCCTCCGCGAGCGCCGCGCGCATCTGCGCGGCGGAGGGCCAGCGCTCCTCCTTGTTGAACATGAGCGCGCGATCGATCACGGCCGCGATCTCCTCGGGCAGCGCCGGGAGCACCGCCTCGATCGGCCGCGCGCGCATGGTCGCCGCCGCGAGGAGCTTCTTCTGCACGCCCTCGACGGGGTGGACGTGCTCGCCCGAGAGCATCGTGAACATCATCGCGCCTACGGCGAAGAGGTCGGTGCGGACGTCGAGCGGCGCGCCCGTGCCCGCGGCCTGCTCCGGCGACATGTACGCCGGCGTGCCGAGCACGACGCCCGCGAGGCTCCCCTTGCTGCTCCCCCGCGTGGTGGACAGCTTCGCGACGCCGAAGTCGAGCAGCTTCAGCTCGCCGTTCGACGTGAGGAACACGTTCGACGGCTTGAGGTCACGGTGGATGACGCCCCCCTCGTGCACCGCGATGAGCACGTCGAGGATGGAGTCGGTGATGCCGAGCGCCACGTCGACAGGGAGCGAGCCACCGAGGCGCAGGCGGTGCTCCTCGAGCGTCTCACCGCGAAGGAGCTCCATCGCGAGGAAGGGGCACCCGTCCTCGGTCATCCCGTCGTCGAAGACGCGCAGGATGCCGGGGTGCGTGACGACGTTGGCGAGGTAGCCCTCGCTGAAGAAGCGCTCGACCACGGCCTCGTCGCGGCAGAGCGCGGCGTGGAGCACCTTCAGCGCGGCGCGCGAGCCGTTGCGGTGGGTCACCCCGAAGACGCTCGCCATGGAGCCCGAGCCAAGGACGGAGTTGACTCGCCACTTGCCGATGATCGTGCCGATGCGTCGTTCTTCGCTCCCCATCTCCTTCGGGTGTCAAGGTACCATGGCGGCGGGGCCCCGCCCCAAAAGGCTGCGAGAACGAGGGGTTACTCGCCGTGTGCGCAGTGTCGTCCATTCAGCCTCGCCGCGCGCTCGCGACCTCGGGCCGCGCGCGTGGTGGAGGCGACTATCGCCCGCCGAGCGGTCGCGGCTCGAGCTTGCTCAGGTAGGCGAACAGCGCGCGCTTCTCGGTCTCGTTCATGGTCTTGTAGCTGTCGATCGGCATGAACGGGTTCAGCGTGGACCCGTTCTTGCGCACACCGGTGGTCAAGAGCTTGTCGAAGTCCTCGTACGTCCACCCCGCCAGCCCCGACGCGTGGGGAGTCAAGTTGAGAGGGACGGGGGTCTCCTTCGGCGCGCCCGGGATCGGCCCGCCCGAGAAGCCCTTGCCGTGGCAGCCGGTGCAGCCTCGCGCGATGAACGCCCCGTACGCCGCCGTCGGCTCCGGCTGGCCGGCGAGGTCTGGCTTCGCGGTGGCCTGCCGGCGCGCGACGTCGAGCACGATGGCGCCCTTGCGATCGAGGACCTTGCCGAGCACGCCGATCTTCACGAGCCCGTCGGCGCGCTCGATGGGCCTCTGCGTGCGCAGGTAGCTCACGAGCGCGCGCACGTCGCCGTCGTTCATCCAGGCGAAGTCCTCGACCGGCATGAACTGGACGCTGTGGCCGTCCTTCTTCACGCCGTAGCGCACGAGGCGCGCGAGCTCGCCGTCGGAGTACGTCGCGAGCTTCGTCGTGAGGTTGGGGCCCGTGAAGGTGCCGAGCGGCCCCATCACGAGCGGTCGGCCACCGGCGAAGTCGGCGCCGTGGCAGTCGGCCGAGCTGCAACCCCCGAGGCCCTTGGCGACGTGCTCCCCGCGCGCGAGCACCTCCGCGTCGGTGCTCCGCTCGACCGCCATCGGCGGCACGTCGTAGACCTTCGCCATGCTCTCGTCGAACGCGCGCACCTGGAGCGTGACGAACCCGCCCGCGCCGACGAGCCCGAGCCCGAGCACCGCCGCGACCCCCTGAAGCACCCTCTTCGCCCTCGCGTTCATGGCGACACCTCGCCTTCGGCTCGGGGCCGCCAAAGACCTCCGTTCGCCCCTGCGGGGCTCACTTGCAGGTTCATGGCCCCATTCTACGCGAGTGGTCGCGCGCGTGGGAGCGTGCTCGACGCGTGACACACGGCGCGACGGCGCTCGGATAAGACGACGGGATGGCCGTCGAGACCCTCCCCCTCAAGCTGAAGCCGCGCTACCGCGGGGTCTCTCACCAGGTCGGCTTCTTCGTGGCGATCGTGGCCGGCCTCGCCCTCTTCGCGTGGGCGAAGCCCGGCGTGGCCCGCGGCGCGGCGGCGGTCTTCGGCGGCAGCGTCGCGCTGCTCCTCGGCACGAGCGCGCTCTATCACCGGAGGAACTGGGAGGGCGTCGGGCGCGAGCGCATGCGCCGGCTCGACCACGCCGCCATCTTCGTCCTCATCGCCGGCGGGTGGACGCCGCTGCTCACGGTGCTCCCGCGGCCCGGCGGGGGCCGCCTCGCGCTCGCGCTCATCGTGGGCGGCGCCGCGCTCGGCGTGGTCAAGTCGCTCCTGTGGCCGAACGCGCCCAAGTGGATCATCGCCGTGCTCTGCGTCGCGCTCGGGTGGGCGGGCATCGGCGAGGCGGCGCGCGCGTCGTCGGTGCTCGGCGCGCCGGCGCTGGGCCTCCTCGTGGCGAGCGGCGTGGCCTACAGCGTGGGCGCCCTGGTCTACGCCCGCAAGCGCCCCGATCCGCTGCCGGAGGTGTTCGGGTACCACGAGGTGTTCCACGCGCTCGTCCTCGTGGCCACGGCCTGCCTCTACGGGTTCGTGGTCATCGTGCTCCAGCACGGGTGAGCGCTCCAGCACGGGTGAGCGCTCCAGCACGGGTGAGCGCTCCAGCACGGCCAGCACGGGTGAGCGCTCCAGCACGGGTGAGCGCGCTCACGCCGCGCAGAGAAAATCTCGCCCCTCGACGCGCCCGCTCGCTGTGAGCCTCGCGCGCACGAGGTCTCGCGCGGCGGTGCCCACGGCGTCGGGCGCGCCCTCGGCCGCGCGCCGCTCGGCCGCCGAGAGCGCGAACGCCCCTCTCCCGCGCACGGCGACGACGACGAAGGCGGCCGCGGGCAGCGCCTCGGGCGCGACGATGGGTGCATCCTGCAGCGATCGACCGACCTTCGCCGGATCCACGTCGACCCACAGGCCGTGCCGCAGCCCGCGCGCCGCGAGGGCCCGCGCGAGCCGCCTGCCCGTCTTGCCGGCGCCCCAGATCGCCAGCGCTCGCCGCGGGCGCTCGCCGTCGGCGAGGTGGCGCGCGAGGTGGCGGGCGAGGTAGTGAGCCCGGGCCGCGAGGAGGGAGGCCTCCGAGCACCGCGGATCGGTGAACGTCGCGCGCCCCACGCCGTGCCGCCACGCGAGGAGCACCCGCGGCACCTTGGCGAGCCCGAAGCCGGCCTCGGCGAGGCGCAGCCAGAGATCGTAGTCCTCCGCCCACGGGGCCTCGGCGTAGCCCCCCACGCGCGCCAGCGCGTCGCGGCGCAGGAGCGTCGACGGGTGGCAGAGCGGCGCCTCGACGAAGCGCGCCGCGGCGTGCTCCTCCGGGCTGATGAGGCCGTTCTGCCACGCGACGTACGCGTCGAGCCCGGGCCTCGGCGTCTCGCTCGCGACGCTCACCTGGGTGCCCACCGCGCCGAGCGTCGGATCGCTGGCGAGCAGCGCGGCGCTGGCCTCGAAGCGCCCGGGGAGGCTCACGTCGTCCGCGTCCATGCGGCCGAGGAGCCCGTGCCGCGCGCAGCCTACGCCGAGGGCGAGCGCGCGCGCGATCCCGACGCCGTGGCTCTCTACGACGCGCACGCGGGGGTCGCGCGAGGCGAGCTCTCGCACCCTCGCGGCCCCGCCGTCGAGTGAGCCGTCGTCGATCGCGAGCAGCTCGCGCACGAGCGGCGAGCCGAGCGCGCCGAGCGCCGCGGTGGTCACGGTGGCGGCGGCGTCACGGAAGGGCAAGAGCACGCTGATCGCCGCTCTGGCGCGCCCGCGCTCGCCCCCGCTCACCGCCCGAGCACGCTCGCGAACCGCAGCGCGGCGCGGACCGTGTCCTCCGAGAGGCCCGTGTCCGAGGCGAGCGCGCCCACCGTCGCGCGCTCGCCGCGCGAGGCCCGCGCGCGCGCCGCGGTGAGCACGGCGCCGAGGCACTCCCGGGGGGACCGGGCCTCGCCCTCCGCCGTGTCGGAGATGGTGTGTCCCTCGCCCTCGAGCGCCACGAAGAGCGCCTCGATCTCGTCGCTGCTCGCCGGGGTCGCGCCGAGCGCGCGGGCGACGTCGTCGAGCGTGATCGCGCGCGCCGCGCCCCCGCGGAGCAGCTCGCGGAGGACGAGCGAGAGGGCGGGACGCAGGGCCATGCCCCAACCTGCACCCGTGGAGCCGCGGCGGCAAGGGGGGACCATTCGGCGGGGCGCGGGAGCGCGCCCAAGCCTCAGCGGTAGGGGCCCTCGAAGTGGAGCGTCGCGCGGGCGCGCTCCCACGGGGACTCGCTCGGAGACGTCCGCGCGAAGCCTATCGCGAGCGCGAGGGGCACGAGCAGCGCGGCGCGCGGCAGGTACGTCGTGATCAGACAAAGCGCGGCGAACCCGCCCAGCTGCTGGGCCGCGGCCCGCGGCGTGAGCGCGCGACTCCGCCACCCCACCACGAGCACCGTGACCGCCACGAGGCCCAGCACGGCGAGGGTGAGCCAGGAGAACCACGGGAAGAGCCAGCAGCCCACCGCGAACCCGAGCGCGATCGGCGCGCCGACGAGTCGCGTCATGCGGGCCTCGCGGTGCGTCGCCTGCACCCCCGCAGGGTTGCGCTCGCCGCAGCGAGGGCACGTCGCGTAGCGCAGCGCGGCCTCGATGCTCGCGTCGGCGATCGTCGCGAGGACGTCGGGCAGGTCGCCGGCGGACGGATCGCCGAGCTTGGCGCGCGCCGTCGCCGCCGCCTCGAGCGCCTCGGCGCTGCGGTCCGAGACGAGCGAGCGCGGCTCGGGGAGGCCGGTGATCAGCGCGGGTGTCAGCGCGGAGCAGCGCGGGCACGCGTAGACGGCGCGGGCGTCCACGCTAGCGGGCGCGGTGCTCGGTGCCCTCGCCGGCCGTGATGAACAGCGCGGTCGCCGCGCCGCGGACGTCGGCGGTGTGCCACACGCCCCGCGGGTTCACGACGCACTGGAAGGGTCGCAGCGTCACCGTGGCGACGCCCTCCGGGAGCTCCTGGTGGAGCATGAGCTCCCCCGCCAAGCACACGACGAGCTCTTCACCGCGCGGGTGGCGCTCCCACGAGGTCCACGGCGACGCGAACGTGTGGACGGTCACCAAGCGCCCCTCGGGCCCGTCGCTCGCGTGGCGCGCCGCGTACGCCGCGTACCACTCCATGTCGCCCGTGAACGCCGGCTCCGGCACGACGGTCGCGCCGAGGCCGAGGTGCATGGGGTAGGCCTCCAGGTCGACGGCTCGGGTCATCCGTAGGAGGCTAGGTCAGGACGCGACGGCGCGCGAGTCGGCCACGGGTGCGACCCGGCGACGACCTCGATCTCCACGGGATCACTCAGGTTTCCTGCCACGTCGACCGCGCGCACGCCGAGCCGCCCGGTCGACGCGGGGAGGCCGTGGAGCTCGAGGCGCGGGGCGCGCTCGAGGGGCGTCGCGCCCGACCACCGCTCGAGCCGCGCGGGCGGCTGCCCGTAGCGGAGCTCGGCGCCCGCCTCGGCGAACCACACCGCGTGGAGCACCTCGCCCGAGGCGTCGGCGCCCGCGACGCCTTCCACCGCGATGAAGGGCGCGCAGTCGACGAGCGGGACGACGCGCTCGGCCCGCGTGAGCCTAGGCGGGGAGGGCGGCGTGACGTCGTCGGTGCTCCCCGTGCGGAACGTGCCCACCAGCACGGGCGGTCGCGGCCGCTGCCGGGGCAGCGGCGCGCCGCGGGGCGTGGCCCACAGCTCGTACCGCTCGTCGGCCTCGAGCCGGGACGCAGGCCACAGCTCGTGGAGGCCGCTCGTCTCCCAGAGACGCGCCGAGAGGGGAACGGGGCGCGCGCGGTCACGGCTCGCGACGAGCGTGAGGGTCGCGCCGGCCGGCAGCGCCTGCGAGAGACCCACGGCCCACACCCGCGTGTTGCGCGGGGCCGGCGCGCCCGCGCCGGGGAGCACGCCGGCCGAGGGGAGCACGATGCACGCGTCGGCCTCCGGCACGGCGCGCAGCTGCACGAGCGCCAGCGCGGCGGCGAGCGGCCCCAGTGTCCTCCACGCGGCGAGCCGGGCTCTTCGCACAAGGTCATCGTTCGCGAAGCGGCGCCGCGTGTCCAGCGCGGAGGACCGCGCCCTCAACGGGCTGCTGAGACCACCCCTGGCTACTCGACGCGGACGCAGTCGGTCCCGTCGCTCATGACGTCGTAGGCGCTGCCGTCGGGAACAGTGATGCCCGCATCCCCCATCGAGCCCTTGATGGTCATGAGCTGCC
>DAORJJ010000056.1:0-20710 GCA_035439005.1 Polyangiaceae bacterium | reverse complement strand
CGGGGGCCGGCGGGGGCGCCGGGGGCACCGCCTGCGCGACGGCGACGCGCGCGGCGGTGGTCGTCGTCGAGGCCAAGGCGAGGGCCAGGCCGAGGGCCACGCGGCGGGGCGCGCGGCGGGGAGAGAGCGGCGAAGACGCGAGACAAGCGGAGCGAGGTCGTGGCATCAGGACACCTTGGAGAGGGGGCTCGTCACGCGCCCCGTGGCCGCGTGGTCGGCGCGAACTTAGGACGGCGTGCCCTCTTTTCAAGTCCCGCGTCGGAATTATTGACCCGCCGGTCATTCTTTCCGCCCGGGCGCGGCCCTATCCCGCTCTTCCCTTCCGCGCGGGAGCCGGTACCCTGCCTCGAGCGCCACAATGAGAGTGGAACCTTACGAGACCGTGCGCCTCCGGCTGCGCGAGGCGGCCCGGGAGAGCCCGACCGGAGCGGTCGCGTTCGACGGCGACGGCACGCTGTGGGCGGGAGACGTGGGCGAGGACTTCCTCGAGGCGCTCCTCGCCGAGGACGCGTTCACGCCAGAGGCGGCCGAGCTCTTCCGGGGCGACGCGGCGCGGTTCGGGGTCCCCGCGCGGGACGGCGCCAAGGCGCAGCTCGGGGCCATCTTCGAGGCGTACGGGCACGGGCGCTTCCCCGAGGACCGCATCTGCGAGCTCATCGCCCTCGCCGTCGCCGGGCGCCCGACCGCCGAGATCGACGCGCTGTCCACCCGCCTCGTGGAGGCCCGCGGGCTCTCTACACGGCTCCACGGCGAGAGCGTGGCCCTCCTCGACGAGGCGCGCGCGCTCGGCCTCGAGGCCTTCGTCGTGAGCGCCTCGCCTCGCCCCATCGTGGTCGCCGGGGCGCGCCTGGTCGGGGTCGACCCGGGGCACGTGCTCGCCGCGACGGCGCACGCGGCGGGCGGCATGTCGACCGGCGCCATCGACGCGCCCATCCCCTACGGGCCCGGCAAGGTGCTCCGCCTGCGCGCCGCGATCGGCCGGCGCCCCCTCGTGCTCGCCGCCGGCGACAACGTCTTCGACCTGGCGATGCTGGCGGAGGCGGCGGTGGCCGTCGCGATTCGTCCGAAGCAGCGCCTGCTCGCGCGCGCCGGCGAGCTGCCGCGCCTCGTTGCGGTCGAGCCCGCGCCGTAGCCGGCCCCAAAATGGCCGCGCAGCGCCGCGCAATCGTTGCCGTTTACAGGCCGCGACGCGGACAGTAGAACGACCACGTCTACGCCACGCCACCCCTCGCCACCCCTCGCCCCCCCGGAGCGCCCCCGCATGAATTTCGAGCTGACCGAAGAGCAGAAGATGATCCGCGACACGGCGCGGGACTTCGCGGCGCGCGAGATCGCGCCGAAGGCCTCCGAGATCGACAAGGCCTCGCGGTGGCCCGACGAGATCGTGAAGCGGCTCGCGGAGCTCGGCTTCCTCGGCATGATGGTGCCCGAGGAGCACGGCGGCGGCGGCCTCGACGCGCTCTCGTACGTGCTCGCGATGGAAGAGATCAGCGCGGCGTGCGCCTCGTCGGGCGTCATCATGAGCGTCAACAACTCGCTCTTCTGCGATCCGGTCACGAAATTCGGTACGCCCGCGCAGAAGGCGGAGATCCTCGCGCCGGTCGCGCGGGGCGAGAAGCTCGGCTGCTTCGGCCTCACCGAGCCGATGAGCGGCTCGGACGCGCACACCATGCTCACCTTCGCCGAGCGCCAGGGTGACTCGTGGGTCATCAATGGCGCGAAGAACTGGATCACGAACGGCCCGCAGGCCGACTACATCGTGCTCTTCGCGGTGACCGACCGCGGCGATCCGAAGGCCGCGAAGCCGAAGGTGCGGCACACGGCGTTCCTCATCCCGGCGGGCACGCCTGGCTTCACGAAGAACGCGCGTGACCACAAGCTCGGCATCCACGGCGCCCACTCGTGCACCGTGTTCTTCGAGAACTGCCGCGTGTCGGACGCGGCGGTGCTCGGCCCCGTGGGCGACGGGTTCAAGGTGGCGATGGCCACGCTCGACGGCGGACGCATCGGCATCGCAGCGCAGGCGCTCGGCATCGCGCGCGCGGCCCTCGACGCGGCCACGGCGTACGCCAAGGAGCGCAAGTCGTTCGGTGTGCCGATCGCGCAGCACCAGGCCATCCAGTTCATGCTCGCCGACATGGCGACCGAGCTCGACGCCGCGCGCCTGCTCACGTGGCGCGCCGCCAGCCTGAAGGACAAGGGCGTGCGCCACACCATGGAGAGCGCGCAGGCGAAGCTCTACGCGAGCGAGGTCGCGACCCGCGTGGCGCACAAATCGCTGCAGATCCACGGCGGCTACGGCTACTCGACCGAGTTCTCGCCCGAGCGCCACTACCGCGACGCGCGCATCACCGAGATCTACGAGGGCACGAGCGAGATCCAGCGCATCGTGATCGCGGCGAAGGTGCTCGCGTCGTGAGTCGCGTCGCAGCACGGGGCGCGGCGCTCGCGCTGGCCGTCGCCCTCGCGGCCTGCGGCGAGCCCCCCGCCAAGGAGCCCGAGGGCGCGCGCCTGCCCACGCCCAACCGCGCGGCCCCGCCGCTGCCCCAGGTCTCGCAGGAGCTCGGCCAGATCGACCCGGCCCTCGCCGACCGCGCGTTCGAGCGCGTGAAGCCGAAGCTGCTCGCCTGCCAGACCCAGGGCCTGAAGCGCCTCGACTACCTCGCGGGCGACGCCAAGTTCTTCGCGCGCATCGACGCCTCCGGCAAGGTCCGTTGGATCTACCTCGAGGAGTCGACCCTCGGCGATCGCGACACCGAGCGCTGCGTCCTCGACGTGCTCACGGGCGCGCCCTGGCCCGCGCCGGTCGGGGGCGAGGCGGAGGTCCAGAAGGGCTTCGGCTTCGACCTCCAAGACGCGCGCGAGCCCGCCGCGTGGGGCCCGGAGAAGGCCGCGGCGGCCTCGAGCATCGCCGGCGCCGTGAAGCGCTGCCGCGACGGAAAGAGCGAACCGCCGTTCCAGATCACGGTCTACGTCGAGCCCGACGGCAGCCACGGCAAGGTGGCGAGCGTCGGCGTCGCGACCCGCACGAAGGAGGCCGCCGCCCAGAGCGACTGCGTCGCCGCGGCGGCACGGGGCCTGCGCTTCCCGAGCCCCGGCAGCTACGCCGCGAAGGTGACCTTCTCCCTCTAGCGCACCGTCATTTTCACGCAGTTCACGATTCGTTTCCACATCTTGCGCGCACGAGCGCGCCGGGAGCCTCCATGGACCTCGAGCTGACCGAGACCCAAGCGCACGTGCGACTCGCGGCCCGCGACTTCGCGACGCGCGCGATCGCCCCGAAGGCCCGCGAGATCGACGAGCAGGGGCGCTTCCCCGAGGAGCTCATCCGGGGCCTCGGCGAGCTCGGCCTGCTCGCGGTGAACGTGCCCGACGACGTCGGCGGCTCGGGCGCGGGCGTCGTCTCGTACGGCCTCGCGATGCAGGAGATCGCCGCGGCGTGCGCGTCGACGGCGGTGACGATGGCGGTCACGAACATGGTGGGCGAGGTGATCTCCGCGTTCGGCACGCCGGCGCAACGAGAGGCCTACTGCCCCAAGCTCGCGAGCGCGGAGTACCTCGCGGGCGCGTTCGCGCTCAGCGAGGCCGGCGCCGGCAGCGATCCGGGCGCCATGCGCACCGTCGCGCGCGACGACGGCGACTCGTGGGTGCTCGACGGCGACAAGCAGTGGATCTCGAGCGGCGCCTACGCGGGCGTCTTCGTGGTGTGGGCCCGCACCGGCGACAGCGCCTCGCTGCCGGGCACGCGGGGCGTCTCCTGCTTCCTCGTCGAGGGCGGCACGCCGGGCCTCAAGGTCGGCCGCGCCGAGCAGAAGATGGGCCTCCGCGGCTCGAACACGGCGGCGCTCGAGTTCGAGGGCTGCCGGATCCCCAAGTCGGCCCTGCTCGGCAAGCTGCACGGCGGCTTCAAGGTCGCCATGATGGCGCTCGACGGCGGCCGCATCGGCATCTCCTGCCAGGCCCTCGGCATCGCCCGCGCCGCGCTCGAGGAGTCGGTCCGCTACGCGCGCGACAGGAGGGCGTTCGACCGATCGATCGGCGAGTTCCAGGCGATCCAATGGAAGCTCGCCGACATGCAGACGGAGCTCGACGCGGCGCACCTGCTCGCGATGCGCGCGGCCTCGCTGAAGGAGGCCGGCCGCCCGTTCTCCCGGGAGGCGAGCATGGCCAAGCTCTTCGCGAGCGAGGCGGCCAACCGCATCGTGAACCACGCCGTGCAGATCCACGGCGGCTACGGCTACATCCGCGAGTTCGCGGCCGAGCGCCACCTCCGCGACGCGCGCGTGACGACCATCTACGAGGGCACGAGCGAGGTCCAGCGCCTGGTCATCGCGCGGAGCGTCTTGTCGAGCTGAGGCTCCGAGCTGAGCCGCACGCGCGGCGTCCGCGCTCCCTTCTCTTGAAGTCTCGCTCACAAAGTGGCACTTCTGCTCTCCTCGTGTCGAACGCCATCACCCAGGGCATCCGCGTCTCCGTGTCCACCCAGTACGTGCCGGAGCAGTCGTCGCCGAAGGCGCACCGCTACGTCTTCGCGTACACGATCCGCATCGCGAACGAGGGGCCCGACCCAGCGCAGCTGCGCAGCCGGCACTGGATCATCACGGACGCGAACGGCAAGGTCGAGGAGGTCCGCGGCCCGGGGGTCGTGGGCCAGCAGCCCACGCTGCGGCAGGGCGAGCAGTTCGAGTACACGAGCGGCTGCGTGCTCGCCACGCCGCGCGGCGAGATGCGCGGCACCTACCAAATGCACCGTCCCGACGGGGCGCGCTTCGACGCGACCATCGCGCCGTTCGCCCTCGCGCTTCCCCACTCTCTCAACTGACTCTCGCAACTGACTCTCGCAACTGACTCTCGCAACTGACTCTCGCAACTGACTCTCGCAACTGACTCTCTGAGGCTCGAGCCCGATGAGCAAAGCCCCGATGGACGAGACCACGTACTACCGCCACGCCGAGGCCGCGTTCCGCCGCGTAGAGGCGGCGCTCGAGGCGTTCGACGCCGACGAGGTCGACTTCGATCGCGCCGGGGACGTGCTCCGCGTGACGTTCCGCAACGGCGGCAAGTGCGTGCTGAACACCCAGCGCCCCACGCGGCAGCTGTGGCTCGCGGCCGACGCCCACGCGTGGCACTACTCGCTCGACGCCGGCGGGGCCTGGCGGGACGACCACGGCGATGACGTCGACCTGTTCGCGCGCGTCGCGGAGATCGTCGGCCGCCACGTGGGGCGCCCGACCGCGGTGTGAGGCACGGCGGCGACGCGAGGCAAAGTGACGGCATGTCGCGACATCGCTTGCATCCCGATGCGTTCCGGCTAAGTTGCTCGCACTCACTCACGTTTCTCCGCTACGACGACGACGCTCTCTCGCTTCACTTGGGATCGCGGACCTCGCTGCAAACGGCAACGACGCGAGGGAACGGAAGATCGCTTCCGTACCCGACCTTCCGATCTCAACGGCTGATTGGATGGCAGGTTTTCTGACCGGGCCGTTTTTTTGAATCGAGACACAAATGGGCAATCGTCTTTACGTCGGCAACCTCTCCTTCAACTCCAACCAGGACTCCGTCCGCGCGGCCTTCTCGACCTTCGGCGAGATCACCGACGTGCACGTCGTCTCCGATCGGGAGACCGGCCAGTCGCGCGGCTTCGGCTTCGTCACGATGGGCACCTCCGAGGCGGCTCAGAAGGCCATCCGCGAGATGAACGGCGCGCTCCTCGACGGCCGCGCGCTCAAGGTCAATGAGGCCGAAGAGCGTCAGAACCGCGGCGGCGGCGGCGGCGGCGGCGGCGGCGGCGGTCGCGGCGGCGGCGGCGGCGGTCGCTGGTAGTCGGCGGACCGACCCTGCCCGCACCGCGGCGCAGGTGAGGTCACCAGGAAGGCCCGGCCCCGCGAGGGGTTGGGCCTCTCTCTTTTTTGTGCGCGCCGGGCGACGAGGCTCGTTGACGACGATCCCCTGGGAGACTTGGGAAGGTGCCCCGGCGCGGAGGCGTCAGCCCTCGCCGCCCCCGTCCGCGACGTTGACGCCGACGGCCTGGCGTAGGTCCGCGTAGAGCTCTCCGGTCGCGAAGAGGTAGAGCGCGCCGAGTTTGTCGCGCGCGGAGGCGCCCGTGCGGCTCGGGGGCTCCGCCTCGATCGCGCGGCTCGCGGTGGCGACGTCTTGCGACAGGAGCAGCCCCACGCGCATGGCGGCCTGCTCGGCCGCGCGGCTCCACCGAGGGACGTCCAGCCGCACACCCTCGGAGCGGGCGATCTCGACGGCCCGCGTGACGCTCTCGCGCTCGTCGGTCGACATGAGCGAGACGAGCAGGCGGTCTTGCTTCGTCGAGCCGCCGTCCGAGCCGCGCTCGCCCATCGCGACGCGCACGGCCGTGGCGAGGAGCCTCGTCAGGTCCGCGGGGGCCCGAAAGAGCGCCGCGGGCGCCAGCTCCGGTCGCTGCTCCGCGAGCGCCGCGCCGACGAAATAGGGCAAGAGCGCCTCCCGACCGACGAGGCCGTCGACGTCGACGGTGACCGCGCCGAACGGCGTGACCGACGACGCGAAGGGCGCGCCGTTCGGCGTGGCCCCCACGAGCAGCTCCGGGTCGGCGAGCGCGAGGATCTCGGCGCCGTCGTGGAACATCGTGCGGATGACCTCGGCGCTGCGTGAGTGGGTCCGAGACAGCGGCGTGCCGAAGGCGCGCACCCGCTCTTCGTCGCTCATCTGGGCCTCGAGCAGGCGGCACATGGCCGGCGTCATCCACGCGAAGACGCTCGTGAGCATGGGATCGAGCTCGTCGGGGAAGAGGTGGGACGTCCACGCCTCCTCGAGCAGGCTGCCGGGCACGTCACCGAGGCCGCAGGGCGGGTAGTCGTCGATGAACTGCTGCTCCTCGGCGGACGGGACGCGGAACTCGGCGAGCACCTGCGCCGTCGCGAGCGCGCGGTCGAACCTGCGCTGGCGGAGGTAGACGCCGTAGAGCAGCTCGTAGCAGCGCGCGTCGTGCGGATCTCGCCGTAGCTCCTGGCGCAGCACCTCGTAGGCCCGGTCGAGCTCGTCGTGGGCGACCAGCTCTTCGACCGCGGCGAGATCCGCCGGCGGGGGCCGCGCGGGCTCTTCCTGCGCGCCGTGATCGCGATCGTGATCGTGGCCGTGGTCGCGGCCGTGATCGTGTTCGTGTTCGTGATCGTGGTCGTGGTCGCGACCGTGATCGTGATCGTGATCGTGATCGTGTTGCGGCGGCGCGGGCGGCTCCGAGTGCATTCCCGCCAGCTCGCGGTCGAGCGACGCGCGCAGCTCGACGTCGCCGCTCGCGTCCGCGCGCGCGCGCATGCGCCGGTACGCGGCCTCGAGCGCCGCCGGGTCGCCCAGCTCGCCCAGCGCGCCGACGAGCGCATGGAACCCGTCGTCGCGCGAGCTGTCCGCGTCGAGCGCCGCCTCGTAGAGCTCACTCGCGCGCGCGCGATCGCCGAGCTGCCCGAGCGCGACCTCGGCGGCCGCCATGAAGGTGCGGGCGCGACCGTCGGGGGTCTCCCGGCGATGCGCCACGGCGTCGAGCACGGCGACGAGGCCCTCCCAGTCGTGGTCTGCGCCGTAGGCCCAGTAGCTGGTCTTGAGGAGCCAGTCGTCGTCCGCGCGGAGCGCGAGCGCCTCCGCGACGACGGCCTTGGTCGACGGCAAGTCACGGAGCTCGTGCGCGTAGAGCTCGACGGTCGCGACGAGCGCGGCGTACCGGGCGTCGGGGTCCGACGTGGCGCGGGCGCTCCGGAGGCGCATTTCGGCGCCCCGCTGGAGGTCGCCGAGCGCGACGAGCGATTCGGCCAGCACGTCGAACAGCCCCGCGCCGACCTCGGGCAGAGGCCGCTGCCCCGTCGGGACGTCGCCGCCATCGTCGGCGTCGACGAGGAGCGCGCGATCCGCGAGCTCGACGGCGCGCCCGTGGTCGCCACGAGACGCGAGGCGCCTCGCGAGGGCCACCACGACGTCGACGTCGAGCTCGGGGGCGCGCGCGGCCACCTGCGAGAACGCGGCCGCGGCGTGCGGGTCGTCCGCGGGCTCCGGCGCCCCCTCCCGGGCGAGGACGTCCGCGAGGCGCTCCACCGGCTCGAGCTCGGCCGGCAGCGTGTCGACGGCGGCCAGCGTGGCCGCGAGAGCCTTGCTCAAGTCACCGATACCAATAGCAATTCTTGCCTTGGTGAGCAGCCTGGCGAACAGCGCGGCGGGGTCGCGATCGCGGGCCGCCGCGGTGACGAGGAGCTCGCAGGCGGGCTCGGCCTCCGCGAAGCGCCCGGCGGCCACGAGAGAGCTCAGCACCGCCACGGCGGCGCCCTCGTTCGAGGGATCGGCCTTCAGCGCCGCCTCGTAGGCGCGGTCGGCGTCGTCGGCCTCGCCCAGGGCGCCGAGGCGCGCGCCGAGCTGGAGGAGGAGCTGGCCTTTGGTCCGCTGGGACTCGGTGGCGTCGATGCGGCCGCGGAGCGCGAGCAGCGCGCCTCGCTCGTCGCCGACCTCCCGCGCGACGCGCTCGATGCCCTCCCACGCGCCGACGCACGCGGGGTCGGCCTGCGTCGCCTGCTCGAAGAACCTCCGCGCCTCGAGCGGATCGTCGCACGCGAGCGCCACGGCGACGTACTGCTCGGCCTTCTTCGCGGGCTCGCGCGCGAGCTCCGCGAGCCGGACGCGGTACCCGCGGGCGACGGTGAGCTCTTGCATGCGCTCGGCCAGCATGGCGGCCTGCGCGAGGGTAGCCTCGCTCGTCGGCGCGAGCTGGGTCGCGCGCGCGAGCTGCTCGGCGGCCCCCACCTGATCACCGAGGCGCGTCTCGCTGAGCTCGGCGGCGTACGCGAGCGCCTCGGCCCGCGCCGCGTCGTCGGCGTCCACCTCGGGCGCGGCGGCGCGCGCGCACACGGCCTCGACGAGCCGCGGCCAGTCGCGCAGCGCGAGGTAGCAGCGCTCGAGCGCGTGCCGAGCGCCCGCGTGACCGGGCGCACGCGCGAGCAGGGCGAGCAGCGCGGTGACCGCCTCGTCGCGCTTGAGGAGGCGGCTCTCGAGGAGATCGGCGAGGCGCAGATATGCGTCGACGCGCTGGGCCTCCGTGCCGTGGGCGATGAGCCGCTCGAGGGCCCAGCGCACGTCCTCGTCTTGGTCGAACCGGGCGGCGATCCGCTCGAAGGCGAGGAGCACCGCGGGGTTCGTAGGGTCGAGCTCGAGGGCGGCCTCGACGTGGACGGAGGCGTCCGCGTGGAGGGGCTGCGCCTCGGCGAGCGCGACGTGCAGGGCGACTCTCTCCCGCGCGAGGTGCGGCGCCGCGGCGCGCTCGAGCGCCCGCTCGGCGAGCTCGGAGAACGAGGCGAGGTCCCCCTCGGCGCGCGCGGAGAGGGCGCGGCGCCGAAGCGCGACGGGGTGCGAGCCAGCAAGCCGCTGGAGCTCCTCCGCGTACGGCTCTGCCTCCTCGGGCCGGTCGAGCGGGCCGTCGAGCCAGCGCACGAGATCCGCGAGGAGCGCCACCCTCGCCGGCCCTTCTGCGCGCTCGAGCTCCTGCGCGCACACCCGCGCGAGCGCCTCCCACCCGCCGAGGCGGGGCGCCGAGCGCTCGAGCGCGAGCAGGACAGAGGGCTCCTCCGGAGCGACGCGGTAGGCGTCGACGAGCGCGTCGAGGGCCTGCGCCGGATCGGCCAGGCCGACCTCGAGCGCCGAGGCCAGCCGCACGAGCAGGCGCGCGCGGGCGTCGCTGCCGTGGGCACGGTCGACGCGTGAGAGCAAGAGATCGCAGAGGTCGTCCCAGAGGCCCGCCTCGCGGAGGGCGCGCTCCTCGGGGTCCTCTCCGAGCTCCCACGCCTCGACGATCGGCGCGGGCGCGGCTGCGGGGTCCGCGCGCGCGTGCGTGGGCTCGCTCAGCGGTCCCTCTTCGTCGACGTGGGCGGGCCACGCGGACGAGTCGGGGCGACGCGCGGCCGCCTGGCGCTGGACGTCGACGTCCGAGTCGATCGCGGCCGGCTCGTCGACCACGTTCGTGCGGGCCGCCGCGGACCTGGGCGCCGCCCGCACGAAGGTCGCGCCGGAGAGCTCGAGGTCCGCGTCGGTGGCGTCCGAGAACGAAGGGAGCGGCCGCGCCCCGATGCGCTCGGTCGACACGCCCCCGGAGCTGGGCGCGGGCCCGCGGACGAGCGAGCCGAGCGAGCGCTGCGCGTCCGTGGCGAGATCCTCGGCGTAGCCAAAGTTCTGCTTCGACGAGATCACCGGCGCGTGCTTGGAGGGCTCGGGCGGCTCCGCCCGCGACGCATGAGACGCCTGAGACAGCAGCTCGACGTCGCCGGAATCGGGCTCGAAGAGCTCAAAATCGCCCGTGCCGAGGGGGATGTCGTGCTCGGCGGACGAGACGGCGTTCGGGCGCGCGATCAGGGTCGCTTCGACGTGCTCTCCGCTCACGTCGAGGAGCTCGTCCGCGGGGAGCTCCTCGATGGCCAGCGGAGGCTCGAAGGCGATGCGGCCGTCGCGGTCCCGCGGGAGCATGGCGGGCACGATCGTGTTCGGCTCGCCGTCCGCGCCCACCCCCCAGGTGGGGGCGAGCTTCGGCGGGAGCGTGGGCTCCTCGAGGCTCGCGGGGCTCGCGGGGCTCGCGGGGCGCGCGCCTCGCCGCTCGGCGAGCCACTCGTCGGAACCGTCGACCCACGGCTCCGCCCCCGAGCGCCAGGAGGCGGGTCCGTGGGACTCCGCGTCGTCGGGGCCCGGCGGCGGGGCCTCGGTGCGCGCGAGCTCGGTGAGCGGCGCGCTCGACATCACGTCATCGCCCGTGTCGGGCTCGTCGTGGACTGCGGGCTCGTCGAGGAGCGCGGAGCGACTCCACAGGGCGGCGGCGTTGAGCAGGGGCGCGTCGACCTTCGCGGTGACGGCGGTGCTCCGGCTGCCCGCGGGTGGCGGGGGGGCGGCGCGCGCGCGGGGCAGCGCGCGGAGATCCGCGGCGGTGTGCTCCTCGTCGAGGAACGGATAGGCCTCCGGCCCGACCGCCCGGGTGACCGGGGACGCGGAATCCGGCGCCCGCGGGCCCTCACCGCTCTCGCCGAGCAGCTCCTCGTCGAGGGACGCCGCGCGGCCGATGTGCGTCGGCGACGGCGGCGCGTCGGAGATGGGCGCACCGGTGCCCTCCGAGACAGCCTCCGACGCCCCCCGACGGCGCAGTGCCTCGATATCAATCTGCGCCGTGGCTTCGTCGTCGCTCGGAGGTCCCAATCGTTCCAGCAGGATACCACGGGCGCTCGTGAAGGACACGAACGCGCGACAACACCCTCACCCTTACGTAAGGGCCCTTGACGCGGCGGCCTCCTGGGGTCTATGAAAGCAATACCCTTACGTGAGGGTTTCACCATGACGCCACGCAATGTCCACCTGCCGCTCCTCCAAGAGCCGTCCGAAGCCTGGCCCCGCGCCGAGGTCGACGAGCGCAGCATGCTGCAAGTTGGCGATATTGCGCGTCTTTGTGGCAAGACCGTCCGCGCCATTCACCTCTATGAGGAGCTCGGCCTGCTCACGCCGTCCGCGCGCTCACGGGGGCGCTACCGCCTCTACGCGAGCACGGCCCTCGTGCGCGTCCGCTGGATCGGCAAGCTCCAGGACATGGGCTTCAGCCTGACCGACATCCAGTCGCTCGTGCGCGACTGGGACGAGCAGCGGTCGGCGACCGGCGCCATGGCGAAGATGCGCGAGCTCTACGCGCGGCAGCTCGCCGAGACCCGCGCGCACATCCTGCGGCTGCAGGCGCTCGAGCGCGAGATCGTGAGCAGCATCGACTACCTCGACACGTGCGACGTGTGCGATCCGGAGCGCCTCGTCGCCTCCTGCACCTCGTGCGAGCACCACGCCGAGGGCACCCACGTGCCCGAGCTGGTCTCGGGCTACAGCGTCGCGCTCCCCGCGGCGCCGGCCTCGTCGGCCGCGTCGCCCTCGTCCCCGGCGCTGACCGCCGAACCTTCCCCGCCGCGGCCGCGAACCTCGCGCGGCAAGCGCACGCTCCGACCCATCGACCCCGAGGAGAGCCCCTAGCGGGATGAGCACCATGGCCCTGAATTTCCCCATCTTCATGGATTACCACTCGACCACGCCCGTGGACCGGCGCGTCCTCGACGACATGTTGCCGTACTTCACTGAGAAGTTCGGCAACGCCGCGAGCCGCAACCACGCGTTCGGCTGGGTGGCGGAGGAGGCGGTCGATCAGGCCCGCGAGCGCGTCGCCGCGCTCATCGGGGCGCAGAGCGAGAAGGAGATCGTGCTCACGTCCGGCGCGACCGAGAGCAACAACCTCGCCCTCAAGGGCGTGGCCGAGTTCTACAAAGAGAAGGGCAACCACATCATCACGACGGTCATCGAGCACAAAGCCGTGCTCGACACCTGCCGCCGCCTGGAGGCGCAGGGCTTCGAGGTGACCTACCTGCCGGTCCAGCGCGACGGGCGCGTCTCGCTCGAGGCGCTCGAGCGCGCGATGACCGAGAAGACGATCCTCGTGTCGGTCATGCTGGCCAACAACGAGATCGGCACGGTGCAGCCTCTCGCCGAGATCGGCAAGCTCACGCGGGCCCGCGGCGTGCTGCTCCACACCGACGCCGTGCAGGGGGTGGGCAAGGTGCCCTTCGACGTGCAGAGCATGAACGTCGACCTGGCCTCCATCACGGCCCACAAGATGTACGGCCCGAAGGGCGTGGGCGCGCTGTACGTGCGCCGCCAGCGCCCCCGCGTGCGGCTCGCCGCCCAGATGGACGGCGGCGGCCACGAGCGCGGCATGCGCTCCGGCACGCTCAACGTCCCGGGCATCGTGGGCCTCGGCCGCGCGGCGGCCATCATGAAGGAAGAGGGCGTGGCCGAGAGCGCCCGCATCGGCGCCCTGCGCGACCGCCTCCAGGCGCGCCTCATGAAGGAGCTCGACGAGGTCCACCTGAACGGCTCGGCCGAGCACCGCCTGCCGGGCAACCTGAACCTCTCGTTCGCGTTCGTCGAGGGCGAGGCGATGATGATGGCCATCAAAGACGTCGCCGTCAGCTCCGGCTCGGCGTGCACGTCCGCCAGCCTCGAGCCGAGCTACGTGCTCCGCGCCCTCGGCGTGGGCGACGAGCTCGCGCACTCGAGCATCCGCTTCGGCCTCGGCCGCTACACCACGGAGGAAGAGGTCGACTACGTAGCCGAGCTCGTCATCAAGAAGGTGCGCCACCTCCGCGACATGTCGCCCCTCTACGAGATGCACAAAGAGGGCGTCGATCTCACCAAGGTGGAGTGGGCGCACCACTGACGTCTCCGCCGGGAGACCCTACGAGGCGCCCTCGGCGCCGCACACGACCGCAGCAGCGCAGGAGACCGAGCAGATCATGGCCTACAGCGAAAAAGTCATCGAGCACACCGAGAACCCCAAGAACGTCGGCACCCTCGACAAGAGCGATCCGAGCGTGGGCACGGGCCTCGTCGGCGCGCCCGCCTGCGGCGACGTGATGCGCCTGCAGATCAAGGTCGGCGACGGCGGCGTCATCGAGGACGCGAAGTTCAAGACGTTCGGCTGCGGCTCGGCCATCGCGTCGTCTTCGCTCGCCACCGAGTGGCTCCGCGGCAAGACCATCGAGCAAGCGGAGACCATCAAGAACTCCGACATCGTCGAGGAGCTCGACTTGCCCCCCGTCAAGATCCACTGCTCCGTGCTGGCGGAGGACGCCATCAAGAGCGCGATCGCCGACTACCGCCAGAAGCAGGCGGCGCGGGCGTCGAGCAAGGGCTGACCGCGCACACGCGCACACGGAAGACCGAGGCACCCATGCACCCCTCCACAGAGGCCACCTCCACCACCGCGCCGACGGGCGCCGCGTCCGCGAGCATCACGGTGAGCCCGCGCGCGGTCGAGGCCATCAAGAAGCAGATCCAGAAGCGCGGCGTGCCCGACACGGCCCTCCGCGTGGGCATCCGCGGGGGCGGCTGCTCGGGCTTCTCGTACGTGATCGAGTTCCACGACGGCCCTCCGCGCGCCCGCGATCGCGTGTACGACTACGTGGCCGAGGACGGCACGCCGGTGCGCGTGGTGGTCGATCCGAAGAGCCTCATCTACCTGGCCGGCTCGGTGCTCGAGTGGGAGAGCAAGCTCCTCCAGCAGGGCTTCAAGTTCATCAACCCGCAGGAAAAGGCGAGCTGCGGCTGCGGCCACAGCTTCCAGGTGTGACCATGAGCGCCGTGTCCAGCTCGGCCTCCACCTCGGCAGAGGCGAGCCCGTTCGCGACCTTGGGGCTCGAGCCCGCGTTCGACCTCGACGTCGCCGCCCTCGAGCGCACCCACCGCGAGCTCTCGCGCGCCCTCCACCCCGACCGCTACGCGGGCGCCCCCGCGGGGGAGCGGCGCCGCGCCCTCGAGCGCGCGGTGGTGGTAAACCAGGCGTTCCGGGCGCTCCGTGATCCGCTGAGCCGCGCGGAGGCGCTCTTCGCGCTCCGCGGCGTGCCCCTCGGCGACGGCCACGAGCCGCAGCCCAGCCAGGCGTTCTTGATGGACGTGCTCGAGTGGCGGGAGGAGCTCGGTGAGGCAAAAGCGCGGCGCGACGCCGCCCGCGTGGCCGCGCTCGGCGCCGCGGCGAAGGAGGGCACCGAGAGGGTGCTCCGGGCGCTCGCCAGCGCGTTCGATTCCGAGGGCGATCTGCGCGCGCAGGTCGCGCTGCTCGGCGAGCTCCGCTTCTTTCGACGCTTCGCGGAGGAAGTCTCCGCCGCAGAGGACGACCTGCTCGATGCTCCTTGAAATCTTCGACCCCAAGGCCCCGGCGCGCGCCGTCGGCATCGACCTCGGCACGACGAACTCGCTCGTCGCGTACGTGCGCGACGGCGCGCCGACCACGATCGAAGACTGCAACGGCTCGATGCTGACGCCGAGCGTCGTGCACTACGACGCCCGCGGCCACGCCGTGGTGGGCAAGGCCGCGCAGGCCCTCGCGGCCGAGAGCCCGCGCGAGACCATCGTGAGCGTGAAGCGCTTCATGGGCCGCGGGGGGGACGACCCCGAGACCCGCCGCCTCGGCCCCTACCGCTTCCTCCCGCCGGAGAGCGACGGCCCCAACGTGGTGCGCTTCGACGTGCGCGGCCGCGCGGTGACGCCCGTCGAGGTCTCGGCCGAGATCTTGCGCGCGCTCCGCGAGCTCGCGGAGGACGAGCTGCGCACCGTCGGGCCGTGCGTCATCACCGTGCCCGCGTACTTCGACGACGCGCAGCGGCAGGCCACCAAAGACGCCGCCCGCCTCGCCGGGCTCGAGGTGCTCCGCCTCCTGAACGAGCCCACCGCCGCCGCGCTCGCGTACGGCCTCGAGCAGCGCACGAACGGCCTCTTCGTGGTCTACGACCTCGGCGGCGGCACCTTCGACGTGACCGTGCTGCTGCTGGAAGACGGCGTCTTCCAGGTCAAGGCGACCGGCGGCGACAGCGCCCTCGGCGGCGACGACATGGACCGCCTCCTCGCGGAGGACCTGCTCGCGCAGATGGGGCTCCCCGCCGACTCCCCCGAGCGCACCCCCGCGCTCGTGCGCGCCACGCTCGACCTCGCGCGAAAGGCGAAGCACGCGCTCACCGACGCGCCCTCGGTCACCCTCGAGAGCCCCCGCGGCGACGGCGCGCTCACGCTCACACGCGAGGCCCTCGAGCGCCTCATCGCGCCGCTCCTCGCGCGCACCGGCGCGGCCTGCCGGCGCGCCCTGAGAGACGCGGGCGTCACCGCGAGCGAGCTCGACGGGGTCATCCTCGTCGGCGGCACCACGCGCGTCCCCGCCGTGCGCGCGTACGTCGAGGAGCTCTTCGGCAAGCCGCCGCTCGCGGGCATCGATCCCGAGGGGGTCGTGGCGATGGGCGCCGCGGTGCAGGCCGAGCTGCTCACGAACGCGTCGCGCGACGGCGAGGTGCTCTTGCTCGACGTGCTGCCCCTGTCGCTCGGCATCGAGGTGGGCGGCGGCGTGGTCGACAAAATCCTCCCGCGGAACACGACGATCCCCACGGGTGCGCGCGCCACCTACACCACCCAAGAAGACAACCAGACCGGCTTCGTGCTGCACGTCGTCCAGGGCGAGCGCGAGCTCGTGGCCGACTGCCGAAGCCTCGCGAGGTTCACCCTGAAGGGCATCCCGCCCATGCCCGCGGGCATCGCGCGGCTGGAGATCACCTTCCGCGTCGACGCCGACGGTCTCTTGACGGTGCATGCCCGCGAGACCACGACGGGCGTCGAGCAGCGCGTGACCGTGAAGCCCACGTACGGCCTCGACGACGAGACCGTCGAGCGCATGTTGCTCGAGGCCCTCGACCACGGCGAGGACGATCTGCTCCGCCGGCGCGTGCTCGAGGGCCGCGTCGAGGCCGAGCGCGTACTGCGCGCGACCGAGCAGGCGCTCGCGGCCGACGCGGCGCTGCTCCTCCCGGGGGAGGCCGAGGCCATCCGCCGGGCGATGGTCGCGCTCACAGAGGCCGCGGCCGGCGACGACCCCGCGCGCACGCGGTCGCGGCTCGACGACCTCGATCACGCCACGCGCGAGTTCGCGGGCCGGCGCATGGACCAGGCCGTGGCGCGCGCCCTCGCAGGTCAGCGCCTCGACGCCGTCGAGGAAGGCGTGAAGCACGCGAAGGGCGTCGAGAACGCCCACACAGAGCGCCCGCTCGACTAGATCCGCCCTCCTGCGTCCCGAAGGGGCGCAGCACCCCGCCCGCCCTCGAGGGCGCGCGCGCCTCACCTCCCGCTCTCGGAGAGCCCCTTGCCCATCGTAGCGTTCAAAGAGTTCGGGGAGATCGACGTCCCCCTTGGCACAAGCATCCTCCAGGCCGCGCAGAAGCTCGAGGCCCCCGAGGGGTACGCTTGCGGCGGCGTGTGCGCGTGCTCCACCTGCCACGTGTACGTGCTCTCCGGGGCGTCGCTCCTGTCGCCGGCGGAAGACGAAGAGGAGGACATCCTCGACAAGGCCTTCGACGTGCGCGCCACCTCGCGCCTCGGGTGCCAAGCGAAGCTCGCCCGCGACGGCCGCGTGGAGGTCGAGATCACCCGCGAGAGCCTCCAGGCCTACGAGAACGAGCACCCGGAGACCCGGGGAAAGTACACGAAACGGTAGGCGCCCCCCGGCCGCCCGTCGCCTGACCACCGCGCCGCTGTCTTTCGGCCTGGCCGGTGCTATTGCCGGGGAGCGACCCCATGTTTCGTCACCACGGCTTCGGCCGGACCGAACGCCAAAACCAGAGCCTCGCCGCCTACCTCGCCGCGGTGGGCGGGTTCGTCAACTCCGCCGGGTTCGTGCTCATCGGCTCCTTCACGTCGCACGTCACCGGCAACGTCGGCCGCCTCGCCAACGATCTCGCCACCCGCGAGGTGGGCGCGGCCGCGACGGCGGTGAACATGGTCGTCGCGTTCTTCGTGGGCGCGTTCCTCGCGGCGATGGCGGTGGAGACCAGCCTCTTCGGGCGCCTCGGCAACGCCTACGCCGTGGTCCTCCTGTGCGAGGCGGGGCTCTTTCTGGTGTTCCTCGGCGCGTCGACGCTCACCCCCGAGGCCCACCCGCGCCTGAAAGACCTGGAGGCCGCGCTGCTCTGCACGGCGATGGGCATGCAGAACAGCCTGGTCAGCCGCAT
This sequence comes from Polyangiaceae bacterium, assembly GCA_035439005.1. Taxonomy (GTDB): domain Bacteria; phylum Myxococcota_A; class Polyangia; order Polyangiales; family Polyangiaceae; genus JAAFHV01. The sequence continues at coordinate 3,134 of DAORJJ010000056.1, read as the reverse complement.
CTCCGGCGCGGTCGTTCGAACGACCCACCTCACGGGCGTGGTCACCGACCTCGGCGTGGAGGCCGCGCGCTGGTTCCGCTGGTGGCGCGACACCATGGGTGCGGCGCTGCACGTGCCGCTGTCGCTCGGCAGGAAGCACACCGAGAAGCCCCCGCACGCCAAGATCGCGCTGCTGCTCACCATCGTGGTCGCGTTCTCGACCGGCGGCGCGCTGGGCGCCATCCTCGCGGTCCGCGTGGCGCACGCGGCGATGCTCGTACCCACCCTGGCCGCGGTGGTGTGCGCGGCCTACGCGTTCGTCACCGGGCGCTCGCCGCACCGCGGGGTCGATCCGCCGCCCGCCGAGCGCCGCGGCGACGCGTAGCGCCGCGGGCCGCCGCGGGTTGACCCTGGGCCCTGCGCCGCTACCGTTCTGCCCATGGTGAAGCGCTCGCCCCTCCCCAGCCCGGCCTCGTGGCTCAGCGCCGTGGCGCTGCTCGTGTTCTCGTCGCTCGTCTTCGCCGTCGTGGGCCTCGTGCTCCCGGCCTTCCTCGACTTCGCGCAGCGGTGGCCGCGGCTGGGGGCGCTCGGGGGCCTCGGGCTCGCGCTCTCTCCGGGCCTCGCGCTCACGCTCGCGCACCACGCGACGAAGGGCGTGCTCGACCGCGCGGAGAACAAGCCCGCGCCCGGCGCGGGGCTGCTCCCCACCGCGGCGAGCGTGTGGGCGGGGCTCTTCGGGTGGTGTGTGGTCGTGTTCGCGTTCTGCGTGTCGACCTTCGTGTCGCTGGCGCTCTTCCCGATCCCGCCGGAGCCCGACGCGCTCCTCGCGTGGCTGTCGGCGCAGGCGGATGTGCGCCTGCTCTTCTCGGTGCGCAGCGCGGTGTGGGTCGTGGCCGCCGCGTGCGCCTACGACGAGGTCGAGTCGAGGAGCCGAGCGGGGTCGTAGCTCGCCGCGGCGAGCACTGGCACTTTGGCGACTGGCACTTTGGCGCTCACCCCGTGGGCGCGTCGGCCGGGCCGGTGTCGGCGGGCGGCGGCGACGTGTCGGGCACGGCGGTGTCGGCCGCGGCGTCCTTCGGCGGCGGGGGCGGCGGCGGCGGCTCCGGCGCGCTGCTGTCGCCGCGGGGGCCCGCGCCCGGCGGCAGCGGGTTCTGCGAGGGCGCCGGCACGGGCTGGTACGAAGGCGCCGGCGTGAGGCCGCCCCCCTCGGGGTCGGGATCGGAGCTGCAACCGAACGCGATCGCCGCCGCGGCGGCCACGTACACGGTCGTGGCCGCGACCGAAAAGAGCCGGCGACCCAGCGAAGACCTAAGCGCGAACATGAGGTCACCGTACCAGGTCCGGCGCCCTCGCGGTAGGCGCGCTCGCCACGCCTCGCGGCGGCCTCTCGCTGGCGCGCGACCGGTGTGGGCGAGCGGGGACGACCTGCCACGCGCTCGCACCTCGATGGCGCGGATCTACGCGACGTCACTTGACCTTTTGCCACATGCGTCGTTGAACTATGTGCATGGACAACGTGCAGAGACGCCCCCGCTCCACGAGCCGGTTCTCACGGCCGCGCGCGAGCGCCCTCACCCTCGTCGGGGCCGCGCTCGCCGCCACCGTGCTCGGCTCGGGCACGGGCTGCGGCAGCAGCGAAGGCGACACGGGCGAGGCCTGCGTGAGCACCCGCGAGTACTTCACGACGCAGGTGTTCGGGAAGGCCATGGTCACCTGCGCGGGGTGCCACACGCCCGGCGGCCTCGCCGACCAGGCGGGCGCGAAGTTCAAGATGTACCGCGAGACGTACCCCGACTTCGTCACCGCGAACCTGAACGCGATGCGCGAGTTCTCCGAGGTGCAGGTCCGCGACACGCCGCTCATCCTGCTCAAGCCCCTCGGCGAGCGCGGCCACGGCGGCGGCGCCGTGCTCTCGAAGGACTCCGAGGAGTACAAGATCCTGAGCGACTTCGTGGCCGAGCTCCGCGCCGGCACGGACCGCCAGTGCGACGGCGCCGATCGCCTCCAGGTGCTGAACCTCTCGCTCCGCGAGACCGCGCGCAAGGCGTCCATCCAGCTCGCGGGCCGCGTCCCCACCGACCAAGAGCTCGAGGAGGCCACCTCGGAGGCCGGCTTCGACGCGTTCGTGCTCAAGCTCACCCGCGAAGAGCTCTTCTACGATCTGCTCCGCGAGACCTGGAACGACGCGCTCCTCACCGACCGCGGCCTCGACGCGGGGGTCGGCGCCAACTTCGACAACGCGCCGGAGCTCTACAACGACAAGACCCCCGGCTACACCCCCGAGAACCGGGCGCTCGCCACGCTCTCGGTCAGCGAAGAGCCGATGCGCTTCATCGACTTCGTGGTCCGCAACGATCTGCCCTTCTCCGACGTCGTCGCGGGCAACTACGTCGTGGCCAATCCGTACACGGCGCGGCTCTACGGCCTCCCTCACGACAAGCCCGTCGCGGCGGCCAGCTACCTCGACTGGAAGCGCATCGAGCTGTCCCCGGTGCAGAACTCGGTGACGAACGGCGTGTCGAAGGCCACGGGCGTGCCCACCTCGGGCATCCTCAGCACGCCGGGCTTCTTGAACCGCTGGGAGACCACCCCCACGAACCGCGGCCGAAAGCGCGCGCGGGTGGTGCTGAAGAACTTCCTCGCGACCGACGTGCTCAAGTTCGCGCAGCGACCGGTCGACTCCACAGCGCTCACCTCGGTGCAGAACCCCACCAGCAACTCGGCCATGTGCTCGGTGTGTCACCGGGTGATGGACCCGGTGGCGGGCGGCTTCCGGGGCTTCGGCGAGCAGGCGCTCTTCCGCTTCGACCCCGCCGACAAGTGGCACGACGACATGCTGCCGCCCGGCTTCAACGGCGCCCAGACGCCGCCGCAGAACTACGGCAACGCCATCATGTGGCTCGGCGCGCAGATCCCCAAAGACCCGCGCTTCGGCGTCTCGGTCGCGCAGGTCATGTACAAGGGGCTCATCGGCGACGACCCGCTCTCGTTCCCGCAAGACCGCGCGGCGGCCGACTACGCCGACCGCGTGCAGGCGTTCTCGGTGCAGAACGACTTCTTCGTGAAGGTGGGCGCGGAGTTCACCGCGTCGAACTTCGACCTCCGCCGGCTCGTCCTCGCGCTCGTGCGCAGCCCCTACTACCGCGCCAAGACCG
>DAORJJ010000055.1:0-20816 GCA_035439005.1 Polyangiaceae bacterium | reverse complement strand
GCGCCGCCGCGTCGTCCGCGAAGGCCCGCGGGTGCTCTGCCCGCGCGCGCTCGGCGAGCTCGCGCAGGGTGCGCGCTCCGTCGAGCCAGCCGACGATGGCGCGCTCAGCCGCACCCGCGGCGCTGAGCCCAGGGACGTGGTCGGGGTGCCCGCGACGCAGCTGCTCGAGCGACGTCGGCCGGCCGAGGAACGTGGACTGGCGGTGCCGCACCCGCGGCGCGCTCGCCGACGGCGCCGTCACGCGCGTGCTCCACCCCCACGTGTAGTCGTCGCCGTCCCACTGCGCGACCAGGTCGACCGTGATGTCGTCGCCCTCGGCGAGGACCAGCGGCGAGGGGAACGGGAGAAAGCAGCGGCCGTAGACGAGCGAAGTGCCAGGCGCGTTCGAGTACGACGCGTGGTCGTCCACGTCCGCGTCGAACCACAACGCGACGCCGTGGGCCACGCACGCGCGCTCCGCCAGCCAGCGCGCGGCGCCCGAGACCGACGGGGACGTGAGGGTCCGGTAGTCGAGGCGCGCCCACGCGCGCGCGGGCGTCACCTGCTGCTCGGCGCGGAGCGCGCAGTCGTGGTCGGAGTACGCCGTGTTGACGACGGACGCGCGCGCGCACCGCATCGAGAGCCCGAACGCCGCGCCGTCCCAGGGCGCCGTGAGCCTCTGGTAGAGGTCCTCCGCGTCGACGAGGGCGGCCACCAGCGTGTCGCCCTGGGGCAGCAGAACCCCGCTCGGCGCGAGGAACCGCGCCCGCGCGTCGACGAGCGAGGGCAGATGCGCGCCCATGAGCGGCAGGGCGCCGCGCAGGTCGGAGACGAGCACGTCGGCGAGCTCGGGCAAGGTGACCTCGGTCGACGGGCGCTGGAGCACCTCGACGCGATCGGCGAAGCCGTTCTCGCGCGCGAGCCCCGGCAGGAGCTGGATCGCGTCGTTCGTCTCGATGGCGTACACCCTCCGCGCGCCCAGCTTGCAGGCGAGGAGCGAGAAGATGCCCGTGCCCGCGCCGAGGTCGACGACCACCGAGCCAGGGCGCACGTGCCGCGTGAGCGCGGCCACGTAGGCGTCCATGCGCACCGGATCGGCGAACATCCGACCGTAGTCAGCTACGCGGTACATGCCGGCGTGTGTACCAGGCAATCCCCTCCGATTCACCCCGGGTCGAAGCGCTCGACCGCGCGACCGAGCTCGAGCGCGACCTTGCGCCGCGCGAGGCGCGCGACGTTTTCGAGGGCCCTCCGGGGCGTCGCGCACAGCAGCGTGTTGAACGCGAACCGCGCCGGCAACGCGCGCGCGCTCGCCATCAGCGCCGGGGCGAGGGCGCCGCGGAGCGGATCCGGCGCGGCGACGGCGCCACTCCACACGCGCGGGACACCGAGCCGCGAGGCGAGCAGGTCGCAGGTGAGCGACAGGACGGCAGAGAGACCGGCGGCCTCCGCGCGGCGCGCCACGACGTCCCAGTCGAGGGCGGGGTGCGCGGCCACGAAGAGCTTCAGATCGTAGAGCCACACGAGCCGCTCGTACCTGTGGCCCGCGGCGTGCACCGCCAAATAGAGCAGCTCGTCCTCGGGCGCGAGCACCCAGGTCGTCCAGCGCGGGCTCGTGTGGCGGACCGCGCGCGCGAGGAGCGGCGCGCCCGCGAGCTGGACCCCGAAGCCGCGGTACGCGCAGTGGTGGAGCTCGACCAATGGCAAGCTCACGTGCTCGAGGTGCACGTGGTGGTGGTGCTCCCGGTAGTAGCGCCCGGCGGCGCCGCCCTCCGCCGCGTACCCGAGGGCGGCCAGCGCGCGCGTGGCGGACTCGAGATCCGCGGCGTCGACGAGGAGATCGAAATCCGACGAGGGCCGCGCGTCGGGGCGGGAGTAGACCCGCTCGGCGAGCGCAGGCCCCTTGAGCGACGCCGCGCGCACCCCCGCGCGCGAGAGCGCCTCGAGCACCCTCGCGAGCGCGGCGCGGTGGGAGTCACAGAAGAGCGCGTCCAGCGCGCGGCCCCGGAGCTCGCGGCGCTCCACGGCGGGGGGCAGCGCGCCGGCGCCCGCCAGCGCGTCGACGAGCACCCCGCGCACGCCGTGCTCGGTGGCGACCTCGAAGAACCCTCTCCAGCCGCCGCGCTCGCCGGGTCCCCCGCGAGCCACCGCTTCGAGCGGCGCCGGAGGCCCGGGGATCACCTCCAGGCAGCGCTCGACCAGGCGACTCATCCGTCGCGTCGTGGACGGGGGCAGCAGGGCGTTCACGACAAGGGAGCTACCCTCTCCCGTGATCCGACGCCAGCCATCCCGGGGGCGCCCGAAGAAAACGCGCCAGACCTGCGCGCGCGCGACGAGCCCTACGCAGCGCTCAAGGCGCCCGCCGCATCCTCCAGACGTCCGCGTACCACTTTCCAGCGATCGCGTTCCCCGACCCCACGTACAGGGCGTCGTTGTGGACCCACGCGGTGCCCGCGTGTCGCGGGACGAACGCGGGCGGTGGCTGCGCGAGGTACCAGTTGCGACCGTCGGACGTGTACCAAACGTCGCTCAGATTGTCGCCCGCGCGCCCCTTGGACTGGACCTCGCCGTCGTAGCCGTTGATGACCCAGAGGCGGCCGTCGTACGCCTTCACGTTGTGCCAAATGCGCGGCGTGAACGGGGGCTCCTCCACCGCCTGCGACCAGGTCGCGCCGTCGGCCGTCGACCACACGTCGTTGTTGTACTCGCGCTCTTTTCGTCCGCCGCGGGCGTCGTCGTGGAGGCCACCGCCGGCGACCCACATCCGCCCGTTTAGCTCGACAGCCTGCGACACATAGCCGCGCGGAGACCACATCGGCCCCGCGGTCTTCACCTGTTCGAACGCGCACCCGTCCTTCGAGGTCCACACGTCGTTGAACGCCGTGGCAGGGCGGCCAGGCCAGTCCGGATCGACGAAGATGCTGATACGCTGTCCGCCCAGGACGAACAGCTTGCCGCCGAAGACGCCGGCGATGTGCGCCGTGCGCAGCCCGAACTGAGCCTCTTCGACGGGGCGCCATTCCGAGGCGGGAAACGGCTCTCCCGTCTTCTCGTTGATGCGCGGGGTGGTGGTGTGGATGTCGGTGCGGGTCCACTTCTTTCCGTCCACCGAGGACCACACGTCGGTCTGGTAGTAGCCCTGGTTCGGGTCGCCGCCCACGATCCACATCTTGCCGTCGAAGGCCTCGTAGCCGGCGAAGTGACGACCTTCCCAGTCGGCGTTGTGGTCGAACTTCTCCGCGTCGAGGAACGTGTTGGGCTTCTCCTGGACCCAGGTGGCCCCGTCGACGCTGCTCCACACGTCGTTCGCGTTTTGGAGCGGGAACCTCGAAGGGTTCCAGCCCCCGATGAGCCACATCTTCCCGGCGTGGACGATGCCGCCCGCGCCGTCGCGAGGACCGAAGGGGGCGTCCGCCGCGACCTGCTCCCACGTGTAATTCTTCTTGTTCGACGGGCCGATCGTGATGTCCGCGCTCTCCGCCATTCGCAGATCTTCGACGGCGCCGCCCGCGCTGGTGAGGTGAAAGAGCACGGCGACGCGCGCCTTGGGGTAGCCGGTCGGGAGCACCCAGCGGTAGACCTCGTCCTGGAGCGGGACCTGCGCGAGCTCCCACCATGTGTCACCGCTGTCGTGACTCACCGCGATCGTGACGGTCTCGTCGAGCTTTCCGAGATCGGTCGGCACGGTCCAGCGGATGGGGTGAGTGCTCTCGGCTTCCCAAATTCCCGACGATGGCAACGGGAGCGGGACGACCGAGTCGGGCCTCCCGCTGCCCGAACACCCGATAGCCACGGAGAGAGCGATAGCCCACGCCGTTGCGCGCACAAAACCACGCCGAGCCCAGAATGAGCTTCGATTTGCCATGTGATTCCATCCCGGTAAAGGGCGCCACACGGGGCGCCCGCTCGCCGAAACTCAACGCATCAAAAATCAGTGCTTCCGAACGATCTTCCAGACATCCGCGAGCCAGTTCCCGTCCTCGGGCGCTGTGTACGAGTCCGTATTGTCGAACGCGTTGCCGGCGCCCACGAACATCGCGTCGTCACGAACCCACAAGCTCGCGGCGTGGCGGGAGACGAAAGCGGCCTCGCTCCCGTCGTACCAGTTCGTGCCGTCCTCGGTGTACCAGGCGTCGGCGACGTTGTCGGGGGCCGCCCCGCCGATGACCCACAGCACCCCGTCGAAGACACCGACGTTGTGGTAGATACGCGCCGAGAAGGGCGCGCTCTCGTCCACGAGGCTCCAGCGAGCTCCGTCCGCGGTGGACCACACGTCGTTGCGGTACGTGCGCCACGTCACGGGAATCGGCGTGCCATCCGGCACGTCGTCGTACGTGCCACCGCCGACGATCCACAGGCGGTCCTTGAAGCTCACGGCGGCCCCGGCCAGGCCGCGCGGCGCCCACATCGGCCCGCTGGTCACGGTCTGTGTCCAGGATGCGCCGTCGCCGGACGACCACACGTCGTTGAAGACCTTGCCCGGGGCGCCCGGCCAGACGGGGTCGACGACCGACTCCACGCGCTGACCTCCCATGAGCCACAGCTTCCCCTGGAAGACGCCGCTCATGGCCATCGCGCGCATGCCGTATTGCGCCTCTTCGCGGGGCTCCCACCCGTCATAGGGGATTGGCGTGCCGTACGTGGGACTCTCCGGGTTCGTGTCCAGCGTCGTTCGCCGCGTCGTCGTGTGGATATCGGTGCGCGTCCACGAGACACCGTCCGTCGAGCTCCACGTGTCGGTCTGGTAGTGGCCTTGGTTCGGGTCGCCGCCCACGATCCACATCTTGCCGCCGAACGAGTGATACCCAGCTGCGTGCCGGCCCTCCCAGTGGGTCGTGCGGTCGAACGTCTCGTCGAGGAAGGTGTTGGGTCTCACCTGAGTCCAAGTCGCGCCGTCGACGCTGCTCCAGACGTCGTTCGCCGTCTCCCGCGGGAAGCGGTAGGGGTTCCACCCCCCGAGGAGCCAGAGCTTCCCACCGTGCACGATCGCGCCCGCCCCGTCGCGGGGTCCCCATGGGGCGTTGTTGGCCACCCGCGTCCAGACGTACTCGCGCTTCCGCGACGGGGAGAGGCGCACGTCGGCGGTCGGCACGGGGGTGCTGAGGGGCGCGCCGGTCGCGTGCGAAACGAACGTGGTCCGGAAGCGCACCAGGGGCCCGCTCTCGGCGGGCACGGTCCAGACGAGCCTGCCCCTCCAGGCGTAGCCAAGGCCGACCTCCTCCCAGGTGTAGCCCGAGTCGTAGCTCGCCTCGACGCGCGCCTGCTGGCACACCGGAGCGGGGCCGCCGCACTCGGGGTCGACGGGCGGCGCCCAACGGATCGCGTGCGCGCTCTCGCGCTCCCAGGCGATCTCCTCCGCCACGGGGAGGAGGGTCGCCAACGGGGCGAGGACGCGTGGCCCCCCGCCCGGCTGGCCGGGCTCCCCGACGCCCGAGGGCGGGGGTGCGGCCCCAGGCGCGGTCGCCGCCCCGGGTGCCGGCGCGCCAGCGGGGCTGTCCGCCGGCACCGAGCACCCCACCAGCCCCGAGGCGGCGAGCAGAGCCAGCGTCGAGACGAGAGCATGACCACGGGCCGTCGTTTTCATGAAGAGACGATACGATCGCCGTAGTACCGTCGGCGTTTAAGTCTGCGTAACCGGCCGTGATCTCGCACCTTGTCCCACGCCCGCCCCCTCCGCTCCCGTGAACGCCCCGTTGCTCTCGCTCGCTCGAATGGTCCCCGCTTTTTGGGCGAACTTCGCCACCCGGCCTGCCGCGCGCGCGCGGCACGAGGGGGCCGCGACGTGAGCCCCGTGCGCCCTGGCCGCTTCGACGGCATCCACCCGCCGCTGCCATGAACCGCCTCCTCTACGTCTCCTTCGACGGCGTCCTCCAGCCGCTCGCGTTCTCGCAGGTCGTGCGACCCGTCGCCGCGCTCGCGCAGCGGGGGTTCGGCTACCACTTGCTCAGCCTCGAACGCACCCGCGACCTCGCGGATCCCGCCCGCGTGAGGCGCGTGCGGGAGGCCCTCGGCGGCGTCCCTTGGACCCCCATCGGGGTGGACCTCGGCTCGGCGCGCCGCTCGGGCGAGGCCTTCTCGCGCATGATCGCGGCGGGGCTCGCGATCGCGCGCCGGGAGGGCACGACGCTCGTCCACGCGCGCGGGCATCAAGGCGCCGTCGTCGCCGTCGCCGCGGCGAAGGCCCTCGGCACGCGCTACCTGTTCGACGTGCGCGGCTGCTGGATCGAGGAGCGCCCGGACTGGTTCTCTCGACCGTCCGCCTTCGCGCTGGGCAAGCTCGCCGAGCGTCAGTTCTACGAGGGCGCGGCGGGCTACTCCACCCTCACCGAGCTGCTGGCGAACGACATCGCGGCGGGCGCGTACCGCACCCCCGGCCGGCCCCTCCGGGTCATCACCACCTGCGCCGATTTCGACGAGTTCTGCCTCGCGCCTCGCAGCGTGGAGGCCGGGGCGGCGGGCCCGCCGGAGGAGCTCCGCCGCGCCCTCGCCGGCCGGACGGTGGTGGGCATCGTGGGCTCGCTGAACCGCTCGTACGCGGTGGAGGCGACGATGGAGCTCGCGCGGCGCATCCTCGCGGCGAGCCCGACCACCCACTTGCTCGTGCTGAGCCACCAGACCGCCGAGTACCGAGAGCGGCTCGCTCGCGAGGGGATCGCGGAGTCGCGCTCGACCGTCCACGCCGTCGCCCACGACGAGATGCGCCACTGGCTGCCGTGGATCGACTGGGGAATGCTCTTGCTGCACGAGGTCGCCGCGAAGCGCGGGTCGATGCCCACGAAGCTCGCCGAGTTCTTCGCGACGGGCGTCCGCCCGCTCGCGTTCGGGTGCAACTCCGAGATGATGTCCTGGGTGCGGCGCACCGGCTCGGGGCTCGCCCTCGACTCGCTCGAGCCCGAGGCGCTCGACGCGGCCGCCGCGCGGGTCGCGCACGCCACACCCGACCACGACGCCGTGGCGCGCGCGCGGGAGATCGCGCGGCCCCACTTCTCCTTGGAGGCGGGGGTGCAGCGCTACGCCGAGCTGCTGGGCGAGGTGGCCCGCGCGGGACCGCATGCCTGACGGCTAGCCGCAGGCGCGGGTGAATGGATCGCGCCGCGACGCCACTAAGTGCCCCAGGGGCGGCGGGGTTCGGGCGTAGTCTACGAGGTCGTCGTCCGTGTGAATCGAGCTGTGTGAAGCGATGAGAGGAGAAGAGGCGTCCTGATGCGGAAAGTTGTCATTCTCGCCGGTGGCATGGGCACCCGGCTGGCCGAGCACACCGAGGTCCGCCCCAAGCCCATGGTCGAGATCGGGGGCCGCCCGATCATCTGGCACATCATGAAGCAGTACGCGCACCACGGCTTCAACGAGTTCGTGCTCGCGCTCGGCTACAAGGGCGAATACATCAAGCGCTATTTCCTCGACTATCACACGCTCGCCGGCGACATGACGGTGCGCCTCGACAGCGGCGAGCTCACCGTCAAGCGGCGCGCCGCCGAGCCCTGGACCATCCACCTCATGGACACGGGCGCGGCCACCATGACGGGCGGCCGCGTCAAGCGCCTCCAGGGGCTCATCGGCGACGAGCGCTTCCTGCTCACCTACGGCGACGGCGTCTGCAACGTCGACCTCAAGGCCCTCATGGCGTTCCACGAGGCGCACGGCAAGCTCGCCACCGTCACGGCGGTGCGGCCCCCCGCCCGCTTCGGCGGCCTGGTGTTCAACGGCGACATGGTGAGCGAGTTCACCGAGAAGCCTCAGATCGGCGAGGGCTGGATCAACGGCGGGTTCATGGTGCTCGAGCCCGGCGTGTTCGACTACCTGAAGCGCGGCGACGAGACCGTCCTCGAGGCCGACGCCCTCGAGGACCTCGCGCGCGACGGCCAGCTCGCGGCCTACCGCCACGGCGACTTCTGGCAGTGCATGGACACCGTGCGTGACCTGCAGGTGCTCCAGAAGCTCTGGGAGAGCGGCCACGCCCCGTGGCGCCTCTGGGAGTAGCTCCGCTCGACGGGCGGTCCGCGCACGCGGAGGCGATCGTTCGCCTCACCTAAAATTTATGTAAGCTGAAGCGATGGTCCACCGTCGCCTGGCCCTCGCCGCATCGCTCGCCCTCCCCACGCTGCTCGTGACGGCAGCCTGCACCCCGCGCGTGCCGGACGCGGCGCCCGGCCCGGTGGCCGCGCCGCTCCGCGAGGCGCTCGGCGAGGGGCAGTGCCGGATCGTCCCCACGCGCGCGACACCGCTCGTGCTCGACTGGAAATCGCACGAGCGCGCCGACCTCGAAGAGGCTATGCGCGACGGGCTCGCGGTGGTCGCCTACGACTGCAAGACGCTCCGGGTGCTCTCCGGCTGCAAGGCGCCGGGCACGTACGGGTTCATGGGGGTCGAGCGCAAGACCGACACGCTCCAGCTCGCCGACGCCGACGAGATCCGGGCGAACCTGCCCACCTTCGGGGCCACGTTCGTCGGCGAGATGTCCCGAGGCTCGAGCCTCGACCTCGCGTACGTCATGGTGGGCAAGCGCCGCACCGCGATCGCCTCCGTGCCCCGCGACGCGCTCGAGAAGGACCCCGCCTGCGCCGGCGCGACGCACTTCGTCCGGGGGGCGTACCTCGGCGCCTTCGCGATGACCAGCGGCGAGGCCGGGAAGGTGCGCGCGGCCGCGGAGATCTTCGGCTTCGGCGCGAGCGGACAGACCCAGGGCTCGAAGACCCGCGCGTCGCGCGACGGCGATCCGAAGGCGTGCGAGGCCTCGAGCGCCGCCTCCGACACGCCGCCGCCCGCGTGCGGGTCGCCTATCCGCCTCGAGCTCGTCGCGCTCGGCGAGCGCAAGGGCGACGTGGAGGTGGGCCGCTGCCCGGAGGGGCTCACCCTCGTCGGCGGCAAGTGCACCGCGGCGCCGGCCGCCGTGGCCGAGGCGGGACACCTGTGCGATCCCGACCACCCGGCCGACTGCGAGACGCAGTGCCTGAAGGGCAACCTGCCGAGCTGCGGCTTCCACGCGTACGCCCTCCACTACGGCCTCGGGAGCGTTCCTCGTGACCTCGCGCAGGCGGGCAAGCTCTACAAGAAGGCGTGCGACGGCGGCGTCGAGTTCGCGTGCAGCGGGCTCGGCATCTTCTACTCGAGCGGCGAGGCCGGCTTCCCGCGCGACCTCGCGCGCTCGCTCGCGCTCCACACGCGCGCGTGCGACCACGGCGACGCGCGCGGGTGCGTGAACGTCGGCGTCGCCTACGAGTACGGGCGCAGCGTGCCGAAGGACCTCGACCTCGCGGTCAGCTACGCGCGGCGCGCGTGCGCCGGCGGCCAGGCCATGGGGTGCGCGAACCTCGGCACCTACTACGAGAGGCAGAAGGCCCCCTCCCTCAAGGCCGACCCCGAGCACGCCAAGGAGCTCTACGCGCAGGCCTGCCACGCGCGCTCGGCGGGCGGCTGCACCAACCTCGCGAGCCTCTACTACCGCGGCGTGGGCGTGCGCCAAGACCGCGGCGAGGCCGCGCGCCTTCGCCGAGACGCCTGCAGCATGGACACCTCGGACAAGGCCCTGGCGGCCTGCCAGGAGCTCGCCGCGCAGACCCTCGCGGGCGACGGCGTGGCGAAGGACGTGCCCGGCGCCGTCGCGCTCTACGAGCGCGCCTGCCTCACGGGCCGCGGGAACGCGTGCTGGGTGCTGGCGAACCTGCACCGGGACGGCGCCGAGGTCCCGAAGAGCGACACCGCCGCGAACGCCCTGCTCGAAGAGGCGTGCCGGAAGGACGTGGGCGACGCGTGCAGCGTGCTCGGGTACGCGTACGAGAAGGGCCTCGGCCTGACAGCCAACCTGGCGCGCGCGGAGGGGCTCTACCAGAAGGCGTGCGTGCTGCACTCGAGCGTGGGCTGCTTCAACGTGGCCGCGAAGAAGGGCCCCTACGCGCGCGAGACCGCGGGCCTCTACGAGGAGGCCTGCGAGACGTACGCCCCCGGCTGCAGGTCCCTCGGCGGGCTCTACGAATACGGTCGCGGCGTGGCGCGCGACGCCGACCGCGCGCGGTCGCTCTACGAGAAGGGCTGCGCCATGGGCGACGGCGCGTCGTGCGCCGACTACGCGCGCGCCACGCCGAGTTCCGCGAAGGCCTTCGAGGTGACCGACAAGGCGTGCGAGGCGAAGTCCGCCGAGTCGTGCGAGATCGCCGCGCGGCTCGCGCTCTCAGGCACCGGCACGGCGAAGAGCGTGCTGCGCGCGGCCGACCTCGCCGAGCACGGCTGCGCGGCCGGGAGCGTCGCGAGCTGCGAGCTCGCGGCGCGGCTGTACGACAGCGGCGGCGACCTGCCCCGCGACGAGAAGAAGGCCACCGGCTTCCGCATGGCCGGCTGCTTCGCCAGCGCGCCCAAGCTCGACTTCTCGCGCTGCAAGGCGGAGTGGGGTCCGGAGCTCTGCGCGAAGAACAAGGAGGGGTGTACGCAGTTTGCCTACAAGCTCGCCCAGGGAAAGCAGGGGCTCAAGAAGGACCCCGCGCAGGCCCTCCGGCTATGGGCCATCGCGTGCGACGCCGGCCACCCGAACGGGTGCTGGGGCCTCGCCGACGCCCACGCGAGCGGCTGGGGCGTCCCAAAGAGCCTCGCGAAGGCGCGCACCTTCTGGGCCAAAGCGTGCAAAGCCGGCGAGCAGAAGGCCTGCGGAAAGCAGCAGTAGCCGCGGCCGGCCGGCCCGCGCCCCGGAAATCGCCACAATCGTCCCGCGCGCGTGCCTGCTGGCAGGCGCCTCGTGGCACTCTTCCATCATGCGAAGAGCGGCGCGCGTGTTCTCGGTCGCGGCGGTGGTGGGGCTCGTGGCGGCCTGCGGAGGCAGCACGGTCAGCGAGATCTTCGACCCGGTCGACGCCTCCACGGTGGCACCCGACGGCGCGGTCATCCCCCCCGACGGCGCGGTGGTCGCGCCCGACGGCGCCGTGATCCCCCCCGACGCCGCGGTCGAGCCCGACAGCGCGGTCATCAGCCCCGACGGCGCGGTCATCCCCCCCGACGGCGCGGTCATCACCCCGGACGGCGCGGTCCCCCCGGGAAACAGCCCCGCGCGCCTCGCGTGCGGCGTCTTCACCTGCGCCATTCCCGGCGAGACATGCTGCGTCGCGCGCGGGGGCGGCGGCGCCTTCACGTACGGCTGCGCGGCGGGCGCGTGCCCCACGACCGGGGGCGGCAACGCCCCGACCGCGCTCAAGTGCCGCGGCGCCGCCAACTGCGGGCCAGGCACGGTGTGCTGCGTGACCCAGAACAACGGCCTCACGGCCTCCGCGTGCAAGGCGTCGTGCGGTGGGAACGACGCGCAGCTCTGCGACCCCGCGGCGACGCCGACGGGCTGCCGCGGAGGCGAGCCGTGCTCGAGCAACAACATCGGCGACTGGCGGCTGCCGGCGAACTACGCCACCTGCGGCGGCAAGGGCAACTGAGCGCTGGCCCGCGCCACGTCGCCCCAAGGCCGCGCCCGCGCGGTCTCGGCGCACCGGGCGCGCGCCGCCCCGGGCTCAGCCGACGAGGCGCGTCTCGACGTGCACGCGCGAGCCCTCGAGCGCTCGGTGCACCGGGCACTTGTTGGCGATCGCGAGGAGCCGCCCGCGCGCGTCCTCGTCGAGCGACCCACGGAGCGTGATGAGCCGCACGACGTGGCGCTCGAGCCCCTCCACGCGCTGCTCGAGCGTGACCTCCACGCCCTCGAGCGCGTACCCCTTGCGGTCTGCGTAGAGGCGCAGCGTCATGTTCGTGCACGCGCCCAGCGCCGCGGCGAGCAGCTCGAACGGCATGGGCCCCTCGTCGGTGCCGCCCGCGGCGAGCGGCTCGTCGGCGACGAGCGCGTGAGGCCCGCACACGACGCTGTTGCGGAGCTTGGGGGAGGCGGTGGCGGTGACCGTGACCGTGCGCTCGTGCATGCCCGGTCCCTACCACGCGATCGCGAGGACGGCGATCGCGCCTCGTCATCCGCGGTCGGGCGAGCCTCGGGGCGTGTCTCGGGCGCCCCGGGCGTCTCGCGCGCCCTGCGCGGCGAGGGCGTCCGCGCGCTCGTTGCCGGCGTTGCCGTTGTGCGCGCGCACCCACTGGAACGCCACCCGGAGGCCGCGCCCGGTGACGCTCGCGTCGATGGCCCGGAGGTGCTCGACCACGAGCGGATCGACGTTCGCAAAGCCGCTGCGGCGGTAGTCCGCGAGCTTGCCCTGGAGGGTCGCGACCAGCCCCTGGTTGTCGGAGAACACGCGCGCGTGCGCGCCGTCGGGCAGGGTCGCGAGCGCCTCGGCCACGGCCCGCACCTCCATCACCTTGGCGTGCGTGTCGGCGGCGGAGCCGCACCCCTCGACGACCGCCCCCGTGGGAGACTTCACGACGTACCCCCACCCGCCGGGGCGCTGGCCCTCGGGGCCCGGCTTGCAGGAGCCGTCGGTGTACACGAGGTGCTCGCGCGGCGGCATCGCCCGATCGTAGCAAGCCCCGGGCGGCGGGCGACCGCGCCGAGGCGGAGCGGCCGGTAAATTCGGCTCGACGCTCCCCCGCCGCGTGCGACACTGCTCGCATGGCACTCCGTGGTTACGCCCGCATGGCCGGGCTGGGCCTCCTAGGGATCGCAGCGTTCCAGCTGCAGGCGTGCGGCTCGGAGCCCGACCCCGTCGGCCCGACGGGCAAGAAGGCCGGCGCGACCCCGAGCGCGAGCGCCACGGGCACGGCCCCGCCGGGCACCGATCCGCCCCTCGACCTGCGCAAGGAGCGGCCGTGGGAGGTGCTGAGCGAGGCGGGCGAGACCTACCTGTCCGACGTCTTCTACGCGGACGCGGCGCAGAACGAGCAGGTGATGCCCTACGCGATCGACGGCCACGTCATGATCGATCGCCTGATCTACCCCACCCTCGGCAACCCGAACCTCTACGTGAAGTCGGACCCGAAGGACTCGTTCATGGTCGTCACGCGCCTCGAGGACGACGTGCTCAAGCACCTCGCGCCCAAGGTCACGGGCACGAAGCCCGGCACCGAGCTCGGGGTCGTGTCGCTCTCCGAGACCAACGCGAGCGCGGTGGTGTTCCTGCTCATCCCGCGGCCCCAGCGCGCCACCTCGACCGAGATCAAGACGCCGGCCCTCTACGGGGCGGGCACTGGCAACATTCGGCTGAAGGCGAGCGAGGTGCTCGTGCACCCCGAGCCGCTCGACCAGCCCGACGTGCTGAAGGCGCGCAAGACCTACCGCTTCGTCTTCCGCCCCGAGGCGATGGCCGCCGTGCCCGCGGGCCTCTACGACGTGCGCATGGAGATTCGGAGCGACAACGCGCTCGTCACCAAGAACTCCCAGCCGGTCTACGAATACCAGTTCAACGCGCTCCGTGTCTTCGACAAGGCGGCCGACGAGTACAACGCGCTGAACGTCACCGACACCCAAGTATCGATTGGCGATCTCTACGACACGAAGACCCTCGCGAAGCTCGACGACTTCGTCTACTTCGTGAACACCACGCCCGACGCCGGCGTTCGCAGCGCGGCGTTCATCACCTTCAACGGCGATCTCCACAACGGCGGCTCTCCCGCGGGCTTCCGCCAGCGCTACGTGGCGACCACTTACGCCGGCGAAGCGAAGGTGATCGTCAACGCGCTGAAGAACCTGACGATTCCTATCTTTCTCACCGTCGGCAACCACGACGGGTACGTCGCGACGGGCCACGTCCCCGGCGCCGCGCGGGCGCTCGACACGGCGCTCGGCACGTCCATCGAGGAGGTCGTCGGCGAGGCGAGCCCCAAGGCCTGGCCGCCCGGGTACGGCTTCGCCGACTACGCGGCGTACGTGAAGCGCACCGAGACCGTCCTCGGCGGGCTCCACCGTGACATCTACACCGGGCAGTTCACGCGAACGCCGGGCGACACCTTCTCGACCGGGTGGAAGGCGCTCCCCCTCGCCGAGCGCAACATGTTCCTCTACGACGGCCTGCAGCAGTGGCAGAAGACCTACGGGCCGCTCTATTTCTCGTGGAAATTCGGGAAGAACCGCTACATCAACCTGCACTCGTACGAGATGCGCCAGCACCGGCGCTCCGGCTGGGGCATGTACACGGTCAACTACGGCGGCGCCCTCAGCGACGTGCAGGTCGACTGGGTCGACCGTGAGCTCACGCGGGCGGGGGACGACGGCGGCGACGTGGTCATGCTCGCGCACCACGATCCGCGCGGCGGCCACGGGGGCCAAGACTTCGGCTACCTCTTCGAGCAGCTCGAGTACCAGAGCGTCCAGCAGAGCGCGATCAACTACATCGTCAGCTCGGCGGTCAACCCCGTGGTGTGCAAGCTGCCCTGGTGGGCCATCTCGGGGAACCAGCAGGAGGCGTGCCTGCACGACGGCCTGCAAGAGTGGATGCGCCCCGATCCGGAGTTCGACTGCAAGGCGAGCGAGCGCGGCACCGACGGCAAGTGCCTCGCGAACCTCTTCACCGGTCCGAGCGCGAAGCCGCTCCAGTTCTCGAACCTCGCCCTGCTCGAGCGGGTCGCCAAGAACCCGCAGATCCGAACGCTCATCTTCGGGCACACGCACTACAACTCGTACGAGATGTGGCAGGCCGGCGACGAGCTCTTGCCGAAGCAGCTCCCCATCGACGACCTCTCCGTGCAGAAGTTCGCCACCTTGGAGATCGAGAACCCCGTGCGCGGCTACGCCACGGTCGAGTCCGCGCACCCGTACGCGTCGCAGAGCCTCGCGGGCGAGGCCCTGGCCGCGCGCGAGCGCATGAGCACGCCGCGGCGGCCCGACTACGACCCGAACGAGCTCGAGCGCGTCCCCCTCGAGCGCGCTGTCCGCGCGTACGCCGCCGAGTACGAGCGGGTCGCGAAGACCATCCACCGCACCCTCGACGCCCCCGGACAGACGGCGCGGGAGCTCGCCATCCTGCGCCTCACGTCCAACGCCGACCTCACGAGCCAGAAGTACAACGACCGGGCGATGTACGGCTTCTCGGTGCTCGGCGTCACGAAGCGCGCCGACGCCCGCGCGTACGACAAGCCCCAGCTGAACCGCCTCACCTTCTTCATCAATGCCGGCAAGGACCGCTTCGACCTCGTGCGGGTCGTCGATCTCGACCGCACGGTGAAGGTGTCCACGAGCGATCCGAAGAACCCGGTGGGCAAGCTCTTCACGAGGTAGGCGCGGGCCACGCGGCCGGCCTCGCCCTCGCGCGGCTCAGCCGTAGCGCGCGCACACGAGCGCGTGGTCGGAGTCGATCGTAGGCTCGGCCTCGCCAAACGGGTGGTCGCGGAGCCCCTCGTTGAAGAAGGCCACCGACGTGAGCCGGGCCTGCAGCCGCTGGGTGTGCAGGATGTGATCGATCTGCTCGGGCTCGCCGCGGTGGAGCGTCGAGACACGCGCGCTGGCCGGCGCGCGCGAGGCCGCCGCGTGCAGCGCGGGCTCGACCCCCGAGCCGAGGACGATGCGCACGGGCACCGAGTCGAGCGTGTCGTTCAGGTCGCCCATGAGGACCACCTCGGCGCCGGCGGCGGCGGAGCGCTCGACCGCGGCGCGCACGAAGAGGGCCTCCGCCGAGCGCGACACGAGGCTCCGGAGGTCGGCCTCCGCGCGCTCTCGGCCGGTCGTCCACGCGAGCTCGGCCCCCGCTTCGTCCTCCTCGGCCTTGGGGAGCTTGCTCTTCCAATGCGTGCAAAATACATGAATAGGCAGCCCGAGCGCCCGGAGCGCGACGCGCACCACGGCCCGCCGCAGCGGCAAGCGCCCCGCGAAGGGGGCCGCGTCGCCCCTGCGAAACACGGGGAACGGCAGGGCCTCGGCGCGGAGCACGTCGCGCTCGAGGAGGGGCACGCGCGCGAGGATCGCGTTGCCGATGCCCCGCCGGTCGGCGCCGCCGAACACGATCTCGTACGAGGCGCCGGGCATGCGCGCGAGCACGTCGCGGAGCAGCGGCTCGGAGCCCACCTCCTGGAGGGCGATCACGTCCGCGTCTGCGCGCGTGAGCTGCGCGGCGATCTCCTCGGCCTTGGCGGCCAAGACGGGCAGGTTCCTGGGCGACTCGAAGTAGTCTTTGACGTTGAACGTCGCGAGCGTGAGGGTCACGGGGTCATGCTACCCGCGAACCCTCACGACGTACCGAGCGCTTCGTCGACGAGCGCCTTCGCGCGGGCGATCTTGCGCTCCTCCTCCGCCGTGCGGGCGCGCTTCGTGGCGACCGGCGCCTTCGCGTCCACCTTGCGCGTGAAGAGGCGGCCGAGCAGGCCCTTCGGCGGCAAGAGCTCGAACGCCCCCGCCTCGAGCAGCTCGGGCGTGTCGCGGAGCTGGGCCACGATGACCGGGTTCGAGTCGACCCAGGCGAGGGCCTCGTCGAACGCCTCGGACTGGGTCACCTCGAGGTGCTTCTTCACGCGGCGGGGCTCGTGGTCGTACACGCGGCAGAAGAGCGCGAGGGTCGCCGCCGACTCCTCCACCGTGAGGTGCGTGGCGCGGTGGAGCTTGATGCCGCCGCACCCCTTCGCGTACACGGCGGCGCCGTTCAAGAGCAACAGGCCGAGCCCGAGCGCCGCGGCGCACACCTCCGACACGGGGCCGACCTCGCCCGGCGAGACCTCCTCGCCCCCCTCGGCCAGCACGAGCGTGCCCACGGAGCGCGCCAGCGTGGTCGTGAGGGTCACGGGGCTGCCCGCGTCGCGGACGTCGACCACGACGCCGTAGCCCTGGTCCATGGGGATGACGCGCCCGCGCGCGGTGGGGCCGCCGCCGCCGCCGCCCGTGCCGCAGCCGCCGGTGCCGCAGCTGCCGCCGGCCTTGCCCGTGTCCTCCGGCTCCTCGAAGCCGACGCGCAGCGGCAGCTCCTCGTCGAGCGGGGTGTACGAGACGAGGCGCGCGAGCAGGCGCTCGGTGCCGTCGTGGTCGAGCGTGAACTCGTCCGGGAAGAACTCGCCGGTCGGCTCGACGAGGACCGGGACGCCGATGACGTCCCCGTGGGAGGCCCGGAGGCGCGCGGCCTGGGCGATGAGCCAGGAGAAGGTGTCGGGCGAGAGCTCCATCGTCCTCGGAGCTTAACCCGACTTTCGCCCGCGTCCAGCGCCACCCTTGCCGCTACGTCCGCCCCGCGCGCGGGAACTTCGCTATCCTCCCTCCGACCATGTACCGGCAGCCGCCCACGCCCTCCGAAGAGATCAACCTCTACGTCCGCACCTACTACTCGCTGCTGCGGTCCACCGGCGAGGTGCGGATTCGCGCGCTCGAGGAGGCGCACGCGTTCTCGCGGTCGGCGCTCCACCTCGACGCCCTCTCCGCCAAGGTCGACCTCTCCGCGTTCGGCTACGCGGCCGGCCGCCTCCCGAGCTGCTTCCCGCGCGTCCGCCAGATCGTGCTCGGGCAGTCGCACGAGCTCTTCGAGGCGGCCGGCTTCGACGTGCGCACCTGGCAGATCGTGAAGACCCGCGGCCGGCGTCGGCCCATCCGGTGGGACGAGGGCTCGCGCCTCGCCGTGTTCATCGCGAGCGTCAGCGACATCGACGATCTCGTGCCCATCCTGGTCGCCTACCAGATCGAGTGGAACAAGCTGCACAACGCGCTCCGCGGCTACCAAGGGCGCGAGGCGGAGCTCGTGGGCTCCCCCGAGCTGCTCGCGAGCGAGCTGTCGCTCGAGGTCGCCGACGTCGAGCGCCTCGTCGACGCCTTCGGCAAGGACCAATACGCCGACGGCCTCGCCGAGGTGATCGCGCGCCCCCTCGACCTCCGCGCCCAGATGCTCGCGTCGTCGTACTCGCAGTACCAGCGCGCGGCCCAGCGCTGGTGGGGCGGCATCGAGCCCTCCTACCTCGAGAAGAGCGAGAGCCGACGCGCGCCGGTGTACTTCGTGTCGTCGAACACCCACGCGGTGGCGAACCTCCTCGGGGGGTACGCGCAGTCTCACCGCCGCGAGATGATCGAGTGGGCGATCCGCGCCGACCCCGAGGGGCTCGGCGCGGACGTGGCGAAGGCGGCAGAGAGCGGCCGCGAAGAGGAGATCGCCCCTCTGCTCTATTACCTGCTCCGCGCGTTCATCCACGCCGGGAGCGACGACTCGAAGATGAACGAGGTGCGGCGCTTCGAGTCCACCAAGGGCCTCCTCCACCTGTCGGGTCCGGGGCGCATCGACGTCGACGCGCAGATCCTACGCCTCTCCGACCTCGACCCCACGGCCATCGATCCCCGGCTCCGCGTGCCCGGCATCGAGCGCCTGGCCCAGAGCGAGGCGGTGCTCATCAACATCGACTACCCGCTCGGCATGGCCGCGTACCACCTGCTGTCGCGCGTGGGCCAGGGCGTCGGCGAGGTGCGCGGCATCTACATCATGGGGAAGGCGGCGACGCTGAACGGCCGCGTCGGCGACGTGCTGCTCTCCAACACGGTCTACGACGAGCACTCGGGCAACACGTTCCTCTTCCGCAACGCCCTCACGGCGGACGCCGTCGCGCCCCTCCTGCGCTTCGGGAGCGTCTTCGACAACCAGTCGGCGGTGACCGTGCGGAGCGCCTTCCTCCAGAACAAGGACTACATGGCCACCTTCTACCGCGAGGGCTACACCGTGCTCGAGATGGAGGCCGGCCCCTTCCTCGGCGCCGTGCACGAGCTCTCGAACCCCCGCAGGCTCCCGTCGAACGAGATCGTGAACCTCACGCCCGACGTGCCCTTCGACGTGGGCCTCCTCCACTACGCGTCGGACACGCCCTACTCCCGCCGTCAGTCGCTGCTCTCGAAGAGCCTCAGCTTCTTCGGCGTCGACAGCACCTACGCCTGCGCGATCGCGATCGCGCGCCGCATCTTCACGCAGGAGCTCGCGCGCCTCGACGACCGCCGGCCCTCGCGGTGGCCGGGGCCTTGACCGACGGCCTCACCCGGAGGCACACGCGCGCGACGGGCGCGGCCTCGGCGCCCGCGCCGCGCCTCTCCCTCACGGTCGCCCGCGGGGTCGACGCGGGCAGGCACGTCGAGGCCGAGGCGCGCGCCCGCGTGTCGGTGGGCACCGCGGCCGACAACGGCTTCGTGCTCTCCGGTCCGACCGTGAGCCGGTACCACCTCGAGCTCGAGGCGACCGACGACGGCGTGCGCGTGCGCGATCTCGGCAGCTCGAACGGCACCTTCTCCGGGCGCTCGCGCTTGCGCGACGCCGACCTCCCGTGGGACGCGGCGCTGCGGCTCGGCGACACGGTGCTCGTCGTGTCGCGCGCGAGCGACGCGGCGACCGAGGCGCCGCCGGCGCTCCCGGGGCTCGTCACGGTGAGCCCCCGCATGCTCGAGGTGGTCCGCCAGGTGAGGCGCCTGGCCGCGTTCGGCGGCTCGGTGCTCGTCCTCGGCGAGACCGGCACCGGCAAGGAGCTCGTCGCGCGGGCCCTCCACGACGAGGGGCCGCGCCGCGCGGGCCCGTTCGTCGTGGTCGACTGCGGCGCGCTCCCCGACGCGCTCGTCGAGTCGGAGCTCTTCGGCCACGAGCGCGGGGCCTTCACGGGGGCCGTGGCGAGGCACGTCGGCGCCTTCGAGCGCGCGCGCGGCGGCACCGTCTTCCTCGACGAGATCGGCGAGCTCCCGCAGTCCGCGCAGTCGTCGCTGCTGGGCGCCCTGGAGCGTCGCCGCGTGCGCCGCGTGGGAGGCGAGCGCGAGCTCGAGCTCGACGTGCGCGTGGTCTCGGCGACCCACCGCGATCTGCGCGCGGAGGTGAACCGCGCCGCGTTCCGCGCCGACCTCTACTACCGGCTCGCGGGCGCCCTCATCGCGCTCCCTCCGCTCCGCGAGCGGCCCGAGGACGTGCCGGCGCTCGTGGAGCATTTCACGCTCGACATGGCGGGCGCCGCGGCCGCCCTCCCCGCCGAGGTGATCGAGCGCTGGCGCGTGATGCACTGGGCGGGCAACGTCCGCGAGCTGCGCAACGCCGTGGAGCGCGCGCTCGCGGGGGAGACCGACACGTCCGCGCTCCCCGGCTCTGCGCCGGGCGTCGACCTCGACGGGCCGCGCGCGACCGGCGGCGACGGCGCCGTCGAGCGCTACCGCGACGCCCGCGCGCGAAAGGTCGCCGAGTTCGAGCACGCCTACGTCACCGCGCTCCTCGCGCGCACCGAAGGCAACGCCTCGGAGGCGGCGCGCCTCGCGAAGATGGACCGCCCGTACCTGCTCTCCCTCCTCAAGCGCTACGGCCTGCGCTGACGCGCGAGGGTCGAGGCGCGGACGCGAGCGCGCTCAGTCGCTCGCCTCTCCCCCGGGCGCGAGGCACGTGACGGGCTCGCGCTCCGCCCAGAACCGGTAGGGCGTGTACCAGAAGCCGCCGTCGAGGCCGCGGCTCGCCCGCCGCCACGCGCCGACGAGGTACCCGAAGTCGCGGAGGCTGCGCTGGTCGACGGAGCCGCCGAAGACGTCGAACACCGTGAAGTCCGAGAGGTACGCCGACTGGAGCCCGCCGTCGGTCACCAGATAGCCGGTGCGCGCCCCGAGGGCGACGACGAGCGCCCCCAGGTTGCGCAGGTTCGTGTGCGTGTGGTCGGCGCAGGGGTCGACGAGCACGCGCTCGGTGGGGACGCCGCCCGCGCAGCGCACGAGGCTCGCCAGCGCGAAGGCCTCGACGAGCGGCGAGTGCACCGCGCCACCGCTCACGATCACGACCGGCGCGACGCCCCCGCGGTAGGCCTCCGCGGCGCGCCGCGCGCGCTCCACGTTCACGCCGAGGCGGGCGAGCTCGCCGGGCGAGAGGGCGCGGCAGGGGGCGTCGGGCGGGGCCGCGACGAGCCGGCTCTCCTCCTGCTCCGCGGCGCCGTAGCCCGGGACGAGGACCGCCGCGTACGGGTACGCGCGGAGCGGCCCGCGCGCCGCGAGCGCCGGGTTCGCGCGCAGCGCCGGCGTGACGGCGTAGGTCATC
>DAORJJ010000054.1:0-21121 GCA_035439005.1 Polyangiaceae bacterium | reverse complement strand
CGGCCCGCGTCGTGGCCGCCTCGCCGCCCGCGTATCCGCCCGCCGCGCGCGCCGCGCAGGTCGAGGCCGACGTGGGGCTCGAGCTCGTGGTCGACGCGAGCGGCCGGGTCGCCGAGGCCCGCGTGGTGCGCCCCGCGGGCTACGGCTTCTCGGAGAGCGCCCTCGCAGCGGTGCGCGCGTACCGTTTCTCGCCCGCCCAGCGCGCCGGCGCGCCCGTGCGCGTGCGCATGCGGTGGACCGTGCAGTTTCGCCTCGACTGACGCCGCTTGGCCCTTGGCGCGTTGGTGAGGCGGGCCGGGCGCGTCAGGCGAGGGTCGCCGGCGCCACGTTGCCGCCGCACACGAGCACGCCGACGCTCTCGCCCGGCGCGGGCACGTAGCGACCGCCGAGCAGGGCGGCGAGGGCCGCGGCGCCTCCGGGCTCGGCCGCCACGCGGTAGGTGCGCCACAGGTGCTCTTGCGCCTGGCGGATGTGCGCGTCGGTGACGAGCGCCCCGACGTACGCCCCTCGGTCCGCCGCCTCGCGCACGGCGTCGAACGCGAGCGCGCCGACCCGCCGAGCGCCGAGCGAGTCGGCGGCGATCGACTCGACGGGCACGTCGACCGGGCGCCCGGCCTCGAGCGCCGCGTGGAGGCAGCGCGAGCCCTCGGGCTCCACGCCGACGAGCTTCACGCGGCGCGCGCCGCCGAGCCCGCCCAGCCAGTGGCACGCCATCCCCGCGAGCAGGCCGCCGCCGCCCACGGCGACGAGCGCGGTGTCGAGGGGCTCGAGCCCGAGCCGCGCCTGATCTTCGTCCCACTCCAGCGCCACGGTGCCCTGCCCCTCGAGCGTGGCCACCGCGTCGAACGGGTGGACCACCGTCGCACCCGACGCGGCGGCGTGCGCGTCGCAGGCGAGCTGCGCGTCGGCGTAGCGTGCCCCGCCGATCACCACCGTCGCGCCGTGGGCGCGGATGGCGGCGAGCTTCACGGGGGAGGCGATCTCGGGAACGAAGATGGTCGCCGCGTGCCCGAGCCGCCGCGCGGCGTACGCCACCGCGACGCCGTGGTTGCCCCCCGAGGCGGCGGCGACGCCCGCGCTGGAGACGGCGCCCGACAGCAGCGACCGGAACGCGCCGCGCGTCTTGAACGAGCCCGCGTGCTGGAAGAGCTCGAGCTTGAAGGTCACGCGCGCCTCGCCGAGGGAGCCCGGGTCGGCGGAGAGCAGCGGCGTGCGGCGCACGTGCGGGCGGAGCGCGTCGTAGGCGCGGCGGACGTCGAGCGGGGTCACGGGCATCGGCATGGCGGCTCACCATGCCACACGGGCGGCCCCGGGCGGGGCTCGTCGTGGAGAGGCGCGCTCAAGGCGCCGCGCGGAGGAGCCCCGTCAGCGCCCCGAGCGAACGCGTGTACTTTACAGATTTGTCGTGCAGGCAATTGTAGTCCTCATCGATGTAGCGCGTGCTCGTCGCGCCCCGCTCCACGGTGAGCGCGTACGCGCGGCCGTCGTACAGGCACATCGAGGGCATCGGCACCTCGACCAGGCGCTCGAGCTCCGCCGCGATCGACCGGGAGTCCTCCGGGCGCAGCACCCGGCGGCGCTGCTCGACGAGGTCGACTCGGGGCGCGCCCGGCTCGCCCGACCCCGGCGGACAGCCGAACGTGACCAGCTCCTGGGTCGCCATCGTGAGCTCGAAGCGCTCGGAGTTGCACCCGACGCCGCCAAGGACGCCGGTGCTCACGACGAGCCGCGTGGCGCCGCTCGCCACCGAGGCAGGCGGCGTGGGCGGCGCCGTGGGCGTGGGCGGCGGCGTGGGCGTGGGCGGCGGCGTGGGCGTGGGCGTGGACGAGCCGGTCGGCGGCGCACCCGGTCCCGGGGCGGGCGCGGTGGCGGGGGGGTCCTCGGGCGCGGGGGCCACCACGCCGCCGCAGGCGCCGAGCGCGAGCAGCGAGACCACGAGCGAGAGCTGGACGACGACCGGTCGCGTGCGCATGCCTGCCAGCAAAGCACGCCTCGCGCCAAGACAAGACCTCAGGTTCGTCGCTACCCAGCCGACCCACGGGACGCGACGCGGCACACCTTGGCCCCGCTGCGGCTTGGGCGCGCGTGTGCGGCGAGCAGCGTGCGCGTACGCGCTGGTGCCCCACTTGCCCACATGGATCCCAGCTGCATCAGCGGCCGCGCCCGGCACCGACCAGATTTCATAGGGTTGCGACAGCGACAATGTGTGCACACTCCTTGCATGTGCGCCGCGTCGCCCACCCCTCTGGAAGGATGCCCATGGCCCGCACGCCCCTCTTCTCGCGTCTGCTCGACACCATGTTCGTCGCCCGCTCGAGTCGCCCCGCTGAAGAGGCGGTCGAGCGCGCCCACGCGCACCGCGTGAGCCGGCGCCAGGCGCTCGCGATGGGCGCGGCCACGGTGGGCGGCGCGTCGCTCCTCGCCGGGTGCGCGGCGGACACCGAAGCGGCCCCGAACGACCTCGGGCGCGCGGCGGCCTCCGCCAAGCAGATCGCGACCGACGTGGGCGTCGTCGGCGCGGGCATCGCCGGCCTCGCGTGCGCCTACGAGCTGAAGAAGGCGGGCGTGTCGGCGACCCTCCACGACGCCGCGAGCCGCGTCGGCGGCCGCATCTGGTCGATGGGCGGCGCGTTCGCCGGCCCTGTCATGTTCCCCGGTCAGGTGGTCGAGCGCGGCGGCGAGCTCATCGACACGCCGCACAAGACCATGATCGGCTACGCCCGCGAGCTCGGCCTCACCCTCGAGGACATCACGAAGCCCGCGCGCGAGACCAAGTTCTTCTTCGACGGCGGCCTCGTGAGCGAGGCGACGATGGTCGAGCAGTACCGCGTGCTGGTCGACGCGATGCGCGACGATCTCCGCAAGGTGGGCTTCCCCACCGCCGACGCGTTCACCGCCGACGACGCGGCGCTCGACAACCTCAGCCTGCGCGAATACCTCGACTCGCGCGGCGCGCCCCCGCAGATCAAGAAGCTGCTCAACGTCGCCTACGAGATCGAATACGGCGTCGCCACCGACGCGCAGAGCTGCCTCTCGTTCCTCCTGTTCGCGAAGGCGTCGCGGCAGAGCAAGCTCCGGCTCTGGGGCAACTTCAGCGACGAGCGCTACCACGTGGTCGGCGGCAACCAGCAAATCACCGAGGGCCTCGCCGCGCGGCTGCCCGGACAGATCCGCCTCGGACGGAGGCTCGTGGGCGTGCGCAAGGCCTCGGACGGCCGCGTCGTGCTCACGTTCAAGGAGGGCAACAAGACGGTGACCGCCACCCACGACGCGGTGGTCCTCGCCCTGCCCTTCAACATCCTCCGCGACGTGGCCCTCGACGCGAGCCTCGGCCTGCCCGCGTCGAAGATCTACGCGATCCAGAACACCGTCTACGGCACCAACGCCAAGCTCATGGTCGGCTTCACCGGGCGCCCGTGGCTGCCGGGCAGCGGCGCGGCGTACAGCGATCTCCCCTACCTGCAGACCACGTGGGAGACCAGCCCGAGCACCGCGGACGCGACCCGCGGCGTCATCACCGACTACACCGGCGGCGCCCTGGGCAGCTCGCTCTCCGCGGCCACCACGCAGGCCGACACGGCGCGCTTCCTCGGGAACTTCGACATGGCCTACCCCGGCGCGAGCGCGTCTGCACGCCGCACCTCGGGCGGCGCCTACGTGGCCCACCTCCAGCACTGGCCGAGCGACCCCAACACCAAGGGCAGCTACACGGCGAACGCGCCCGGGTACTTCACGCGCATCGAGGGCAACGAGGCGAAGGCCGTCGGCAACCTCTTCTTCGCGGGCGAGACCACCGACTCGTTTTACTCGTGGCAGGGCTTCATGGAGGGCGGCGCCCTCTCGGGGCTCCGCGCTGCGGGCGAGATCCAGCGCGCGTTCCGGTGACCTCCTCGCCCCGGCGGCGCGCTGGTACGCTCGCCCCGTGGGCCAGACCTCCTCCCCTCGCCTGCCGCCGCGCCCCTCATCGCGTGTGATCGAGCGCGCCCTCGTCGCGCTCCGGCCGATGCGGGCGCTCACCGCCCCGCACGTCCAAGGCATCGAGAACATTCCGGGATCACGCCCCCTTCTCTTCGTAGGGAACCACTCGATCTTCGGCGTGCTCGATCCTCCGCTGCTCTTCGCGGAGCTCTACGAGCGCAAGGGCATCGTCCTGCGCTCGCTCGGCGATCACCTGCACTTCCAAATCCCAGGGTGGCGCGACCTGCTCTTCGCGTGCGGCGCGGTCGACGGCACGCCGGACGCGTGCGCCGCGCTCATGTCGGCGGGCGAGTGCGTGCTCGTGTTCCCCGGCGGGGGCCGCGAGGTCGCGAAGCGCAAGGGCGAGGAGTACGCCCTCATCTGGAAGCAGCGCCTCGGGTTCGTGCGGCTCGCGGCGGCGCACGGGTGCACCATCGTGCCGTTCGCGTGCGTGGGCGTCGAGGACGCGTTCGACGTGGTGCTCGACGCCGACGAGCTGCTCGCCTCCCCGCTCGCCGCGCCCCTCGCGCGCGCCATCGATCGGCTCGGCGTGCGCCGCGACGTGCTCATGCCGCTCGCCCGCCCGCGCCGTCCGCAGCGCATCTACTTCGGCTTCGGGGAGGCCATCCCGACCGAGGGCACGCCGCCTGGCGACGACGGCGCCCTGCGCGCGCTCCGCGACCGCGTGCGCGACGCCGTCACGGACGAGATCGCCTCGCTGCGCGCCTTCCAGGCCACCGATCCGCGCCGGTCGCTGCTCACGCGGCTCGGCGACGCGCTCACCGGTCGCGGGCGCTGACGCCGAGCGCCCACGCCCGCGGCGCGCGAGGGCGAGAAACGGCGTATGAAGGGCCATGCCCACGCTCTACGACCGCCTCCCGCCGAGCGGCGCCTCGCCCGACGCCGTGCTCGACGCGTTCCTCGGCCACGTGGCCGACCTCGGCCTCGACCTCTACCCCGCGCAGGAAGAGGCGATGCTGGAGCTCGCGGCCGACAACCACGTGATCTTGGGCACACCCACGGGCTCGGGGAAGAGCCTCGTGGCCACCTTCGCGCACTTCCTCGCGCTCTCCGAGGGGCGCCGCTCCATCTACACGGCGCCCATCAAGGCGCTCGCCAACGAGAAGTTCTTCGCGCTGTCGAAGGACTTCGGGAAAGACGCGGTGGGCCTGCTCACCGGGGACGCGAGCATCAACCCGGGCGCGCCTATCCTCTGCGCGACCGCCGAGATCCTGGCGAGCATGGCGCTGCGCGAGGGCGATCGCGCCGACCTCGGCCACGTGGTGATGGACGAGTTCCACTACTACTCGGACAAGGAGCGCGGCGTGGCGTGGCAGGTGCCGCTGCTCGAGCTGTCGCACGTGCGGTTCTTGCTCATGTCCGCCACGCTCGGCGACGTCACGTTCTTCGAGCAAGACCTCGAGCGGCGCACCGGCGCCCCCGTGCGCACGGTGCGCACCGCCGAGCGGCCCGTCCCGCTCACGTTCGAGTACCGCGACACCCCGCTCCACACGACCCTGAGCGAGCTCGTCGCCGCAGGCAAGTCGCCGATCTACCTGGTCAATTTCACGCAGCGTGGCGCCGCCGAGGAGGCCCAGAACCTCATGAGCGCCGACTTCTGCACGAAGGAAGAGAAGCGCACGATCGCCGACGCGATGCTCGGGACGCGCTTCGACACGCCGTTCGGCAAGGAGGTGCAGCGCTTCGTGCGGCACGGCGTGGGGCTCCACCACGCGGGGCTCTTGCCGAAGTACCGCCTGCTCGTGGAGAAGCTCGCGCAGCGCGGGCTGCTCAAGGTCATCTCGGGCACCGACACCCTCGGCGTGGGCGTGAACGTGCCCATTCGCACCGTGCTGTTCACGAAGCTGTGCAAATACGACGGCGAGAAGACGGCGATCCTGACGGTGCGCGACTTCAAGCAGATCGCGGGGCGCGCCGGGCGCCGTGGCTTCGACAACGAGGGGCTCGTGGTGGCGCAGGCGCCCGAGCACGTGATCGAGAACCTCCGCCTCGAGGCGAAGGCCGCGGGCGATCCGAAGAAGCTCCGCAAGCTCGTGAGGCGCAAGCCGCCCGAGCGCGGCTACGTGCCGTGGGACAAGGCGACGTTCGACAAGCTCGTCGCGAGCAGCCCCGAGCCGCTCGTCTCGCGCTTCACGGTGTCGCACGGGATGCTGCTCGACGTGCTCACGCGCGAGGACGGCGGGTGCATGGCGATGGCGCGGCTCGTGAACCGCTCGCACGAGCGCACGCCCGAGAAGCGGAAGCTCGGGCGCGTGGCGCTCTCGCTCTACCGCTCGCTGCTCGACGCGCAGGTGCTGTGGCGCGTGCCGCAGCCCGGGGGCGGCTCGGTCCACACGCTCGCCGACGATCTCCAGCTCGACTTCGCGCTGAACCAGCCGCTCGCGCTCTACCTGCTCGAGACGCTGCCGCGCCTCGACCACGAGCTGCCCACGCACGCGCTCGACGTGCTCACGGCGGTCGAGTCGATCTGCGAGAACCCGGACCCCATCTTGGTCAAGCAGCTCGACAAGGCCAAGCAGGCGAAGCTCGCCGAGCTGAAGGCCCAGGGGATGCCCTTCGACGAGCGCATCGCCGAGCTCGAAAAAGTAGAGCTCGTCGTGCCCAACCGCGAGTTCTCGTACCTCACGTTCAACGCGTTCAAGGCGCAGCACCCGTGGGTGGCCGACCTGAACGTGCGCCCGAAGTCGATCGCGCGCGACATGATCGAGCAGGTGCTCTCGTTCAACGAGTACGTGAAGGAGTACGGGCTCGAGCGGGTGGAGGGCTTGCTGCTCCGTTACCTCAGCGAGGTCTACAAGACGCTCGTCCAGTCGGTGCCCGACCTCGGGAAGACCGCGGACATCGACGACGTGGTGATCACGCTCGGCGCGGTCGTGCGGCAGGCCGACTCGAGCCTGCTCGACGAGTGGGAGAAGATGCGCGACCCCGCGTATTTCGACGCGCTGAAGGCCCGCGACGAGGCGGCGCTCGCGCCGCCCACCGTGGGCCCGCCCGACATCACCGCCGGCGAGGGGTTCCTGCCGCTGGTGCGCAACGCGAGCTTCGCGCTCGTCCGCGCGCTCGCGCGCTACGAGCTCGCGACCGCGGCCGAGCTCTGCCAAAACTCTGCGCTCGACGAGGCGGCCCTCGCGCGCGCCCTCGACGCGCTCGTGGCGGATCACGGCGCCCTCCGCATGGACGGGGAGGCGCGGAGCCCCAAGCACCTGACCGTCGAGCGCGGCGAGCACGTGTGGGAGCTGCGGCAGGCGCTCGTCGGCGAGGACGGCCCCACCGGGTGGGTGGTGCGCGCCAAGGTCGACCTCGAGGGCTCGCGGAGCGAGGGGCGCGTCGTGATGCGGGTGGAGGCGATCGAGCCCTGACCCACAGGCCGCGCGGGACCGCGCGAAGTTGGCCCCCCTCCCGCGCCCCTGCCTATCGTTCGAACAGGAGGCCCCCATGACCCTGCTCGCTCGTCCGTCCGTCCCCCCGCTGCGCCGCAAAGGCTCTCGCCGTGCCCTCCACATCCCGTACGGTCAGGTCATCCGCGAGCGCGACTTTCGCGTCGTGTCGGACCTCACCGTGGACCTCTCACCGTTCGGCGCGCTCGTGCGGGCCGATCGCCAAGTGCTCACGGGGGAGGAGGTCATCCTCTCGCTCCGGCCCGCGCGCCGCGAGCACTGGGTCGACGTCTTCGCGACCGTGACGCGCGTCCTCCACGGGCGCCGCAAGTACGACACCATGGGCCCTTGCCTCGGCCTGCAGTTCCACGGCGTGGACGCCGCCGCGAGGCGCGCGCTCTACGTGAACCTCGCGAGCCCCGAGCCGCGCCTCGTGAAGACGCTCGCGCCGCGCGATCGCTAGCCCCGAGGCCGCTCGGCGCGACGTCGCGCCCTGCGGCCCACGAGCCCGAGCGCGAGCCCGAAGAGCGCCGCGAGCGAGGCCGAGCGCGGGGCGGGCGAGGTGCCCACGACCTCGCAGCCGCAGCTCTCGGTGGTGGTGGTCGTGGTGGCGGCGCCGCCCGCCGGGGTAGGCTTGCCGTCGGGCCCGACCGGGCCGCCGGGCTGGGGCTCGCCGCCCTCGACGATGGGGTCGGACGCGCACTCGGTCTTGCACTTCGTGGTCGCGCAGTCGGCCACCGCCTTGCGAAGCTTGTTGGTCGCGCAGCTCGGGTCGGCCGCCGCGCCCGCGCGGAGGCAGAGGAGGCAGTCGGTGTCGCCCGCGCACGCCGCCACGGCGTCGCAGCACGCCCCCTCGGTGCAGGTGCCGCACGTGTCGCGCGGGAGGCTGTAGCCGCACTTGGGGGCGCTGCGGCACTCGCCGGCGCACAGGGGCTTGCACACGGTCTCGCCGCACGTGCAGTAGACCGCCGTATTGAACTTCGCGATTCCCCTGGGGTATTTCGCCTCGCAGTCGGCCACGCACGGCAACGACGAGCATTTTTGCTCGCACTGCGCGAGCTTCTCGCACTCGGGGTCGGAGAAGCACGCGGCCTGCTTCTGCGCGCAGAGGTTGTCGCCCGAGTTCTCCGCGCGCGTGCACAGATCGCACGAGTCGCCCGGCGGCGCCTTGGCGAGCTGCTGCTGGATGAAGCTGTACACCGACGAGAAGGTGACGCGAACGCTGTAGGCCTGCTGCGTGCAGTCGCCGTTGACGTACGAGTGGATCGCCACGACGCGCTCCGCCGCGCCCGAGCCGCGGAGCGCCGGGCCGCCGCTGTCGCCCTGGCAGATGTTGCCCGACTGGTAGCGGTACCCGACGTGCGTCGAGTCGAGCTCCTGGATGGAGAGCCGGATGTTCTTTCGCACGGTGTTGTCACCACCCGCCGCGCCCGCGGGCGTGGTGCGGCCATAGCCGACGCTCGTGAGCGCCGTGCCGAGCGAGAGCTGGTCGGGCGAGTCGGTGACGGGGATGACCGGCGTGCCGCTGTTCACGCCGAGCACGCGCACGACCGCGACGTCGTAGTTCGACGCGACGTCGCCGTTGTAGCTGGGGTGGGCCGCGTAATCGAGCACGTCGAAGCGCTTGGCGCTCGCGCTGTTGTAGTCGGGCCCCATGAACACGATGGTCGGCGGGATGGTCACGCAGTGCGCGGCGGTGAGCACGTAGCCCACCTTCCCCACGGTCTTGACGATCGTGCCGGTGCACGCCCCAGCCTGGTTGCCTTGCTGGCTGATGATGGCGACCACCGCCTCGTGGGCGCTGTCGGCGGCCCCGCCGATGATGGGCGCCGACGCCGCGCCGAGCTCCGGCGCGTCATCGGTGGGCGAGCGCGAGGCGCAGCCCACGACGCCGGAAACGAGCGCGGCGGCCGCGAGCGCCACGGCGCGGGCGTTCGAGGAGGGTCGGGAGGCGAGCGGCGTGCGGGTGGTCACGAGGGAGCCTTTCGTCTAAGCGCAGCGACGCGACATTCTACGAGACGCGCCGGCGAAATCTTCTTTCGCCGCGCGAACTTTCGCACATTTATTCCTCGCGTCGTCCGCGGAGGGCCGCGAGGGGTCATAATCGCGGGATGGCTCGACGCAGCGAACTCATCCAAGCCGCCCAAGGCAAGCGTGAATGCGATCTCGTCCTCGAGAACGCCCGCTGGCTCGACGTGTTCACCGCGACCTTCCGCGAAGGACACCTGGCCGTGTACGACGGCGCCCTGGTCGGCGTGGGTCCTGAGGCGCGCCTGCCGGCCAAGCGCGTGGTGGACCTCGGCGGCAAGGCGGTGGTCCCGGGCTTCATCGACGCGCACGTGCACCTCGAGAGCTCGCTCATGACCCCGACGAACTTCCAGCGCTGCGTGCTCCCGAAGGGCACCACGACGGCGGTGTGCGATCCCCACGAGCTCGCGAACGTGCTCGGCGCGCCCGGCATTCGCTACTTCCTGGAGGCGAGCGAGACCCTCGGCCTCTCGCTCAAGGTCATGATGAGCTCGTGCGTACCCGCCACGACCTTCGAGACCAACGGCGGGGGCTCGCTGTCTGCGTCCGACCTCGCGGCGCTCGCCACCCACCCCTCCGCGCTCGGCCTCGCCGAGGTGATGAACGTGCCCGGCGTGCTGCACGGCGATCCGTCGCTCCTCGAGAAGCTCGACGCCTTCCAGGGCCGGCCGATCGACGGCCACTGCCCGCTGCTCCGCGGGCAAGCCCTGAGCGCGTACGCCGCGGCGGGCATCTCGAGCTGCCACGAGAGCTCGGAGCTCGAGGAGGCCCGCGAGAAGCTCTCGAAGGGGATCCGCGTGTGGATCCGCGAGGGCAGCGTCGCCAAGGACCTCGACGCCCTGCTGCCGCTGCTCGACCTCGCGAGCTCCACGAGCCTCGGCTTCTGCACCGACGACCGCAACCCGCTCGACATCGCGCGCGAAGGGCACGTCGATCACCTCGTGCGCACCGCGATCGCGCGGGGCGTGCCGCCCGAGGTGGTCTTTCGGACCGCCTCCTACAGCGTCGCGTCGCACTACGGCCTCGCGTCGCACACAGCGCGCGCCCGCGTGGGGGCGATCGCCCCGGGCTTCACCGCCGACCTCGTCGTGCTCGGCGACGTCCAGACGTGCGCGATCGACGCCGTCTACAAGTCCGGCAGGCTCGCCGAGGAGGTGCTCGCGTCGCAGGTCGCCGGCTCCGCGGCCCGCACGGGCAACACGGTCCGCTGCGCGCTCCCGGAGGCGCGTGACCTCGAGGGCCCGGCGGGGCAGGTCCACGTGATCGGCGTCCGCCACGGGCGCATCCTGACCGATCGCTCGGTCGAGGACTCGGCGGCCCGCGGCGTGGCGAGGCTCTCCGTGCTCGAGCGGCACGGGCACGGTCGCCCACCCTCGAACGGGTACGTGCGCGGCTTTGGAGAGCGCTTCTCCGGCGCCATCGCGTCGAGCGTGGGGCACGACAGCCACAACCTCATCGTGGTCGGGAGCGACACCGCCGACATGCGCCGCGCGCTCGCGGCGCTCGCCGCGCTGGGCGGCGGGTTCGTGGTGGTGCGCGGGGGCGAGGTGCTCGCGGAGCTCGCGCTGCCGGAGGGCGGGCTCATGTCCGCGGCCTCGCCCGAGGAGCTGAAGGTCGCGCTCGAGGGCCTCCACGGCGCGAGCCGCGCGGTGGGCTGTGAGCTGCCCGAGCCCTTCCTGCAGCTCGCCTTCCTGAGCCTCCCGGTCATTCCCTCGCTCAAGCTGACCGATCACGGCCTGATGGACGTCGACCGCTTCGAGCTCATCCCGGTGAGGGCGGCGTGAGCCCCCCCGACGAGGGCGAAGTCCGCCCCTCGAGCCACCCCACGCGCCCGCCGAGCCACCCCACGCGCCCGCCGAGCGTCTCCACGACGCCGCCGACGCGCGCGCGCCCGGACGCGGCGCCGGACGTGGCGCCGTTCGCGGTGCCCACGCGCGTCGGCCGCCCAGGCGCGGGCCGCGAGCTCGACGTACGCGCCGCGTTCCTGTTGCTCCACGCCGACGGGCGCGAGGACCTCGCGTCGATCGGAGACCTGACCGCGCTGCCGTTCGAGGAGGTGCGCCGGGTCTTCGCCGCGCTCCTGGCCGACGGCCTCGTGACGTTGTCCGTCCCCCGCGAGGTCGCGCTTCCTTCTTCCCGCGCGTCGCTCACGACGACCCCGCCGCCGCCGTAGCCGGCGCGGCCTCTCACGCGCGCTGCGACTCCTCGCGGTGCACGCTGCGGCGCGCGAGCAGCCGCTCGACGTCGGGGTTCGAGCGAAAGGCGCGGAGCGAACGCTCGGCGCGGGTGCGCACGAACGAGCGCGGATCCTCGAGGAGGCGGATGAGCTCCGGCACCACGCGGGGATCGTCGGGAGGATCGTCGGCGACGACCGCGCGGACGTGCGGATCGGTCGACGAGAGGCCCTCGATGAGCGCGACGTTGCCGCGCGGATCGCGCATTCGCTTGAGCGCCTTGCAGAACCACACGAGGTGGTGCGGCGCGTCGTCGTACTCGTACGTCGAGGTGAGGGGCTCCTCGAAGAGTCGCCGAATCGAGCGGACCAGCGGGCCCACGCTGGACGGATGCCCGATGTCTGCGATGCGGAGCGCGACGTTGTAGCGAAAGACACCGTTCTTGTCGTGCAGCGCCTGGTGGAGGGCGTCGAGGCCGCGGCGCTCGAGCGAGGGCAGCTCCATCTTGTAGTACGGCCGCACCCGGGGGACGCGCTGCCCGCGCAGCCGAAACGCCTCGGTCGCGGCGTGGCGGACGGCGTGGTCGTCGAGCGTGACGAAGTACCTCACCGCGTCCATGTCGAACTCGGCGCCGCCGAGCTCGGCGAGGCAGCGAAACGCCCACACGCGGCGCTTCGAGGTCTCCTCGCGCTTGAAGCCGGGCTCCCAGATCGCGCGCTCGAGCGCGCCCTCGAAGTCGAGCGTCGCGCCCACCGTCGCGCCGTCGCCGAGCTTCGCGAGCGCCGCCACGCGGACGACGTCCGCGGCCTTGTCGGCCAGCTCCACGGCCCGCAGCGTGTCGCGAGAGGCGCCCTCCTCGCCGCCGGTCGAGAGCTGACCGAGCGCCCACACGAGCTCCGCCGGCACGCCGTCGCGCAGCGTCGCGGCGAGGCGCGTCAGCTCGCGCAGGCGCGGGGCGGCGGGGCCGAAGCGGAGGCGCCCGAGCGCCTCGGCGCACGTGGAGACGATGGGCCTCACCTCGAGGCTCTGCGATCGGAGCAGCTCGTGGATGGGGCCGGCCGCGTCCGCGTCGCCGAGCGCGCCCAGTGTCGCCACGAGCTCCTTCACGAGCGGGCCTCGCTCGAGGCCCTCTTTCCAGTCGCGGAGCGGGTTGTCCGCGAGGAGGGCGAGGAGCCGAGGCACCGCCGACCGCGCCCCGAGCGCGCGCAGCGCGGTCACGACGCTGGTCTCGACGTGCCGGTAGCGCTGCGACGGGCGGTCGAGGAGGGAGAGCAGCGGCGGGATCGCGCGGGCGTCGCCGAGCGCGCCGAGCATGTCGATCGCGCGCAGGTCTTCGCGGAGCGCGCGCGCGACGAGGAGCGGGACCAGCACCGGCAGGCCGTGGGCGCCGAGCGCGAGCAGCGCCTCCTCGCGCTCGTTCGGGAGCACGGCGTTGTCGTGGACGTGCCCGTCGTGGTCGATGTAGTCGATCGCCGCGAGCCCACACTCGAGCTCCGAGCGCTCGCCGAGCCTCGCGAAGATCGCGCGGTGCGTGGCCTCGTCGCCGAGCTTCTCCCAGGCGCGCCGCTCGAGCTCGTCGAGAGAGCGAGCGCGGAGGGCCTGCGCGCTCGACGAGGGCGCGGAGGCCGGCGTGCGCTCCGAGCCCGGCGCGCGAGCGCGCGCGCGCGACGAGGGCGGCGAGGTGAGCCCGAGCGAGAGGAACGCGCCGCGGGCTTGGCTGAGGCTGCCGAGCGCGCCCAGCGTGTCGCGCCGCCCGTGGGCCACGTCGTCGAAGAACCTCGCCGAGTCGGCGATGAGCTTGGCGGGGCTCGCCAAACACACCTCGACGGCCTCGGCGAGGCGCCGCGTGTCTTCGAAGAAATAGCTGCGGAACAGCGCGTACAGCGCGGTCGGGACCTGGGTGGGCATCGCCCGGAGGAAGCGGTCCCAGACGACCCGCGTAGGCTGTGCATTGTGCCGCGGCGAAAATAGGCGCCGGACGTCGTCCAGTGAGAAGACGCCGTCGTCGGCGAGCAGCCCGTGGATCCACAGGGCTCGGAGGAATCGCTGGAGCGTCGCCGAGCGCGGCGCCACGTAGGGCGCCCCCGCGCGCCGGGTCGCCTTCTCGAGCTCCGCGAACGGCGACCGCCGGGCGACGTGGGGGCGGAGCCGCTCCGCGCAGGACACGAAGCTCGCCTCGTCGATCTCGCCCGCCCGGCGCCCGCCGACGAGCGCCGCCGCGTACGCGAACGACGAGAGGTCGCGCGTGAGCGGGCCGACGAGCGCGCGCTTGACCCACGAGAAGCCGAAGACCGCGTCGCGGCTGACGAGCCGAGGCGTGCGCGAGAGGGGCTCGTCGAGGCCCTCGTCGAGGGCTGCGTAGAAGGTCTCGCCGAGGTCGGAGCGCGCGATCGGGAGGGCGCCGATGAGGAGGCCGAGCAGCGCGCCCGACCCGCCGTGCCTCACGAACGCGTCGAGCGCGTTCTCCTCGGTGCCCTCCGGGAAGCGGAGGAGGTCGAAGTCGGCGAGCACCGGCCGGAGCGACGCGAGCGTCGTGAAGCCGACGAGGTCGCGCGGCGGCGGGAAGCCGAAGGCGTGGCCGAAGTCCGACACGAACCTCACCGCCTGCGGCGACGGCTCACGGACGAAGCGCTCGAGGAACGACGGGGGGCTCTCGGCGAGCACGCGCGCCGCGACCGCGCGACCACGATGCGCGAGCCGAGCCTCGAGCGAGGTCGGCTCCGATCGTTGCGAGGCTTCGGTCTGCAGTGCACCCATGCGTGTCGTCGCTCGGCATCACGCGCGTTGTCGCGCGGGCCCCCCCGCAGAGAGAATGGTCGTGGACGATCGCCCGCGGGTCAACGAGAGACGATCCGTTCAGTCCGAGGAGGTACGCCAAGAGACGACACCTGCCCCGCCCGCGACTGTGACGCGCCAGGACGCGCGCTTGGAGTACGCTGGCGCCACGCATGGCGACACGGATACGGCTGGGCGGCGAGACCCAGGAGAGCGCGGCGATCCACGTGAAGGGGCAGCCGTTCGAGCCGCAGAAGGACCTCTTCCACTTCGTGCTTCGCGTCCCATGGGCGGGGTTCTTCGCGCTCGTCACGCTGGTCTACGTCGCGGCGAACCTGCTGTTCGCCTTCGCCTACCAGCGCCAGCCGGGGTGCGTGTCGGGCGTGAACACGTTCGAGAGCGCGTTTTATTTCAGCGTGCAGACGATGGCGACCATCGGCTACGGCACCTTCTCCCCCGTCACCCGCTACGGGCACCTGCTCGTCACGCTCGAGGCGATCATCGGGGTGTTCACGACGGCGATGGTGACTGGCCTGACGTTCGCCAAGTTCGCGCGCCCGACGGCGAGGGTCCTCTTCGCGAACAAGGCCGTCATCACCCGCCGCAACGGCGTGCCCCACCTCATGTTCAGGCTCGCGAACGCGCGCCACAACACGGTCGTCGAGGCGCAGCTCCGGGTGACCCTGCTCGTCTGGGAGCGCACGACCGAGGGCGAGTCGATGCGCCGCCAGCTG
This sequence comes from Polyangiaceae bacterium, assembly GCA_035439005.1. Taxonomy (GTDB): domain Bacteria; phylum Myxococcota_A; class Polyangia; order Polyangiales; family Polyangiaceae; genus JAAFHV01. The sequence goes on along the minus strand of DAORJJ010000054.1, from coordinate 6,055 downwards.
GACGTGCCGCTCGTGCGTTCGCGCACGTCGATCTTCGCGCTCTCGTGGTCGGCGATGCACGAGATCACGCCGGCGAGCCACTTCTACGGGCCCGAGGGCATGGCCAAGCTCCGCGCGGGGGACGCCGAGATCGTGCTCAGCATGAGCGGCCTGGACGAGACCATCGTGCAGAACATCCACGCGCGGCACAGGTACGGCATCGCGGACGTGATCGAGGACGCGCGCTTCAAGGACATCATCAGCGTCGACGCTTCGGGCGCGCGCGTGCTCGACTATGAGCACTTCCACGAGGTCGAGCCGTTGCCACCGACCCCCGGGGCCGACGAGGCGGGGGCGTCATGAGCGCTGCGCGGCCACGCCCCACCGTGCGCGTCGAGGGGTTCGAGGAGCGCTTCGCCGTGGTCAACGGCGTCCGGCTCCACTTCGCGAGCGCCGGGCCGCCGGACGGCCGGCTGGTCGTGCTCTTGCACGGCTTCCCCGAGTTCTGGTGGTCGTGGCGTCACCAGCTCGAGGCGCTCGCCCGCGCCGGCTACCGCGTGCTCGCGCCCGACATGCGCGGCTTCGCGCAGTCGGACAAGCCCGCGGGCGTGCGCAGCTACGGCGTCGCGCTGCTCGCGAAGGACGTCGCGGAGCTCGTCCGCCACGAGGGGCGCGCGTCGGCCATCGTGGTGGGTCACGACTGGGGCGCCGTGGTCGCGTGGCAGGTGGCCATGCGCCACCCCGAGGTCGTCGAGCGCCTCGGCGTCCTGAACGTGCCCCACCCGCGCCGCATGCTGGAGGGGCTCCTCACGCGCGAGCAGCTCCGCAAGAGCTGGTACATCTTCTTCTTCCAGGTGCCGCGGCTCCCTGAGCGGCTGCTCTCGCGCCACGACTTCGCGCGCCTCCGCGAGGTGTTCCGGCAGGACGGCTTCGACGAGGACGAGATCGATCCGTACGTGGACGCGTTCCGGTACCCAGGCGCCCTCACGGCGGCCATCAACTACTACCGCGCCGCCGCGCGCGACACGCTCGTCGACCTCGTCACGCGAGGGCGCGCCGTCGCCCAAGACCGCCCCGTGACGTGCCCCGTGCTCGTGCTGTGGGGCCGGCGCGATCGCGTGCTCGGCGCCGAGCTCGCCGCGCCACCGCCCGAGCTCGTGCCGAACGCGACCGTCGAGGTGATCGAGGGCGCCACGCACTGGCTCCAGCACGACGCGCCCGACCTCGTCAGCGCGCGGCTCCTCGCCTTCTTCGAAGCAAGGTGACCGACCGGGGCCGAGCGCGTCGGCCTCGAAACGAGCGGCTTCGAAACGAGGCGAGGCGCCCCGAAAGACTCGGCGCGCCTCGCGTTCTCGTCCGTGGCGGAGGCCTCAGAGCAGGCTCTTGATCTCCTTCTCGATCTCGGCCTCCTCGCCGTCGTGGTAGCCGAGGTGCACGAAGCGCACGACGCCCTGCTTGTCGACGACGAACGAGGCCGGCATGCTCTTCGGCTGCCACTTGCCGGCGATGTCCTTGCCCTTGTCCCAGCCGAGGGGGAACTTCGCGCTGAACTGCTCGCCGAACTCCTTGATGCCGGTGTTCTCGTCGTCCTCGGAGATGCCGACGACCTCCACCTGCCCCTTGTACTTCGTGTAGAGCTCTTGAATCTTCGGGAAGGACTTCTTGCACGGCTCGCACCACGTCGCCCAGAAGTCGACGTAGACGACCTTGCCCTTCCACTTGTCGATCGACACCTTGCCCTGGCCGTTCAGCGACTCGAGCTCGAAGGCCGGCGCCGGCTGGCCGATGAGCGGGTGCTTCGCCGCCTCGGCGGTCTTGGGACCCTCGCCCGCGGGCTCGCCGCAGGCGCCGAGCGCCAGGCCCGCGGCGAGGACGCCGATCGTCAGGAGTTTGGTCGAGAAACCCATCGTGACGGTGGTTGTCATGAATGAGGTTCGTATCATAGCGCCGAACCGGAGCGGGCCAGAACCTGCGGGGCGCGCGTCGGTCGGTAGTCCAATGTAGGACGGTGCCTCAGACCAGCACAGCCAGCGCCTCCTCGAGGGTCTTGACGCCGAGCGCGAGGACGGCGTCGCCGCGTCGGCCCTTCGAGGCGCCGGGGGCCGTGGTCACCTGCGCGAACGGCGCGACCGCGCGAGAGAACCCCATCTCCATGGCCTCGACGAGGCGCTCCTTGGCGCGGGGCACGCTGCGCACCTCGCCCGAGAGCCCGAGCTCGCCGAACGCGACGAGGGTAGCCGGCGCCGGGCGGTCGCGGAGGCTCGAGGCCACGGCAAGCGCCACAGCGAGATCGGCGGCGGGCTCGTCGACGCGGACGCCGCCCGCGACGCTGACGAACACGTCGCAGCCAGAGACGGCGAGCCCCGCCTTTCGCTCCAAGATGGCGAGGATCATCGCGAGCCGCGCGCCGTCGACGCCCACGGCCGTGCGCCGCGGCGAGCCGTGCACGAACGGCGACACGAGGGCCTGCACCTCCACGAGCATGGGACGCGTCCCCTCGCACGTGGCGCAGATGACGCTGCCCGAGCTCCCCGCCTGGCGCTCGGCGAGGAAGAGCGCGCTCGGGTTCTTCACCTCGCGCATGCCGTCGCCGGACATCTCGAAGACGCCCACCTCGGTGGCGCTCCCGAAGCGGTTCTTCAGCGCGCGGAGCGAGCGGAACGACTGCCCGCGCTCCCCCTCGAAGGCGAGCACCGTGTCGACCAGGTGCTCCAGGACCTTCGGCCCCGCGAGGGCGCCGTCTTTCGTGACGTGCCCGACCAGGAACGCGGAGATGCCGTCGCGCTTGCACACCTCGACCACGCGCGCGGCCACCTCGCGGAGCTGGCTCACCGTGCCGGCGGCGCTCTCGAGCGAGCCGCTGCGGACGGTCTGGACGCTGTCGATCACGACCGCGGCGGGCTTCACCTCCGCGAGCGCGTCGAGCACGCGGTCGAGGTCGCTCTCCGCGAGCACGTAGAGCGCGTCGGTCGTGGCGCCGAGCCGCTTGGCGCGGGCCGCCGTCTGCCCGGCGCTCTCTTCGCCGGACACATAGAGCGTGCGGACGCCGCGCCTGGAGAGCCCCGCGAGCGCCTGGAGCAGGAGGGTCGACTTGCCTACGCCGGGATCGCCGCCGAGCAGGGTGACGCCGCCTGGCACGAGGCCGCCGCCGAGCACCCGATCGAGCTCGCCGATCCCCGTCGCCGCGCGCGCGTGAGCGTCGCCCTCGATCTCGCCGATGGGGCGCGCCCTCGTCGGGCCCGACGAGCGCCGCGTCTTGACGGTGCGCTCCTCGGACGTCTCCTCGACGAGGCTGTTCCACTCCGAGCAGGTCGTGCAGCGCCCGAGCCAGCGAGGGCTCCGCGCGCCGCACGCCTGGCACACGTACTGGGTCTGGGCCTTCGCCACGCGGGCGCGACCGCTACTTCGGCGGCGCGCAGAGCGCGGCGTTCGAGAGGCAGATCGGGGGGCCGACGTTGCAGTTCTTGGTGCACCTCGAGGCGCCGCACACCGCCGAGCCCGAGGTGCAGTCCTTGTGGCACTTGCCGTCCTTCGAGAGCAGCACGTAGGTCGCCGGGCACTTGCCCCCGACCGCGGGCACCTCGGGGCCCGTCGCGGGCGGCGGCGGCGGGACGGCCGCGTCGACGACCGGCGGCGGGGCCGCGGCGTCTTTCACGGCGGGGGCGGAGGCGTCGACCTTCGGCGGGGCCACGCCGGCGTCCGTCGTGACGTGGTGGAACACCACGCAGGTCGTCACCCCGTCGCCGGCCTTGCCCTTCACGATGCGGGAGGCCGTGCCCTTGCACGCCTGTCCGGAGGGACAGTCGGCGTCTTTTTCACATACTTTCGCGCAGATAGGGAGATCCGCCATGACGAGCGTGAGCCCGCCAGGGCAGGTCGTGGGCGGCACCACCGGCGGCGGCGCGGCCGCGTCGCGGAGCTTCGCCACGCTGGACGCGGGCGCCGCGGTGCCCGAGCCGCCGACGGCCGGCGCGAACACCCAGCCCATGAGGCGCTGGGACGTGTTCTTCGGGTTCTCGAAGGTCACGAGCATGTAGGCGTCGCGCTGGGCGATCTCGACGACCGCCGCGCCCTTCGGGAGGATCGCGACGAGTGGACCGTTCGGAGGCGACTCGCGCACGTTCGCGGAGGGCGTGACGACCGTCGCCGCGACCTCGGCGATCTTGGTCTCCTCGCCAAAACGCGCGACGTCGTCGGCGTTCGCGGCCAGCGCCTCGGCCGCGGGCGGCGCCGAAGGGGGCGGCTCTGGCGCGCTCGCCGTGTCGGAGGCGATCGGCGTCGCGGCGTCGTCTCCCGCCTTGCCCTTCCGACAGTGGAGTGCCGGGAGCGCGAGGAGGGCGAGGAAGACGAGCGAGGTGGAGGTGCGTCTCATGGTGGGCACTTTTTCTCATGTTTTCGGGGCTGCTGTCTCGCGGCTATTTTGCCTCGCGCGCTTGGCGCGGGCCGGCGGGCGGCTAAGTGCGCGATGTCGCGACCGTCTGGCTTGTCGGCCCGCCCCACGCGGGGCACGATGCGCGCGTGGGCTTCTTCGACAGGTTCCGACGCGGCCCGGCGGCGCCCCCCCCGCAGGTCGCGCATCAAGAAGCGCCGGCGCCGCCCCGCGCCGAGCCGGCGGTCCCGCGTGAGCTCCGTGTCCTCGCGAAGGCGGGCCGCGAGGGGGGTCCTTCCGAGCAGGAGGTGCTGGCCGTCCTCGCGAGCCTCCGCGCGTCGCCGCTCGAGGGGCGCGCCCTCGACGTGCTGTTCTCCGCGACCGAGGGCCAGCCCCTGCCCGACACGATCGCGCTCGCGGCGAGCGCGATGCTCGTCGACCGCGGTGAGCGCGCCATGGCGCTGCGTCTCCTCGCCCCGGTCGTGCACCCGAGCGGGCTCCTCTTGCGCGCCGATCTCGCGGCCGAGTCGGGCGACGTGCCCACCGCGCTCGCGTGCGTCGAGCGGGTGCTGCTGCGCGACCTCGAGCACCCCGGCGCGAAGGAGCGCCACGCGCGCTTCCGGGCCGAGCTCGGGCTCGCCGCTCCGCAGCGGAGCGCCGCGGCGGGGGCGACGATGGTCGTCCGCGAGGCCGACGCGCCGTTCGAGCTCCTGCGCGAGATCGCGCGGGGCGGCGCCGGGGCCGTGTACGAGGCCGTCGACCGCGAGCTCGAGCGGCGCGTGGCGCTGAAGGTCTACCACCACCCGGAGCGCGACGCCGAGCAGCTCCGGCACGAGGCCAAGGTCGCGAGCGCGCTCGCGGGGCGCGGGGTCGTGCGCGTCTACGACCTCGACCCGGAGCACGGGTGGTTGGCGCTGGCGTGGGCGCCCCTCGGCGCCTTTCGGGAGCTCATTCGCGCGCGCGATCGCGCGGCGCTGCTCCCCATCGACCGGTGGCTGTTCCCGCTCGTCGCGGCGCTCGGGCGGGTGCACGCCGCCGGCTGGGTGCACCACGACGTGAAGCCCGCGAACGTCCTCCTCCACGACCTCGAGACGCCCATCCTCACCGACTTCGGGATCGCGCGCCGCTTCGGCGAGCCGAGCCCGCCTGGCAGCCTCGGGTACGTCTCGCCGGAGCGCCTCGCCGGCCGGCCGAGCGACCCACGCGACGATCTCTACGGGCTCGGGCGCATGCTCCAAGACGCCCTCGAGGTGCTCGGCACCACGGCCGACACCGTCCGCTTCCGCCCCTTCGCGGCCATCTGCACGGGCCCGGACGCCGACCGCCCCGTCGATGCACGTGCACTCTACACGCGTCTCCGGGTCGAGCTGCATGCCTGAGGCGCCGACCGCGCCGGACGTCTCGCTCGACGAGCTCGCGCGCGCGCTCGAGCGGGGCGAGCCGCTCGCGCTCCTCGACGTCCGCGAGGCCGACGAGTTCGACGCGGCGCACGTGCCGGGCGCGCGCTCACTGCCCCTCTCGGCCCTCGAGTCTGCGAGCGCGCGTGACGCGCTCGCGCCGCTCGGCGACCTCGGCGAGCTCGGCGAGGGCGCGCGCGTCGTCACCTTCTGCGCCGCGGGGAGCCGCGCGCTCCGGGCGCGCGACGCCCTGACCCGGCTCGGGCTCCCGGGGGCTCGCGCGGCCGCGGGCGGCATGCTCGAGTGGCTC
>DAORJJ010000053.1:0-21392 GCA_035439005.1 Polyangiaceae bacterium | reverse complement strand
CGCGCTCGCGTCGGTGGTCGCGTCCGCGTCCGCGCTCGCGTCCGCGTCGGCGCCCGCGTCGGGGCCCGCCTCGGGCCCCGCTTCACGTGGGGCCGACGTGTCCGGAGGGTCGGCGTCCAGCGGCGGGACCGCCCCGGTGTCGGGCACGTCGGCGTCGTCGATGGCCGTCGAGACGACGGCGTTGCAGCCCTGCAAGACACACGCGGTCAGGCCGAGAGCCCCGACGAGGGAGACACCGAGCCGAAGGATATTCATCGTGGCAGCGTAGCCGCGCGGCGCGGAGACCACCAGGGCCCTCGGGGCGCCCGCCGTGAACCCGCCGAGCGACCCGGGCCGAGGGCAGCCGCCCCCAGTCGCGCGCGCCGCCCGACAAGAACCGACACCGCGACGCGGAGCGTCGCGAGCGCCTCCCCGGCTCGGAGTGGTTACTTGGCCACTCTCCGCACGAGGTTCCCGCTCTTGTACCAGGCGTGGGTGGCCGTGAGATAGAGCGGCGCCTGCACCGGCTCGCCGGTCGACAAAGGCGCGAGCGTGCAGGTGTCCAAAGTGGCAATCTCCGACAGCTCACAGCGCCCGAGGCCGGTGGCCTTCCCGACGTAGAGGTAACGCTCGTCGATGCTGATGGTCGTCGCGCCGCTCCCGAGGGTGAAGACACGGCCCGGGGCGGACGCGCGAATGACGCCGAAGTTGGCGCCTTGGCGCACGGCGACCTGGGGATACACGAGGTCCACGCCGCCGAAGCTCTTCGGGCTCGTGACCAGCTCGGTGGGAGGCGGCGGGTTCTCCGAGTTGCCCCAGAAGATCGTGCCAACGACCGTGCTCACCAAATCGGTCCTCGTCGCCACGACCCCCGTCGGCATGACCGTTTGGGTGCCCGGGACGAGCCGGACGGTCGCGTCGCCGTTCGAGTGCTTCGACGGAGAGCCCCGCCCGACGCGGTCGGTGCGCACCGACCCCGCGAGCGGCGTGGAGAAGCCGTATCGGAAGCCGCCGCTGAGGCGATCGTCCGTGATGCACTTGTAGAGGCCACTCCACCCGTCGGCCCCCGAGTGAGACGACCTGATCAAGGGGTTCGACGGACGGGCGAGGCGATCGGCGCAGGCGAACGTCGAGGACGGGCCCGCGGTCGCGCCGTCGAGCGAGCGCGACGCGGCCACGGTGTAGGTCGAGCCCACCACAGCCGCCGTGGGATATTGAATGAACCCGCCCGCCACGGAGACGGGGAACGGCCGACCGGTCATTGTCGACAGCGTGATGTTGGGGACCGCGGCGGCGTCCGCACACCCCGGGAGCGTGCACGTGTACACCGACGCGTCGCCCACCGTGTAGACGAGCGTCGTGCCCTCGAAATCGAAGGAAGCGAGGGCCCCGACGTCCGCCATCGTCCGCACCGCGGGCTCCGCCGCGCACACCCGCCCCTCGCAGACGTTGGGAGAGGCGCAGTCGCCGTCGAGGACGCACGCCTCGCCGAGCGCGCAGAGGCGCCCGCCGCCGGCACCGCACGCGGCAGGCGTCGCGTCGGCCGCGTCGGCGCTCGCGTCGGTGCTCGCGTCCGCGCCCGAGTCCGCGCTCGCGTCCACGCCCGAGTCCGTGCTCGCGTCCACGCCCGAGTCCGTGCTCGCGTCCACGCCCGAGTCCGTGCTCGCGTCCGCGCCCGCGTCGCTCCTCGACGTGTCGACGGCGGCGTCGAGCGGCGGGACCGTGCCGGTGTCCCCGGCGTCCGCGTCGTCGATCGCCGTGGAGACCACGGAATTGCACCCGGGAAACACACAGGCCGCCAGCGCGAGAGCACCGAGGAGCGCGACACCGAGGCGGAGCTTCTTCATGATCGGCAACCGTACCGCGGCCGTGCCTCGGCGAACAGGCCCGCCGTTCGCCTGGTGCCGCGGAGGCGTTCGGCTATATTATTTCGCGCACGCGGGCGCGACCCACTGCGCCGCGCTCCCCGAGGAACCGCCATGAAGTCGCCCGTCGCTCTCCGCCCCGTCGCCGCCTCCGTGTGTGTTGCGTTAATCGCCGCGCTCTCCGCGGGCCTGCCGGGCTGCAGCGCCACCGCGACGGACGACCCCGCGGGCAGCGAGGACGCCATCTCGAAGAAGCCGCCGCAGTACGTGCTGTTGGCGTTCGACGGCTCTTATGCGAACGCGTTCTGGGCCGAGTCGCGCGAGTTCGCGCAAGAGGCGAAGCGCAAGGGCGCGCCGCTGAAGTTCACCTATTTCATCAACGCTTCCTACTACTTGCCGAAGGCCGCGGGGCAGTCGTACGCGCCGCCGAAGCACCCGCGGGGGGCCTCGGCGATCGGCTGGGGCGGCACCGACGCCGACGTGGCCAAGCGCATCGAGCAGACCAACCTGGCCTTCCAGGAGGGCCATGAGATCGGCTCGCACACCGTGGGCCACTGGGACGGCTCCACGTGGAGCGCGGAGGAGTGGGACAGCGAGTTCGATCAGTTCGACAAGCTCCTCTTCGAGACGCCCCACCCCGGCGCGCCGCCCTTCGCGTTCACCGCGAAGGACTCGGTCGGCTTCCGCGCGCCGCAGCTCGGCCACAGCCCCGGGCTCTACCCCACGCTGCGCGAGCACGGCTACACCTACGACACCAGCAAGAGCGCCGCCTCGAGCCACTGGCCCGAGAAGGTCAACGGCGTCTGGGACATGGCGCTCGCGCAGCTGCGCATCGTCGGCTCGAGCAAGCGCACCCTGTCGATGGACTACAACTTCTACGTCGCCGACTCCGCCGCGGCGCCCGACGCAGGGAACTTCGCGACCTACAAGAAGCGAATGCTCGACACGTACCGCGCCTACTTCAACGCGAACTACACGGGCAACCGCGCGCCGGTGCACATCGGCCACCACTTCTCGAAGTGGAACGGCGGCGCGTATTGGGAGGCGATGAAGGAGTTCGCGCTCGAGGTGTGCGCCAAGCCGAACGTGAAGTGCACTACCTACAAGGAGCTCGTCACCTTCCTGAACGCCCGCACCCCGCAGGAGCTCGCGGACTACAAGAACGCCGCGTTCTTCCCGGAGGGCGACACCGACAACGCGGACGGCGCGTTCGTCGGGGACGTCTCGGGGGCGCACGACGAGGCCCCGCCCACGCCGTAGTCGGCGCGAGGCGACGACACGCCCGCCCACTCGTGTTGACCACAAGGTTGGCCTCGTCCGCGTCGTCGACAAAGCGAGGTGAAGTGGCACCGGTAGCCGCCCGCGAAGACTTCGTCTTCCGCGTGAACCGCGAGCTCACTGTCGTGCCGGGGCAGGTCCGCTGAGCGTGACAACCGGTGGACCCGCTGGCACACTCGCTGGCGGAGGTGGGGATGCGACGAGGAATGTGGGCGGTCCTGAGCGCTGTGGTCGCGGCGACCGCGTGCACCGGGAGCGACGGGCCGGCGGGGCCGGCGGGACCTCCCGGCTCACCCGGCCCAGCGGGCTCGGGGGGACCCCCCGGTGAGGCAGGCGCCCCAGGAGCGCCGGCGGCCCCAGGCGCCGACGCGAGCACGTCGGGAGGGTCCGACGGCGGAACCACGCCGTCGCCGACAGCGGGCCACGTGGTGTGGCGAGACTCCAGCAACGCGGTCGTCCGAGTCGTGGACACGGACGGCACCAACTTCTTCATCGCTGACGCGGCCGGGTACGTCTGGAAGACCCAGTCAACCGAGCAAGGGCCCATCTACGCCGCCAACGTCGGCCCGGGGGCCCTGCCCGCCCCGAATCTCGTTTTCACGAGCTCCGACTGCTCGGGAGTCCCGTACATCGCGCCGCCTTCGAGCCTCGGGACCTCCGGCACGAGGACCTGGCCGAACTACGCGCTCTTGTTCTCGACGGACCTTGGCGTGTATCGGGTCATCCCTGGCAACCTCCCGCCGACATCGATCCTCGTCGCGTCCGCGAGGACCCTCGGTGGGCCGTGCAGCCCGGTCCCAGCCACCACCGAGTCCTTCGCGGTTCCCTTTGCCAGCACGATGCCCGCGGTACCGATCGTCAAGCCCACCAAGCTCTTCACGGGTTGGCTGCGTCCTTCGTTCGAGTAATCGCGAGCGCGAGGCGACGACACGCCCGGCCCTCCCGTGGCATCCTCGGGGGCATGAGCACCGAAGGCACCGAGGACTGGGTGGACGTGGGCGCGGTCGACGAGCTCCGCGAGCGCGAGGTGCAGCAGATCGTCGTGGGCAACACGCGCGTCGCGCTGAGCTACAAGGACGGCGTCTTCGGCGCGATCCATGGCGCCTGCAACCACGCCGGCGGGCCGCTCGGGAAGGGCACGCTCGAGGGCGACTACATCGTCTGCCCATGGCACCAGTGGAAGTTTCACCGGGTCGGCGGCGAGGGGGAGCGCGGCTTCGAGGAGGACGTGGTCCCCGCGTACCGCGTGAAGGTGCGCGCCGGCCGCGTGCTCGTGAGCCCCAAGCCCCACAAGAAGCGCGCGAAGAAGCCGCATGCGCCCCACCCGCTCGCTCGCGCGATCGAGCGCGCCCCGGGGAAGGTGCGCGTGGTCGGCATCTCGACGACGGCGATGAGCGCCGACTACCCGCGCTTCTCCACGTCGGAGGCGCTGCTCGAGACCGCGCTCGCCCACGCCGCCGAGCGGGGGTACGAGACCCGCTCGATAAGGCTCCGCGAGCTCTCCTTCCGCGCGTGCGAGGGCTTCTATTCGAAGGCCGCGCGCGCCTGCACCTGGCCGTGCTCGATCACGCAGATGGACCCGAACGACCAGCTCGACCGGGTGTACGAGGCGCTCGTCCACTGGGGCGACGTGTTCCTCGTCGCGACGCCCATCCGCTGGGGCGCCCCGAGCAGCCTCTACTTCAAGATGGTCGAGCGGATGAACTGCATCCAGAACCAGGTCACGATCGCCAACCGCGTGCTCCTCCAGAACAAGGTCGTCGGCGCGATCATCACCGGCGGCCAAGACAACGTGCAGGCCGTGGCCGGGCAGCTCCTCGGGTTCTTCGGCGAGCTCGGGTGCCAGTTCCCTCAGTTCCCGTACATCGCGCACTCGCGCGGGTGGAGCGCCGAGGACATGGAGCGCAACGTCGCGGTGGTGCAGGCCAGCGAGGCGCTCGCGGTCGGCTCGCGGGAGCTCGTCGATCGGAGCATCGACCTGGCCACGCGCCTGCTCGAGACCACGCCGGCGACGCCGCCGAAGGGCGGGCGCAAGGGGCGCGCGCTCCCGGTGGTGGAGTAGCTTGGCTCACGCGGGCTCGCCAACTCTGTGATTCATTTCAAGCACTTGGACAATCGACGAGAAAATCGACATGGGCGCTGTCACCGGAGCCGGGTGACGTCGCGTTGACGAAGCGAGCGTGACGAGAACGTCCTCGTCCGCGCCAAGGAGTGTCCCATGTCGCCTCGCCTGTCGCCTGTCGCCGCCGCCGCCCCCTCCCAGCTCGCCGCCGCCTCCACCTCGCCCGCCCGCGCCCTGCCGCTCGGCGAGTGCCACCTCCGCGCCGAGGCCCAGGGCGGGCTCGCGCGCCTCACCCTCGAGCAGACGTTCGAGAACCCGCACGACGAGGCGCTCCACGTCACGTACGTGTTGCCGCTGCCCCACGAGGCCGCCGTCAGCGGCTTCGCGTTCGTCATCGGCGACCGCACGATCGAGGGCGAGATCGACACGAAGTCGAAGGCGCGCGAGCGCTTCGAGGACGCGCTGGCCTCGGGGCACACCGCCGCGCTGCTCGAGGAGGAGCGCTCGACCGTGTTCACCCAAGAGCTCGGCAACATCCCGCCGCGCACGCGCGTCACCGCGCGCATCACGCTGGACGCGCCGCTGCTGTACGTGGGGCACGGGGCGCACGCCGCGCACGCGCGAGGCCAGTGGGAGCTGCGGTTCCCGCTCACCGTCGCGCCGCGCTACCTCGGCGAGGCGGGCCGCGTGCCCGACGCCGAGCGGCTCGCCGTGACCGTGCGCGAGGTCTCGGCCGAGACGCCGCGCGTGGCGCTCTCGCTCGTGGTGCGCGACGCCCTGCCCGAGGGGCGCTCGCCCGAGTCGCCGTCGCACGCGCTCCAGTGCGCGGGCGCTCGCGCCGAGCGCGGCGAGGCGTTCGCCGTGTCGTTCGGCGGCGCCGACGGCCGCGCGCCGCTCGATCGCGACGTGGTCGTCCGGTGGGACGCGACGACCGGCGCGGCCCACGCGACCGCCGCGGTGCACGTCGCCGAGGCGGAGGACGCGGCCTACGCGCTCGTGACCGTAGTGCCCCCGGGCGCGGCGCCGGGAGCGGGCCCCGAGCACCCGCGCGATCTCACGGTGCTGCTCGACACGAGCGGCTCGATGGGCGGCGAGCCGCTCGAGCAGGCCAAGCGCGTCGCCAAGGCGCTCGTCTCGTCGCTGCGCGAGTCCGACCGGGTCCACCTCGTCGAGTTCTCGAACGACACGCGCTCCTTCCTGCCCGCCGCGGCCGACGCCACAGCCGACACCAAGAAGGCCGCGCTCGCGTGGCTCTCGAAGCTGCGCGCCTCGGGCGGCACCGAGATGCGCACCGGCATCCTGCGGGCGCTCCGCGACGTGCGGCCGGGGCGGCACGCGCAGGTGGTGCTCGTCACCGACGGGCTCATCGGCTTCGAGCAGGAGATCGTCGAGGCCATCTTCCGCGACAACGCCCACGCGGCGCGCGTTCACACGGTGGGCGTGGGGTCGGCCGTCAACCGCTCGCTGCTCGCGCCGGCCGCGCGCGCCGGACGCGGCGTCGAGATCCTCTGCGGAGTGGGCGAAGACGTGGAGCCGCTCGTCGCGCGGCTCTTGGCCCGCACCACGGCCCCGCTCGTCACCGACCTCACCGTGAAGCGCGCGGTGCCCGCGGGCGACCTCGAGGTCGCGTGCGCGATCGAGCGGTTGCCGGATCTGTACGCCGGCGCGCCCGTGCTCATCCCGGTGCGCCTGCCGCGCGAGGGCGGCGCGCTCGTGCTCGCCGGGCGCACGGCCGACGGCGTGTTTCGTCAAGAGATCCCGGTGGTTGCGGACGGCGTGGCGCGCCCCCACGTGCGCGCGCTCTACGGTCGCGAGGCGGTGCTCGACGTCGACCTGCGCCTCGCCGCGGGGGCCTACGCGTCGGCGCGCGAGGCCGACGCGGAGGTCGAGCGGCTCGGGCTCGCGTACGGGATCAGCACCCGCAAGACCTCGTTCGTGGCGGTCGACACCACGCGCGCGGTGGACCCGACCGCGCCCACCCGCCGCGAGACGATCGCGCAGGCGCTCCCGTTCGGGATGACCGCCGAGGCCGTGGGCGCGGCGCTAAGGCCCGCGTCCGCCACCCTGCCCGTCGTGCAGGCCCAGCGCGGCCGGCTCTCGGAGACGAGCACGCGCGCGGGGAGGATTTCCCCGAGCAGCGAGGGAGGCGCTCCGCCGGCGCAAGGCGCCCGGCCGAAGCGGGCCGTTCCCCCGGCCCCCGCCCCGGCGGCGCCGATGAGGCCGGAGGCGAAGGTCGCCGACGAGGAGACGCGCGCGCCGCGACAGGCCGATGAGAAGCGCAAGGCCGCAAAAAAGGAGGCGCCGAGCCTGCTCGAGCGCGCGGTGCGCGCCGTGTTCGGCGAGCCCGAGCGCGAGGAGGCCGACGGGGCCGCAGACGCGCTCGCCGCGAGCGCCGACGCGCCGGCGCCGATGGGAGGCGCGGTCGGAGAGGGCGGGCGCGGCGGGTCGGTCCGCGAGCTCACCGGGCGCCTCACGTTGCTCGCGGGGGGCGCCGTGTCGGTGGAGCTCACGCTCACCGAGGAGCTCGAGCTGACCCACGGGGCGCTCTGGCTTCAGCTCGCCGACGGCACGCGCGTGGAGGGGTTCCTCGATCCCACGCGGTCCACCGCCCCGGGCACGTACGGCGCGGGCCGCGTCGTGCGCCTCGTCTGCGCCCTCGCCGGGGGTCGGGTCCTCACCCGGGGCGAGGCGGTGACGCTCACGCTTGCACCGGATGCACCTTCCGGAGCGCTCGTGATTCGGCTCTCCTGAGGCTCCCACCGCGCACGACACACGAGACCGACCTACCGTGGACGCCGACCTGCACCTCGCCCGCATCGCCGAAGGAGACGCCGACGCCTTCGCGGCGTGGCTCTCCGCGGCGGAGCACGAGGTGCGGCTCTCGCTCCGGGCGTTCGCCGCGGTCGTCGACACGGAGGCCGTGCTCCAAGAGGCGCTGCTGCGCGTGTGGCAGGCCGCGCCGCGCGTCGTGCCGGACGGGCGCCCCAACGCGCTGCTCCGGTTCGCCGTGCGCACCGCGCGCAACACCGCGCTCTCGGAGCTCCGGCGCCGCAGGTCGCGGGTGCTCGAGCCCGAGGCGTTCGAGCGCGCGGCCGACGCGGCCTCGCTCGACGCGGCCGGCGAGGGCCCCGACGTGCTGCTCCGCGAGGCGACGCGCGAGTGCGTCGAGCGCCTGCCCCCGAAGCCTCGCGAGGCCATGCTGGCGCGGCTCCACGGCTCGGGCCTCGTGCCCGACGAGCGGCTCGCCGAGGGCCTCTCGATGCGAAAGAACACGTTCCTCCAGAACGTGACGCGCGCGAAGCGGGCCCTGCTCGAGTGCCTCCGCGAGAAGGGCATCGTGTTCGCGTGGGCGACCGCGCACGAGGCCGGTCACGCGAGCGACGCGGCGGAAGTCAGAGGTGCGACGTGACCCCGGAGGAGAGAGCCGCGCTGGTGTGCGAGGTCGCCTCGGCGACCCGCGAGACGCGCCCCAACGGCGAGATCGCGTGGGCCCCGGCCTTCCACGACCTCGACGAGGAGGGCCGGCGCGAGGCCTTCGAGGAGACCCTCACGCACAGGCGCCTCGAGGCCGCCGCGTCGCCCGACGGCCTCAGCGGGACGGCCCGCGCCGTGCTCGCGAAGGTGCGCGCCGCCCGCCCGTGAGCGGCGAGCCTCGAGGTCCCGACGGACGCCACGGCGGCCGAAAAAAGAGGTCGCGCGCGCGCGAGCAGCGCGCCAGGATACGGACCCATGAACCGGCAAGTGAGCCCCGCAGGGGCGAACGAAGGTCGATGGCGAGCCCGAGCCGAAGGCGAGGTGTCGCCGTGAACACGCAAGCGAGCCGCAGGCGAGCGGCGTGCCTATGCCAAACGACCGAAGGGAGCGCGGCATGAACGGAATGAACACGCTCTTCATGAACGACCCCGTCTGGTTTTTGCAGAACATCTGCGTCGACAACCAGGCGATGCAGCTCGGCGGGGCCGGAGCGCTCACGCTCACGCGGCTCAACGCGGCGAAGGTGGGCCAGTTCGACCTGGTCCTCAGCGGGAGCGCCGGCGCGAACAAGGTCGTGTTGACGGACGCGTCGGTCGGGTCGGGGCACGTGATCGCGCGCGACGCGCCGATCCCCGCGTACTGGTGCCCGTTCCTCCCGGGCGGCGGGCTCCCGGGGTGGGTCGACGTGCCGCGCGCCTCTCCGCCGCTGCGGTTCATCTTCACCGCCGCCATGCAGGGGTGCGCCTACGCGGTCACGAGCTCTCCGGCGGGCGCCGGGTTTTTCCGTGTATTCCACAACCAACACCCCACCACGGCCTCCACGTGGCAGGCGATCACGCAGGCGGGGGCCAACGTGCTGTCGACGCTCACCTACGACCAGTACGGCGGCGGCGGCCTCACGAACGCCTTCAACATCCTCTGGCGGCCTCCGCGCAAGGCGTGGTCCTACGTCTCGCAGACGAACCGCTTCGTGCCGAGCGCGCCGCCCCGCGGCGTGCGCAACTACCGCCCCGTCATCGGCATCGAGCGCGATCTCACGAAGCCCATCCTCGACCTCCCGGCCGGCGTGTAGGCCGCGGGCGCTCCCCGCGCGCACTCGACCCCAACCCCAACCCTCTCGAGTCGACCGACTCACCGGAGCCCACGACATGCTCGTGCCCGAGACCTGGACGGACGGCCTTCGGCTGCTCCACGCCACCCCCGCCGGCAACGCCCTGCTGCTCTCGGCCGAGCTCGGCGGCGCGCAGGCCTCGATCGACCCTACGCTCCGCGCGCACGGGAAGGCCGTC
The DNA here is from genome assembly GCA_035439005.1 of Polyangiaceae bacterium. Taxonomy (GTDB): domain Bacteria; phylum Myxococcota_A; class Polyangia; order Polyangiales; family Polyangiaceae; genus JAAFHV01. The sequence goes on along the minus strand of DAORJJ010000053.1, from coordinate 11,445 downwards.
TCGCCGGTGCAGATCTACGTGCGCCAGGAGCCCCTCTCCCCGTGCATCCAGGCGTGCGTGCTCGCCCACGAGCTCACCCACTGCCTCGATTTCGTGCACTGGAAATACCAGAACGCGGGCTCTTTCAAGCCCATCGAGCTCGCGATGAGCGAGATCAACGCCCACTACAACCAAGGCCTCATCGCGCGCCAGATCGCCGAGCGGTTCCCGGACGAGAAGAGCGTCCAGGAGATGATCGGAAGCAACGCCACCTTCGGCCGGATGTACTCCGCGAAGGACAGGCCCGCGGTCGCGTACGAGCTCCGCGGCACCGAGCAGTACGGCGACGCCGTGCGGCAGCTCATCGAGACCAAGGTCCTCTATCTGTGGATACGGGACGATCAGTGGGAGGCGAGGGGCGAGGAGTTCCACTGCGAGGCGCACCTCGCCAAGAACGACTACGGCGGCTTCGGCGCGTAGCCCCACCGAGCGGCGGCGCGGCCGCGCGCGGCGGCGGGCGGCGCAGGTTTTGCGCGCAGATCCGGTTTGCTCGGCGCGGACCCCAAAGCCATAGTGGCGCCCATGCGCCCGAACCACGCCTTCGTCTCCCTGCTCGCCCTCTTGGTCGTGCCGGCAGCCTGCAGCGCCCCCTTCGAGGACACGACCCCGCTCGAGGCCGCGCGCGGCGGTGACCCCGAGCGCGACACGCCGACGGCGGACGAGCGCGACGGGACCGACGAGGCCGACGTGGAGGCGCCGAGCGCCGAGCCCACGTCGCCCGGCCGCCTCGCCGCGGCCGCCACCGTGACGGTGGAGCAGGACGTGAACGTCGGCGGCTTCGTGGGCGATCGCGTCACCTGGACCGACAGCGTGAAGCGCCCGCGCACGGCCTTTCTGGTGAAGAACGACGCGCTCGATCCCGCGGGGGCCTACGGCGGCTACGCGCGCACGTTCACGTACAAGCCGTCGGCGAGCGTCACCCGCACGGTGAGCGGCGGCGCTCCGGAGCCCGGCTTCGGCTTCGTGATGGCCCAGCGCTCCACCGACTACGCCAACGTCTCGAGCAAGTACCTGCCAGGCACGCGCACGCTGCGCTCGGTCGGCGCCGGGCACGCGGTCATCGAGTACGGCTACTCGCAGCTGAAGACCAGCGCGGGCGAGGCCGTGCCGGTGCGCGCGACCGTGCAGTGGAGCTTCGTCAGCGGCCGCGACTACCCGCTCTGGTCGATCACCTACGACAGCTCGGCGGCGGGCGCGAACGCGCTCTCCCTCGACACGAAGTCGCCCTACGGCGCGCTCGAGTACACCGGCTCGACGGGCACCGTGGACGGAGTGGGCTGGGGCGACCGCCGCAAGTTCGCCACCACCGCGACGACCGGCCCGGTGACCCTGAACTCGGCGTGGTCGTACAGCGCCACGAACGTCGTGCCGTACGTGCGCTCGTGGAGCAACGCGACGAACAGCGAGATGGGCCTCGTGCAGTCGCAGCGCTGGGCGAGCCACGACGCGGGCTACGGCTGGTTTTACTCGAACTGGGGCAAGACCAGCGCGACGCGCGTGATCGACGCCGGCAGCCCCGCCGGGCAGCTCATGCCGGCGACCTGGAACTGGACCTACCTGCTGAACCAGCACCAGCTCCCCGCGGGCACCAGCGTGAAGACCATGGGCTGGGGGATGAACTTCGGCGCCGTCGGCCAGACCTCGTTCCCGAGCTATGGCTACCAGGGGAACCTGAGCGGCTATCCCTACCAGAGCTATGGCACCTTCGTCGTGCTCGGCGCGAAGGCCGCCACCACGAACCACGTCGCCCAGGTGGAGCGCATGACCGCCTCCACGCTCACCGCGACGCGGGGCCTCGTGGTGACGAGCGGCGCCGCCGGCGTCGGCCGCAGCGACACCGTGACGTACGCGCCGGCGGGCTACAACCACGTCTACGCCACGTGGGACGTGCGCGCCGAGCCCAGCACGGCCGCGGCGGTGATCACGCTCGATCCGAAGGCGAAGTCCCTCAAGAACCCGGTCTTTCGCCTCCTCGACTACTCGCGCACGAGCCTGCCCACGGGCGTGCGCATGGGCACGACGAGCCTCGTGGACGGCGTCGACTACGAGGCCTCGCGTGACGGCACGACGCTGTGGCTCACCCTGAAGAAGACCATCAGCACGCCGACCACGATCGGCCTGAACGAGGACGGGGGCAACCCGGGCACGGGCCTCGACCCCTTCTATCAGCACTTCGACATCAACCACGTGCTCTCCACGGGCCAGAGCAACAGCGTGGCGAACTCCGGCACGCCCGTGCTGAGCACTACCCAGCCGTTCGCGAACCTGATGTTCAACGTCGGCGTGATGACGGCGACCAACTGCAACGGCGACGGCTGCACCACCTACCAGACGCCCACCTCGCTCGTGCCGCTCGTCGAGGGCGACAAGTTCCTGAGCTACGCGGTCGAGACCGCCTCGGCCGGGATCGCGAACGAGATCGCCAACATCGCGCGCTCGGTGTACCTCGTGGGGCAGCCCGCCGGGCGCACGAGCCACGACGTGCTGGTGAGCCTGCACGGCCGCAGCGGCAACAGCTACGACTGCCTCCGGCGCGGCGGGTGCTCGTGGCACTCGCCGAGCTACATCAAGGCGTTCGACGACGGGATGCGGCAGGTGAACGACGCCAAGGCCCTCGCGGCGGCGCGCGGCGCCAGCTACGTCGTGCGCGCGGTCACCGCGATCCACGGCGAGACCGACCACTACTACCCGGGCTTCCCGCTGAACGGCACCGACGGCACGCCGGGGAAGATCCAGAACTACTCGGACGCCCTGCTCGAGTGGCAGGTCGACTACGAGACCCAGGTGAAGGCGCGCACCGGCCAGACGCTCCCGGTGCCGCTCTTCATCTCGCAGATGAGCGGCTGGACCGACAAGCCGGCCAGCGCCATCGCGAACCTGCAGCTCAACGCGCACGAGCGCGCGCCGGGCAAGGTGGTCTTGGTCACGCCCGGCTACCCGCTCCCGTTCGCCTCCGACTGCCTCCACTACAGCGCGCACAGCAACCGGCGCTTGGGCGAGTACTTCGCGAAGGCGTACCTGCGCACGGTGCTCGAGGGCAAGGCGTGGGAGCCCGTGCGGCCCACCAGCGTGACTCGCGTCAACAACGTGCTCACGGTGAAGTTCGCCGTGCCGGTGCCGCCGCTCGTGCTCGACACCACCCTAGTGACGAACCCCGGCAACTACGGGTTCCGCTACACCGACAGCGCCTCCACCCCCGCGATCACCGGCGTCGCGGTGACCGCCCCCGACACCGTGAGGATCACCCTCGCGTCGACGCCGACCGGCGCGAACAAACACCTCACGTACGCGCAGAACGCGCCCTCGCCCGCCTGCCCCGGCCCGACCCAGGGGCCGCGCGGCAACGTGCGCGACTCGGACACGACGCCCTCGATGTACGGATACTCGCTCTACAACTGGTCGGTGCACTTCGATCTGACGGTGCCCTGACGGCGGGCGAGCGCGTCGGGCCCACCTCCCCTCCGGCTCGCGCCACGGCCACGGCCGGCGCGTTGTCGCGCTATGCTCACGCGATGCGAATGACCCTGGGAGACGCCTTCAACCGCCGCAAGAAGCTCGCGTCGGATCTCACCGCTTGGCAGAACCGCCTGAAGTCCTCCGGCGTCACGCGACGGAGCTACCGCGCGAGGGCGATCGAGGGACCCGCGGCCTTCGAGCCCGAGCCCGGCTCGGAGAAGACCACGCAGCGCCACTACACCGTCGAGGAGTGCCGGCAGCGCATGCGCGAGATCCTGGAGGAGGATCGCGATCTGGCGCTCCGCATCTCGCTCACCAACCAGGCGGCGAAGGCCGAGGTGGAGGACCTCGACGGCGTCGAGCGCACGTACAGCATCCCCGAGCTGCTCGTGCTGAAGGACGCCATCATCCCGCGCATGGAGGAGGCGGCGCGCGCCGTGCCCCTGCGCGCCGACGGGGTCAACGTCATCGCCTCGGAGGAGGGCCACGCCCGCTACCGCACCGTCACGCGGGTGGAGCGCAAGAAGGAGACCTTCAGCGACAAGGGCCTCAAGGCCGAGGAGATGGAGACCCTCGGCTACGACGTCGTGGAGGTGACCGACTATGGCCTGCCCTCGCGCGAGATGTGGAACGAGATCGACCGAATTCAGGAGTTCTTGCAGCGCGTGAAGCAGGCGATCAACCGCGCGAACAAGACCGAGCTGGTGGAGCGCGGCTAGCGAGACGGCGAGGCGCTCGCCGCACCGATGCGCGCTCCGGCGGCGAGCTCCGCTGAAAAAAATGAGAGGGCGCGGCCCACGCCCGGGTGGATGGAACCCGGTTCTTTGGATTACCCGTTACGAACAGCCGATTGCAGAGCTACGAGGCTCGTCGCCTGCGAGGCGCGAGCCTTGACCGGTGACCGCTTGCAACGAACAAACCTGCTTGGCATGTGGTAGGCGGATAGGCAAAAAGACGCGTGACGAGTGACGTGTATGCGGCCAGCGCTTTGGCAGGGCCGCGCCCGCGATCACCGTAGCGCGGAGCGGACCGTCGGGCGAGGGTTCACGCCGGCCGCAGGACGAAGTCGTAGCGCGCGGCGAGCGCGCCCGAGGTCCGCGCAACGTCCATGATGAGCGACCGCTCGATGAACGGATCGGCGGCGTTGTAGGGATCGTCGGGGAAGTAGAGCTGCGTCGTGAGCGGCGCGTGCCCGGGCGCCGACACCTTCACGTGGATGTGCGCGGGCCGGTACACGCGCCCGTTCAGGTAGTGACCCGGGAGCACGGTGGCGAACGAGAAGTCTCCCCGCGCGTCCGCGCGCACCTTGCCGCGCAGGCGCATCGCCCCGCGCTCGCTCGCTGGCAGGCGCAGCGTGCCGTCGTTGTCGTACTGGCCGTTGCCGTTCGCCTGCCACACGTCGAGGACGGCGCCAGCGAGCGGGGTCTTGCAGTCGAGCGACAGCACCGCGCCGCTCACGCGGAGGGGCGCCCCAACCACGTCGGCGTCCACGAGGTCCGCGCGGAACGGCGCGCCGGCGCGGTAGTACGGCCCCTCGATGTTGGCGGCGGTGCCGACGCCGCGGACGCACCGGCGCGGCGGGGGCGCAGCCGCGGCGGGAGACGTGCACCCGAGCAGCAGGGGCGCGGCCGAGACGACGGACAGAGAGGAGAGCGAGGAGAGCGAGCTCGACAGAAAGAGCCTACGGGACAGCGGATCGTGGGACATCGGGGCCTCCTGCCCAGGAACGCCGCGGTCGGGCGACCGGCGCACGCGAAACGCCCGGGCGCTCGCGGACGACCGACGCGTCAAGAAAACCGCTGTCATTCCAGGCTCTTGCGATTTCTTTTTGAAAATCGGTGCGCCGGTCCCTGGTGGGCCGCGTTCTCGGGGTGAACCGACGCGAAGCCCTCCGCGGCGCGCGCCTCACGAAGAAAGAGAAGGACCCGCCATGAACCTCCGCCCGCTCGCCCTCGCCCTCGCCCTCGCCGTGACCGCCCTCGGGAGCGCCATCCCCCAGACCGCCGACGCCTGCGGCGGCTACCAGACGCCCGAGGTCGGCGTTCAGCGGGCCCTCTCGCGGCACTTCTCCGCGCTCGGCGCGCACGACCGCGGCGCGCTCCTCGCCGCGTGGAGGCCGGGCTCCACGGTCGTGTCCGGGGGCGCCCCGGTGCTGGTCGAGCCGGTCGAGCGCGCGGCGAGCCGGTGGCTCACGGCGAAGGGCCCTGTGAGCTTCCACGTCACCGAGGTCCAGGCGAGCGAGGACGCCGCCGTGGCCTACGTGGACGTCGTGTTCGACGGGCGACGCGTGGTGGACACGGTGCTGCTCGCCCCCACGGACGCGGGCCAGTGGCAGATCACCGGGAAGTCCTCGCGCCCGGTCGACGCCGAGGCGCGCGGCGCTGCGCCAGTGCGCGCGGCGCTGCGGTATTGATCAGCGCTCGCCCTCGTCCCCGGTGCGGAGCACGCGCTCGAGGCTCGCGTCGAGGCGGCTCGCGGCGAGCGCGTGGAGGCTCGCGAGCTCGTCGGGCCGCACGCCGAGCGTGCGCCCCAGCGCGGCCCGGGTCGCCTCGAGCGCGGCCTCGCGCGCCTCGCGCAGCCACCGCACGATCGTGGCGCGGTGAACGCCCTCCATCGCCGCGAGCTGCTCGAGCGTGATCCCGCCGAGGAAATGCAGGCGGAGGAAGTTGCGCTGCTTCGCGGTGAGCCCCGCGACGGCCTGCGCGAACGCCTGCCGGAACGCGACGCGGTACTTCGCCTTGAGGCCCTCGAGCGCGGGGTCGGCCTCGCCGAGCACGGGATCGCGGAGCTCGTCGTCGTCCGGCGGCGCGTGCCTCCGCGCGCCGCGGAGCAGCGTGAGCGCCTCGCGCGTCGCGGCGACCTGGACGAGCCCGGCGAGCCGGCCGCGCCCGGCGTACTCCTCGACCCGCGCGCGCAACACGCCGCGATCGTCCGGCGCCCGGACGAGCAGCTTGGCCCGCACGAGCTGCTTCACCTCGTCGAGCTCCGCGGGGGAGAGCTTCATGCGCGCGAGGGTCACGTCGAGGGGCGCGACGTAGCGCTGGTCGAAGACGCGCGCCGCGCCCTCATCCCCCCGGCCGATCGCGCACGCGAGCCACAGCTCGGTCACGCGCCCCGTCGTCGTCTCGTCCGCCGCGGGCGCCGCGAGCAGCTCTCGACCCGCCTCGTGCTGCGCGAGCCACTCGCCGAAGGCGCCCCGCGGGAGGGGGAGGTCCGGCAGCGCCGCCTCCGCGAGCCCGCACAGCGCGTCGAGTTCCATCGCGCGAGCTACGATACACCCGCGGCCACGCCGCGATACCGTCGACGACGACCGTCGAACGAGCCCGAGAGACCCCCGTGAAGCCCCTTTGCCTCGACGACGGCGCGATTGACGACTTCGTGCACGCGCGCCTCCCCGAGGCCGCGCGCGCGGAGGCGGAGGAGCACCTCGACGCGTGCCCGGAGTGCAGCGCGATCGTGCGCGTGCTCGCGGGCGGCGCGACCCTGTCGGGGCCCACGCGGGACGCGGCCGACGACGCCGACACGGCCGACGCCGAGGACGCGGGCGCGCCGGCCAGCGCGCGCGACGAGCCGCTCCTCGCGAAGGGCGCGAAGGTCGGGCGGCACACGATCGTCGAGGCGCTCGGCGAGGGCGCGATGGGCGTCGTGTACCTCGCGCACGACCCCGAGCTCGACCGGGACGTGGCGCTCAAGGTGCTGCGCGCGCGCGGCTCGCAGACCGCCAGCGAGCGTTTGGTCCGCGAGGCCCAGGCGATGGCGAAGATCGCGCACCCGAACGTGGTCGCCGTGTACGACGTGGGGCGCCTCGGCGACGCGGTGCACATCGCCATGGAGCACGTGCGAGGCCAGACGCTGCGGGCGTGGCTGCGCGAAGTCCGGCCCGCGTCCGAGCGCGTCGCCGTCGTGGTCGCCGCCGGACGAGGCCTCGCAGCGGCGCACGAGGCGGGCCTGGTCCACCGCGATTTCAAGCCCGAGAACGTGCTGGTCGGGGCCGACGGGCGCGCGCGGGTGACGGACTTTGGGCTCGCGCGCCTCGGCGAGGGCGCGGGGCAGGCCGCGCCGACGAGCCCGGCGCCGGACGCCGAGGACACGCAGGCGGCGCTGACCCAGACCGGCGCGCTCCTCGGCACGCCCGCGTACATGGCGCCCGAGCAGTGGCGCGGCGAGGCGGCCACGGCCTCGACCGACCAGTTCGCGTTCGCGATCGTGCTCTTCGAGGCGCTCGCTGGGCGGCGACCCTTCGAGGGGTCGAGCGCCGCGGAGCTCCGGGAGGCGGCGTCGGGCGCGCCGACCTTCCCCGACGCGTCGCCCGAGCTCGGCCGGCTCCGGGCGGTCCTCACGCGCGCCCTCTCGGCCGCCCCTGAGGCGCGCTTCGCCTCGATGCACGAGCTGCTCGCGGCGGTCGCCGCGGCCCTCGCGCCCGCACGTCCTTCGCGCACCGGGCGGGTCCTCGCGGCGCTCGCGGTCGTGGGCGCCCTCGTGACGCTCGTGCTCGTCGCGCGCTCCTGGCGTGAGCGCGAGCGCGATCGCTGCGGCGCCGGGGCGGCCCTCGCCGCGCAGGTGGCCGACGACGCGCGCGCGGCGCGGATCCACGCCGCGTCCACCGCGCGAGGCGCGTGGACGGCGGGCGCCGCGGATCGCGCCGTGGCGGAGTTGCGTGCATATTCCACCGAATGGGCCGCGGCGCACCGCGCGACCTGCGAGGCGACCGAGGTGCGGCGCGAGCAGTCGCCCGCGCTGCTCGACGCGCGGATGCACTGCCTGCGCCGCGCGCTGGGCGAGGCGAGGGCGCTCGGGGAGCGGCTCGAGCGCGCGGATGAGGCCGCGTGGCTCCACGCGCCCGAGGCGACCGCGGCGCTCCCGTCGATCGCGGCGTGCGCCGACACGGCGTCGCTCGCGGCCGTCGACGCGAGACCCACGGGCGATCGTGCCACACGGCTCGAGGCGCTCGAGGCCAGCTTGGCCCGCGCGCACGCCACGGCGGCCGCCGGCAGCGCGTCTCCCGCCGCCGTCGAAGAGGGCCGCGCGCTCACCGCCCTCGCCGTCGAGCTCGGGTATCGCCCGGCCGTGGGGGAGGCGCGCCTCCACCTCGCGACCATGCTCCGCCGCAGCGGCGCGCTCGCCGAGGCGGCGAAGGAGGCGAACGCGGCGCTGGTCGCGGCCGAGGGCGGGCGCGACGACCGCGCGGCCGTGCGCGTCTGGCTCGAGCTGCTCGCGCTCCGCGCGGAGGAGGGTCAGTTCACGGCGCTCCTCGGCTCGGAGGGCCCCGCGACCGCCGCCCTCGCGCGGGTAGGCGCCGCCCCCGAGCTCGCGGCCGATCTCCGCTTCCTGCTGGGCGTCGCGCGCACGAACGTCGCGGACTACGAGGGCGCCCAGCGCGACCTCGAGGCGAGCCTCGCGGCCCGCGAGGCAGGGTCGGCGGCGCACGGGTTCGACGTGTCGCGCACGCTCACGGCGCTCGGCAACCTCGAGCGCGCGCGGGGCGAGCTCCCCTCGGCGCTCGCCTTCCACCAGCGGGCGCTCGAGGCCGACCGCGCCACGCTCGGCGCCGAGCACCCCGCGCTCGCGCGGCATCACCACAACCTCGGCGGCGTCCTCCGGCTGCAGGGCAAGCTCGACGACGCCGAGGCGCACTATCTCCGCGCGCTCGCGCTCGAGAAGCGCGGCGGCGCGAGCGAGCTCGTCGTGGGTCGCACCGAGAACAGCCTCGGGCTCATCGCGATCGCGCGGGCCGACTGGGCGGCGGCCGGCGTCCACCTCGAGCGCGCGCGCGGCCTGCTGGGCGCACACCCGGATCGCGCGCTCGCGCTCGGCAACCTCGGCCTCGTCGAGGCCGCGGCGGGCCACCACTTGAAGGCGATCGAGGACTTCGACGCGGCGCTCGCGGTCTACCACGACCAGCAGCGGGACGACGCCACGGTCGCGGCCGTGCGCGCCGAGCGCGCCAAGAGCGAGCGCGCCTTCCTCCTCGCGACCTCGGCGCGGGGCCCCGCGCGCGCGGCACCTCCGGCGGCGCGTCCCAGCGCCGCCCCGAGCGCCCAGGTCACCGCTCGCCCCGCGCCCGGCAGCTACGGCGCCGCGCAGACCTTCGACACGGGCCGGTAGGCCGACGCGAGCCCGCGCCTCGGCGATGCAACGACGCGGCCTCTGGTACGCTCGGCGCATGTCGAACGCCACCGAGCTCCGCCTCGCCAGCGCCGCCGTTCGCCTCTTCGGCGTGGTGGTGGTCGCCTACGGCCTCTCGGGGGTGCTGCTGCCCGACGTGTGGCTGCACGCGCCGTACATGCTCCACCTCGCGCCGCTCGGCGAAGGGCGCGCGACGTTCCTGAACGAGCTCCGCTTCCTCGAGGGGCGCGAGATTGGCATTGGCCTCTTCGCCCTCTTCTTGCGCGAGGAGATCGTCACCTCGCGCAAACACAACATCGCGTTCTTGGCCGCGATTTACGCCGCGCCGGCCGCGCGCCTGTATTCCTGCTTCGTCACGGGTCTCCCAAACACACAGTGGCTCGGGTTCATGGCCACCGAGATCTTCATGTCCACGCTGATTACCGTCCTCACTCGCTCGGCGCGGCGCGCCCCTCCGCGCCCCGCCGAGGCGTAATCGCTACAGGGCCGAGCCCACGCGAACACCCACCGTCACGGTCACCCCGAGGGCGCCGGTGGCCTCCCCCGCCGGGTCGGCCGAGAGGATCGCCCGCGTAGCGCCGCCGGAGAGCGACAGCCAGAACGCGTCGGCGAGGGGCTCGTTCCATGCGCCGCCGTACGACCGGAAGAGCCCGTGCGGCGAGGCCCAGGCCGACAGAATGCGGCGGCGCGTGTGCGCGACCGCCTGCTCCAGGCGGAGCACCACTGGCCAGCTCACCGCGCCCAGCGCGTACTTGTTCGTCAACCAGCCTTCCCATGTGATGCGTGGACCTACGTACACGGAGGCCCCCGGCGCCCGCAGGCCGAGGAGCAGCTCGTAGCCCCCTACTCCGCGGAGCGCGACGTCGCCGAGCGACGCGCAGCCGCTCTTGTCGCACAGCGCGCCGAGATCGCCCTCGAGGAAGAGCGCGTCGTGCACGGAGAAGTGCGCGCGGCTCGGGCGATCGCCCTCGGCCGGCGTGTCGTCGACGCGGGAGACGCCCGCCGCCTCGAAGCGCAAGTACCAGGGGGCGCCGAGCTGCGTCTTTCGTGGTCCGTCGGGCACGGCCGCGGCGAAGGCGAAGCCGAGCCCGACGGACATCCCGGTGTCGGCGTGGGCGGGGCGCGCGAGGGCGAGCGCGCAGGCCACGGCCAGAGAACCCACGGCGAGGGAGCGGCGCCAAGCGGAGAGCATGGCGCCCTCACTGCACGCGACGTGCCGCGTGCTCTCGACGGGCGGCCTTCAGCCCTCGGCGGACCCCTCCGCGGGCGGGGTGGCGGCGGCCGTGAGCCCGAGCCGAGGCGACGCCGCGAGGAAGCGCTCTCGCTGGTCGTCGGCGAGGAGCTCCGCGGCGGGGCGCCCGTGGATGGTCGTGCCGACGATCATGAGCGAGCGCTCGACCTTCTCGATCGGGTTCACGTTGTCTTGGATCACGGTCTCGAGCAGCGTCTGATCGAACCCGTGGGTCGCCGCGAGCACGACGTGCAGGCTCGCGTCCTCGATGGGGAGCGCGCCCGACTTCGTGAGCGCGTCGAGCAGATCGAACGCGCGGTTCTTCTCCTCCTTCTGCTGCTTCGCCGAGAGGCTCGCCTGCACGGCCGCCGAGAGCAGGCCCTTCTGCGCGCTGCGCGTCCAACGATCGCCGGCGCGGAGGATCGTCGCGCGCAGGGCGCCGTCTTCGTCGAGCTCCTCGAAGCGCCTGTCGAGGATCGCGGGGAGCTTGGTGTAGTCGACGAGATCTCCCGCGGAGGCTCCGGCCTCCGGGGTGACCGGCCTCGCGGCGGTCGCCGCGCTCGACCCCGTGGGAGGCCTGTTCGGAGGCTCGA